>CATLAX010000002.1 GCA_949878575.1 uncultured Alphaproteobacteria bacterium | reverse complement strand
ACCTAATTTAAAAAAGCGGCGGATTTCTTGTTGCATTTTGTTATAAAGTATTGCAAACTGTTGAACAGTCGCCGGTGTTAGGCTGGTATGTAATCCCTTCGTAATGAGGGGGTCGTAGGTTCAAGTCTTGTGGCCGGCACCAGAATAAACCGCCCATATAGGCGGTGTTTTTATTTTGAACAGAGTGCTATTTACGTGCCCGGTTGTTTGTTCGTGTATTCCAACAATTTATCCAGCATATTGTCGTTCAAAAGTATAACGCCACATGCGCTGGCAGCTTGTTGGGCGGATTTTGTGAATTTGGCATTTGATACGACAACGCCATAATCTTTTTTATAAAAGTCCCGTCCGGCATTTGCTTCTTGGACAGCTTTGTTTCCGACCGGTTTAGAATACATTTTGCACTGTATTGCAAAAGATACACCGTTTTTCTCAGCCAGCACATCCGCCCCCTGGTCGCCGGACGCTTTCGTCGTCCGCGCAGTAAAGCCCAAGTTTTTTAAACTATCAGAAACATATCTTTCGTAATCTAACGGTTTTTCAGGTAAATTTTCTACTTTTTTTGTGCCTGGAATTTTTAATATTGCGCGCTCTACCGAGCTTTCAATATTTCTGGTATGTTCAAATATCAAATAAGCCAGTTCAAAACTTTTATCAAAAATATATTTATTAAGCTCTTCAAATCTAACAAGCCTTTGTTTTTCTACGGGCGAATGTTCAACAATACTTACACCAAAATTTATGCCACATTCCAAATTAGAATCTTGTATTTTTATATCATCTATATTGTTTACCTGTTTGATTTGAATTGTGAAACAAAAAAACGTCAAAGGATGCACAGAATAGTCTGTAATTCGTTCTGCTTCATCTTTACGCATGTCCGACAAAGCCATAAAATATTGATAAAGGTTTTTATATGAATTAAACAACGTTGGATCTTTTGTAATATAAGCATCACTTAAACATGAAGGCGCTTCATTTATCAGTATTTTGCTAACAAAATAACCAAACTCTCGCAAAAAATCGTCTATAATAACACGTCCATAATCATCGGTGTATACCAACTGATTATATTTTGTTTTAAGCGTTCTATAATGCTTTCTTACTACTTCTGCAATATCAGATACGTATTTTATTCTATATTTTTTTACAATTTTATTGTGTTTCTTTGCATGTTCTAAAAACAAATCAAATTTGGACACGTATGTACGTGTTGTGTCTCTTTCTTTGGGTATTTGTTTTGATGGCACTGATTCAAATTCCACATTTTTATCCTTATAAGCAGAATTTGAATACGGATCCAATGTTTCTGAATTCGTTTCCGTATATTCACTGTCAATAAATCGTTCTTTTAACTTTTTCCAAATATTTGACATTTTTACTACTTTATTATTTTTTATCTTTCTTTATATTCCAAGTTCTTCTGAATTTATTTTTATATCGTGTCGTTTAAGTTCAATACGTGTCCCAGCACTTGTCCACGTGAATATCCGCATATCGGCATCATACACAGCATCTGCCAACTGTTCATCTGAAAGTTCTGCCGTTGTTTCATAATTGTAAAACTTAGCGGGAATAAAATTATTTATACGTTCGGACGTATATATTTCACCCCAGTGACTATCTGCCATGTAAAAATCCACCCGCAATACATCGGGCAAATCCACATTTGTACGTCCATTGTTTTTAAGCCGAATTCGTATGGCGTCTGGACGACTTCCACCCCAAAAAGACACAGGTTCCCATTCGCCGCTGACTTTTTCTTTGGGATGCCGCAATGCCAACCACAATGAAACACAGGATGCCCCTATGCTACCTATTGTGCTTAAAGCCGGCCACACATGTCCCCACAAATTATCACAAACCATGCTTTATCCATTACCTCGCAAATAAAAAACCACCGGCATAGCAGGTGGTTGGAGGTTCAGAACTATAATGTATTGAAAATAGCGGGCTTATTTTTATATATCGTCACCATCCAACCCAAATGGGCCGAGGGTGTTTAATGTCCCCGCGGACACAATACATTAAAGGGTTCTGACGCCCAACACAGCAACCGCCATATCGCAGATATTTTACACTAAAAACAACAAAAAGCAAAATTAAATCCTAATGGACTGGTATATATCCAGTGCAGATGAACGTGGTATGCCTTTATTCGGTTGTGCGTTGGGATAATGCATAAAATGCGCGGCGGATGGGATTTCTGTCGTATGTATTTTTTTGTGTCGCCGTGGTATTGTCACGGCATGACGGCGTCTTTTGTTTTTTACGGATTGATAACGGTAAAGCTGATTATGGCCATCGGCGTGGCGGTTGTTTATCTGCGCTTTTTTAATACCACCGCCGGTTTAAAACAGATGACTCCGCTGGATATAATCGTTAACTTTCTGTTAAGCGCCATTTTGTCCGATTTTATTTTGGACCGCCACATCGGCATTCTGGATTTTGTCGTGGTTGTGATAATTTACGGATTCTTGCTGTATGTACTAAACAGGCTGACGTTCAATACGGATTTGGGGCGGCGCATATTTATCGGTTCGCCGCGTGTGATTATTCAACGCGGCCGCATAGACGAAGAGGCCATGGCGCGTCTGCACATATCGGCGCATGATTTGGCGCTGGCGCTGCGGCGGCAGCAGATAAAATCAATCAAAGACGTTGAAATGGCCCAGATAGAGCCGAACGGCGATTTTACGATAGTTCGCAAGGGTGCAAAGAAATATTCCGTTGTAATCATAGACAACGGCGACATAGACCGCGAGGCGCTGGCCAAAATACACCGCAGCCCGGCATGGTTGAAAAAAGAGCTGCGAAAAAAGAAAATACGGGACATAGATGAAATTTTAATCGCCCAGTGGCACAACGGCCGCCTGCAGATTGTGAAAAAGAATTAGGCGCGCGATGGCATAACAATAGCATGGCCGGCGCCCGTAATGTTAATTCCCGCCGCGGATGCGGCGCAGCACCACCATGATTCCCGCCGGTGTCATTCCCGGAATGCGGGCGCACGCGGCAATGTTTTCCGGGCGCGTCGCGCTTAGCTTTTCAATTAATTCACCCGTTAGTCCGGGCATCGCGGTATAGTCAAATCCGGCGGGTATTTTTAAGTTCATATCCCGGCGATAGCTTTCCATTTCGCGTATGTTGCGCTGGATGTATCCGGCATAAAATTTGTCGTTTTCCATTATTGTCGCCGCGCGCAGTGCGTGTTTTTCCGCGCGCGCGGTCTCGCTTAACAGGCCGCATGCCACTGCCGCGGGGCCCAGGCGCGCAATCGCGTTGTCCGCCCGCAGGGCCAGCCGGTATTCCGCGCGTGACGTAAACATCCGGTACGGCTCGTCCACGCCGATTGTCGTTATGTCGTCAATCATGACGCCTATCATGGCGTTGGTTCTGTCCACGTTCAGCGTCGTCAAATTCAGCGCCCGCCCGGCCGCGTTTGCGCCGGCGATGACGCCCTGGGCGGCGGCCTCTTCATATCCGGATGTGCCGTTTATCTGGCCCGCAAAAAACAGTCCCGGAATGTCTTTGGATTCCAAAGTGCTTTTTAGCGTGCGCGCGTCAATGGCGTCATATTCAATCGCATATCCGTATCGTGCGATGCGCGCGTTTTCCAGGCCCGGTATCGTGCGAATCCACATGTCCTGGATGTCCGCGCCGAAACTGGTGGAAATGCCGTTCGGGTAAATTAGGGGGCTGTCCAGGCCCTCTGGCTCCAAAAACACATGATGCGACGCGTGGGACGCAAAACGCATAACCTTGTCTTCCAGACTGGGGCAGTACCGCGGCCCGGTGCCTGTTATATCGCCGTTGTACATCGGCGCATTTTTTATGTTTTCGCGGATTATGTCGTGTGTCTGTGCCGTTGTGTGCGTGATGTAACATACGGCGCTAAAATTGTTTTCATCGTTTGGTGCGGAAAACCATTCGTGGGGCGCGTCCGCCGGCTGCAGCTCGCATTTTGAAAAATCAATGCTGTCGCGGTAAATGCGCGCGGGTGTTCCTGTTTTTAAGCGCATTAGTTCAAATCCGGCCGCGCGCAGCACGCCGGATATGTTTTTATCCGGCGCCTGGTACGCGCCGTCGTCCATTAGGCGGCCTGATGGAATTTTTTCCGTTCCGCGTGTAACCAGGCCGCCCAAGAACGTACCTGTTGTCAGCACCAGTGCCGTCGCCCGGTATTTGTTGTTAACTATTTTGTTTTTTACGTCCAGCGCATCCACCGTTTCAAACATAATCGTCAAATTCGCCGTTTCCTGCAGTATGCGCATAACGGCGTCGTGGTACGTTTCGCGGTCAATCTGGGCGCGCAATGCGCGCGTGGCCGCCCCGTGCGACGCGTTTAGCATGCGGAAATGTATGCCGGCGGCGTCCGCCGCGCGGCCCATAACGCCGCCCAATGCGTCAATTTCCGCAACCATCTGCGATTTCCCGGGACCGCCGATGCTGGGGTTGCATGACATGGCGCCGATGTCGCTTTCCCGCATGGTAATCAGGGCCGTGCGCGCACCGCGCCGCGCTGCGGCGGTCGCCGCTTCTACCCCGGCGTGGCCCGCCCCGATAACGATTACGTCAAATTCCGTCATTAAAAGCGTCCCATGCCGCCGTTGACATTTATCGTCTGGCCGTTGATGTAAGACGCCTCGGCACTGGCCAAAAATACGCATGCGGCCGCAATGTCGTCCGGTTCGCCGAAACGGCCCGCCGGAATCTGCGCCAGATAGGTCTTTTTCAAATCATCCGGCAGGACGTCCGTCATCGGGGTCTTTATAAATCCTGGTGCGATTGCGTTTGCGGTAATGCCGCGTGATGCAACCTCGGCCGCGATTGATTTTGTCATTGCAATCATTCCACCCTTTGACGCGGCATAGTTTGCCTGGCCCGGGCCGCCGATAACGCCGATAATGGACGCCATGTTGATAATACGGCCATAGCGGTTTTTCATCATAGGCATGATGCAGGCGCGGCAAATCTTGAACGTGCTGCGCAGATTGGTGTTGATAACGTCGTCAAACTGTTCGTCCGTCATGCGCATCAGCAGCGTGTCCTTTGTAATGCCGGCGTTGTTGACGACAATGTCTATTTTGCCGGCGGCCTCTATCGTGTTCATGACCAGTTCCACAGCGCCGCCGTCGGCCGCCAAATCACACGGAATTTTTATAAATTCATCGCCGAATTCCGCGTTTAGTTTCGCAATGTTTCGGCCTGTGACGACAACTGTTGCGCCGGCCTGCTTCATCTTTTTCGCAATCGCGCCGCCGATGCCGCCGGTGGCGCCCGTGATTAATGCCACGCGTCCCGTTAAATCAAACATAATCATATCTCCATTTTCTTTGCGTTAATTTCGCCGCATATGCGCCCCGCCAAACCTGTTAAAACATTTCCCGGTCCGACCTCTATCATTTCGCGGATTCCCAGTTCATGCATTTTTAAAACGCTCTCTCTCCAGCGTACGCCGTGCGTCATTTGGTAAACAAGGGCCTCTTTTATTTCCGCCGGATCTGTCATAACGTCCGCTGTTTTGTTTGCAATCAATTTAGCCCGCGGCGTTTTTATTTCAACACGCGCCAACGCCTCGCGCATGGCGTCCGCCGCCTTTTCCTGCATGCGGCAGTGAACCGGCACGGACAGTGCCAGCGGCATTGCGCGGCGCGCGCCGGCGTCTTTTGCGGCGGCCATTACGGATTCCACGGCCGATTTTTCCCCGGACACAACAACCTGGCCCGGGCAGTTGTCGTTTGCGACATCGCATTCCGTTCCGTCGCATATTTTGCGCAGTGCGTCAATGTCCAGCCCGATAACCACCGCGGTCAGCCCGGTGCCGGCCGGCGCGGCGCTTTGCATTGCGTCGCCGCGTGCACGCAGCAGGCGCGCCGCATCCGCCACGGATATTGCCCCGGCCGCACACAGCGCCGTATATTCGCCCAGTGAATGCCCCGCCACATATTCCGGAATATCTGCGTTCGCCGCGCGCAGCATTGCGATGGATGTCGCCATGATTGCAGGCTGTACGTTGCGGGTCAGAGTCAAATCCTCCATCGGGCCGTTGAATATAATGTCCGTCAATTTTTCACCCAGGGCCGCGTCCACCTCGTCAAACACGGCGCGGGCGGCGGCGTTGTTTTCATACAATTCGCGTCCCATGCCGACGCTTTGCGCGCCCTGGCCGGGGAATACAAATACAGATGACATATAAAACTCCTTATGCATGTGATTATATATAAAAAAAGCACAATGGCAAATTATATAATGTTGACAATTAATTAAAATGTGTAATTCTTTAAAAAAAGGATTTTTTATGAGTGAGTTTGTTGATTTATTTGATTTCATGAATGAAGATGACGGCAATTATGGGCCAAGCGCTTGGGAGATAGAGGAAGAAAGAGAAAGGCGTGAGTGGCGTGAACGTGAAGCGCGCCGGCGTCGGGAAGAATTGGAAGAACGTGAAAGATGGCTGCGTCATCAGCGTGATGAACAGGCGCGTAAAAAAATGCTGCAACAAGAAGCCCGGCGCGCCGAAAGACGAAAACTTCCACCAGAAAACGAAACCGATACTGGATTGGAAAAATATATGCAGCGCCGCGAAAAACTTGAAACGGAAATACTGGAATACCTGCAGGACAAGAAACGTGGGATGGCGGGGTTCCGCTGGTATTCGCTGGTGGAAAAAAAGATTATTTGCGAATATATATGCAAGTATTCCATTCATTACTGCGAATGCCCGGAAAAGCCGTGTAACCATCGTGAACGCAACGGGTATTTGTGTTTTAATCCGTATTCAAAGATTTTTGCAAAGGACAGTGATTTATTACTCAGATTTCCGGATTGCCCGCATCGTAAAAGCAGATATGTCAAAGTCAACAGGGAATACTGTAATCATTTGATGTCCGGGGATGAAATTGCCACGCGGATTTCTCAACATCAGTGCGATGCGGCGGCGGATAAGCGCATACAAGAGCTTGAACAGACGGTGCGTGAATTAAAAGAGGCGCGGCAAACCAAATGCAAAAGACGCACAAAAAGCAAGTAACACATAAAATCTGCGCCGTTGTTGCCGCGGTCGCGTGTGACCGCGGCACTTGGTATTGACTGTAAATATTTAATAATATATAATAACTAATGCCGGCGGGTGTTCCGCGGGCGGGGCTTAAGAAACCCAAATCAGGCTGTTTCATAAAAAACAGAAAATCTCCAACCACCGGCTGGAGGGTCGCGAATATATTGAATAAGCGACGCTATACCTGATTATAGTTCTTAACCTCCAGCCATCTGAATTTTATTCCGATGGTTTTTCTTTTATAAAAAATCACGGGGGAATATCAGATGCTGACCGGCAGACATATAGAAACCGCCAGAATTCACGCAGGCATACCGGTATACATTATGTGTACCGCACTGGATTTACCGGGCGAAAACGAATATAAGTTTCTTGTTTACAAAAACAGAAAACCGACCGTGTATCAGCAGATAATGCTGTTCACGCTGTTTGAATACCATCCGGAATCAATGCCGTCACTTTGCGTATAGAAAATTCGCATCCGCAGTAGTTCTGGCGGTAAAAATCGGCCGCCCGCCATATTTCCACGCGCAGCCTTTCATCCCATTTTACAGGAACATAACGTACGCCGTCGGTGCATTTGGACGCGGCCGCCCGGTCAACCTGGCCCTGGTCTTTGTGCCGCGACACGCCAAGGACGGATGCCACCGCGTCATACCCGTTTTCACGCGCCCAGGCAAAGGCCCGAGCAAATCGGAATTCAAAGCATGCGGTGCATCGCGCGCCGCGTTCGGGCGCCGCCTCCATCCCGCGCACGGCCGCGCGCCACGCATCGTGGTTGTATTCCAGTTCCACGTGTTTCACGCCCATTTTTTCGCAATAGCGAATTTGTTCGCGCATGCGCTTTTGATATTCTGATTCCGGAAATATGTTCGGATTGAAAAACATGACGACAAAGTCGTCCACGTCCGGAATACATCCGTCCGCCAGTTGTTTTATAGCGCCCGCGCTGCACGGCGCGCAACATGATACCAGAACCAGTTTCATGATTGCGTCCGAATCATCTTGTGCGGTTGCTGAACTTGTTTTTTGCATCGCGGATAACGGATTGAACATGCGCCAGGTTCTGGTGTTGCGTCAATGGGATTTCCAGCACGACCTCATCTCTCATGACGTCGGTGACGACGGCCCCTTTCGTGTTGCGAATAGTGTATTTTACAAAAAAGCATTTTGTTGAGTCCTTCAAACCGGGGCATGAGCAATAACGCGCATAGCATTCGTTACAGCCAAAAATAATGTCGCTAAGCCTTATTGTTTTATCCCGCGAATATGCGTATATGTTTATATTTTTCATTATTTGTCCCCTGGGTTGTATTCCGTCCCTATTTTACTCTCTGCCGTTAATTCTATTATTTTTTCGTTGTTGTCGCCCTGCCCCAGATCTGCCGCACTGCACATCATGCCGAAACTTTCCGTGCCTGCGACGGTGCGCTGTGAGATGGGCTTTTTCTGTCCCGGTATTCTGCATCCCACCGGCGCCAGAACGGACAGCATCCCCGCGCACGCATTCGGTGCCGCGCAAACAATCTGCAACGCGCGGCCCGTGCCGTCGTCAACCGTTAAAATCTGTAAATTTTCACGTGTCGGATGCGGCGCCGCGGCAACGATTTTTGCAACAACCGGGCGCGGCGCGTCGTCTTTTTTCGGTGCGAATTTTTCTGCTAATTCCGCGCGGCGCGCATCGTCAATGCGTTCAAATAAATTTTCCGGCACCGTAAACTGTTCACCGTCCGCAATGCGGCGCGCAAACGCGTCCGGCCACGACAGATCGTGCGGCGCCGCGAAAACGTTGCGGATTTTGCCGGCGGCGTTCGGGATAAACGGGGCGGCGACGCGCCCGTACAGGTCAATTAACTGGAAACAGTTGTTCAACACCGCCCCGGCCGCGTCCATGTCGCCGTTTTTGACCATCGCCCACGGCGCCTTTTCCGTCATGTATTCGTTGCCGATGGCAAAGAGCCCGCGCAGTGCGACCACGGCCGCGCGGAATTCGCATGCGTCAAGTGCGGTGGTCAATTCCGCGATTTTTGCGTCCACCGCCGCGGCCAGTCCGGCATCCCATTCGCCCGCCGCCGGCACGCGCGGCCCGAAATTCTTGTCCGCCAGTTTGGTCGTGCGCGAAACAAAATTCCCCAGCATGCCGTTTAAATCCTTGTTCACGATGTCAACAAACCGGTCAATGGTAAAATCCGTGTCGTCCGTTTCCGGGGCGGATGCCAGCAAAGCGTACCGCCACGCGTCCGCGGGCGCGACGCTTAGCGCGGCGTCCAGAAATATGCCGCGTTTTTCCGATTTGGAGAATTTCCCGCCTTCAAAGTTCAAAAAGTTCATGGATTTCAACATGTCCACCGTTTTCCAGCCGTCGTCCACCGCCAGTTGCTGTTCCGGGAAAAACACGGCGTGAAATTTCACGTTGTCTTTGCCCATGAACTGTGCGTAATGGGTGTCCGGATTTTTCCACCATGACGCCCAGTCCGGGTTTGCGGCCTGTGAAATGGAAACATATCCCCACGGTGCGTCAAACCAGACGTAAAACACCTTGTCTTCGTATCCGGGCTTGTTTACCGGAATGCCCCACGGCAAATCGCGCGTGATTGACGTGTCAAACAGTTCGTCCGCGGCCCACCCCATCGCGATGGCGCCCGCGGTTTTTGACCATTTCGGCGCATGTGTTTTTAACCAATGCCGCCACTGCGGCTGTACCTTTGACGCCAGAAAAAACAGATTCTTTGTCGGGCGCATTTCAATTTTGTCAGATCCGGAAATCGTTGACCGCGGGCGGATTAGATCCGTTGCCTCGTACGTGGCGCCGCATTTGTCGCACTGGTCGCCGCGGGCGCGGTCGTATCCGCATTTTGGGCATGTGCCGACCAGTTGTCGGTCGGCCAAAAACATGTTGTCGTCAATGGAAAACGGCTGAATGGTTTCGCGTTCTTCTATTAAACCGCGCGCATCCAGACGCGCAAACAAATCATGAATTAATTTTTCCTGCAAATCCGTGTGCGTGCGCCCGTACAGATCAAACGACAGGTCAAAATCTCGCACCGCGCGCAGATGTTTTTCATAATACTTGTTGTTGTATTCCAAAACAGGCATGTTTTCTTTGGCGGCGCCGACAACGGCGGGCGTGCCGTGTTCATCCGCGCCGCATACGTACAATACGTCGCGCCCGCGCGCACGGCAGAAACGGGCGTACACGTCACTGGGCAGCCAGCACCCGACCAGATGCCCCAGGTGCAGTTCGCCGTTCACATACGGCAATGCCGATGTAATCAAAACCTTTTTTTTGTCTGCCATGCTATGCCTCCGGTTTATATAAAAACAGACGCCGCCGGGCGTCACGTTTTTGAAAATCTGGTGGATGTGATTGGACTCGAACCAACGACCCCCTCCATGTCAAGGAGATACTCTAACCAACTGAGCTACACATCCGCTCGCCCCCGATTATAACAAAGAAAATTGCGATTGCAATATTAAATATTTCAAAGTACAATTAATATTGCAGCGGGAATTCCGCTGTCGGACTTAAACATCCGCCACGAAAATCAAAATCCAACCATCTGAAATGTTTCCGATGGTTTTTTATTATGGAGATTGTACATGTCACGACGCGCCACGCGGGTGGAACAGGCCACAATAAATCGGGCGGCCGGGGTATGATGAAAATCCATAAAAAGAAAAACGCCGGCGGTTGCCGGCGCTTTTATTATTTACGCAGACCCAACTTCTTAATCAGTTCTTCGTATTTTGCCACATCGTTTTTCTTGATGTACGCCAACAGTTTCTTGCGGCGGTTTACCATCAGCAACAGACCGCGTTTTGAATGCTGGTCCTTGTGATTGGCCTTCATATGTTCTGTCAAGTTGCGGATGCGTTCCGTCAGAATTGCAACCTGGGCCTCTGCACTGCCGCCGTTGTCGGTATCGGTCGTTTTATACGATTTTACCAGTTCCGCTGTTTTTTCTTTTGTAATGGACATTGTTTTCCCTTTTGTTTTTCATAATGTTCTTTTTGGGCGCAATATGCCGTCCGCCACCGTGCCCATGCCGATAAAGTTACCCGCATTGTACACGCGGCGCAGCCCGTTCGCACCCGCCGTTTCAACAAACCCGCCGTTTATGTACAGTGCGGCCGATTTGTCGTCCAGACAACAGACCGGAATGTCCCCCAGTCCGTAATCCGCCGACATCAGATATTTCCCGATGTCGCCACCATTATTAAACAGATTTTCCAAAAAATCAAGCGTGACGGCGTTTTTTAAGTCAAATCCGCCGGATGTCGTGCGCCGTATCATGTCAACCGTGGCAACGGCGCCGGCGGCGTGCGCGATGTCGCGTGCGATTGCGCGAACGTATGTGCCGCGGCTGCACCGCACCTTGAAATGCCACGACGGACCGCGGCGCCCGGTGTATGCCAGGTCAAAAATATGAACGGGCCGCGGGGCTATTTCCGGAATTTTGCCGGTGCGTGCAATTTCATACGCCCGCCTGCCCGCCACATGCACCGCGCAATACGCCGGCGGCGTCTGCATTATGTCGCCGTGCATGGATGCCACCGCGGCGCGCACCGCATCTTCGTCCGGAATGACATTGTCGCGCCCGGTTTCGTTCCCCGTTATATCCAGCGTATCCGTTTCAAATCCGAACTGTAATGAAAACAGGTATTCCTTTACCGGGGCGTGCGCATCCTCTATAAACGGAATCATTTTTGTGGCGGCCCCCAGTGCGATTGGCAGCACGCCCGTGGCCATCGGGTCAAGCGTTCCGATATGACCAAATTTTTTTTCTGCGAACATGCGTGCAACGCGAGCGCCGGCCGTGCGGCTGAAAAGGCCGCTGTCCTTGTCCAAAATAATCCAGCCGTTCATTGTGCACCCCACGTGTTTTATCCAAACAGGCTAAGCTGGGGGGCGTCGCCCTTTTTAGGCTGCGCAACGTGCGTCGCCGTTTTCTTTTTTTCCGCCGCACCCGCATCCGGTACCGGTGTTGCTATGGACAATGGCGCGGCCGCGCACGGCGCGCCGTGTGACTGTTCCAGGGCGGACAAAACATCGCCTGCGCGGGCGACAACCGTTTCCGGCATGCCGGCCATGCGCGCAACGTGGATGCCATAAGAACGGTTTGCCACACCCGGTATAATCTTGTGCAAAAACACGATTTCATCGTTGTGTTCGCGCACGTCAATGGTTAAACACGACACGTTTGCCAGTCCGCCGTCGCAATCAGAGGCCAGTGCGGTCAATTCATGATAATGTGTCGCAAACAGTGTGCGCGGCGCCATGTCGTTCAAGAATTCCAAAACCGCCTGGGCGATGGCCATGCCGTCGTATGTGGCGGTGCCCCGCCCTATTTCATCAAATATTATGAACGACCTGTCCGTGGCGCGTCGCAGAATGTTTGCGGTTTCCGTCATTTCAACCATAAACGTGGATTGTCCCGCGGCCAGATTGTCCGATGCGCCGACACGGCTGAACAACTGGTCGCATATTCCGATGCGGGCCCGCGTCGCCGGTACAAACGACCCCATGTGCGCCAGTACAACCAGCAATGCGTTCTGGCGCAGATATGTTGATTTACCGGCCATGTTTGGCCCGGTTATCAATGCAATCGGCCGTGTGTCCAGCACGCAGTCGTTCTTTACAAAATTGTCCGCTTTTTTGCGCAGCGTCGCCTCTATCACCGGGTGTCTGCCGCCAACGATGTCAAAATCGCGGCCGCGCGTCATGTCCGGGCGCGACCATGAATACCGCATTGCAACCGCGGCCAGGGAATACCATACATCAGCGTCCGCAATCAGTTCTGATGCGTCCAGCAGACTGTTCGCGACGGCGCGAATTTTTTCTATAAAAGACGATATGATATCCATCTCTATCCCCGCGGCGCGTTCGCCGGCACTGCGTACGTCGTTGTCCAGGTTAATCAGGCGTTCTGTCGTAAAGCGTATGTTGCCGGCCATTGTCTGGCGGTGAATAAATCCGCTGTTGGGCTGCATCATGGCGTCGGCGCGTGTGGACGGCACCTCTATGAAATAGCCCAGGATATTGTTGTATTTTATCTTTAGCGTCGCGATACCGGTTGATGCGGAATATTCCGCCTGCAGTGCGGCGATTGTTTCCTTTGCCCCGTGGGCCAGCCCGCGCATGTTGTCCAGTGCCGGGTCAAAACCGTCGCGTATGACGCCGCCGTCGCGCAGCATCGTGGGCAGGCTGTCCGCCAATGCACTGCGCAGTTGCGCCGCCAGCGCGTCGTGGGTGTCTATTTCCGCGAACCGTACCGCCAGTGTTTCATCCAGGCGCATGCCCGTCATTTTAATATTCGGCAGCCCTATCATAAAATCGGCAATATGGCGCATGTCGCGCGGTGTTCCGCGGTTGGACAGCAGTCGCGTCAAACTGCGTGCAATATCCGGCACGGCGCCCAGACGCGTCGCCAATGCGCCCATGATGTCCGGATTTAGCATCAAATGTCCGACATGTTCCTGGCGGCGGCGTATTTCTTCCATGTCGCCGGTCAGTGTCCGCAAATATCCGCGCAGGCGCCGTGCGCCGGCCGCCGTCTTTGTTTCGTCCAGCACGTCCAGCAGGCACGCCCCGCCGTCGTTTAATGGTGCGTCAATTTCCAAACTTTTCCATGTGGCGGAATCTATTAACAGCTGGGTTCCGGAATTAAACCGGCTGGGGGTGCGAAACGTGATGTCCGCACCGCGCTGGGTGTTGAACAGATACCCCGCCATTAACGCTATTGCGTCGCACGGGCGTCTGTCGGATGGCGCGGCGCCGCCGAAAACGCGGCTGACGATGGTGTCTATGTCCGCGCGCATGTACAGTTTTTCGTACACTGGCGACGTTTTGAACATGTCGCGCAGGCGCTGAATCTCGTCTGTTTCCGCGGCGGCGGCCGGGTATATTATTTCGGCCGGGTTTATGCGGGCCATGTCGTCTGTTGGGTTGGCGCTTGTCCCGATAAAGAATTCACCCGTGGAAATATCGCATCCGGCAATATCAAACACGCCGTCCGCCGGTACGACCGCAACCAGAAAATTGGAATTTTTCGGCTGCAGCAGATTTTCATCCGTTAATGTTCCGGGGGTTAAAACACGTATGACCTTGCGGTCTATGTACTTGTGGCCGCGGGCCTTTGCCTGGGCGGGGGTTTCCATTTGCTCTACCAGTGCGACCTTGAACCCGGCGCGCACCAAACGGCCGAAATAATTGTCAGCCGCGTGCCACGGAATGCCGCACATCGGAATATCCGAGCTGCTGCCGCCTGTTCCGCGCGTCGTCAGCACCAGGCTAAGCGTTTCGCTGATCTGGCGGGCGTCGTCAAAAAAAGCCTCATAAAAATCGCCCAGCCTGAACATTAACAATGCATCAGGGTTTTCCGCCTTCATGTCAACGTATTGTTGCATTACGGGACTAAGTTTGTTTTTATCCGCCACAGTTTTGTCCGTTTTATATAAATTACTGATTTGCCCCGACCTTCAGGGTTTCTATTTTTAATTCCGCTTCTTTTAGCAGCTGCTCACAGTAAGCCTTTAGCTTTATTCCCTGTTCGTACGCCGCGACAGACGCCGCCAGTGGCAGTTCGCCGCCCTCCATTTTCTTTACCAGTTCCATTAGCTGGCGATATGCGTCTTCAAAAGACAGTTTTTCGGATTCCATGTTTGATTCCCTTATATGTTTTCTTATCCGGCAAGATACAGGATTTAATAAAAAAAAGCAATAAATAATCCGGCATTTGCCGGACTTTTCGTGTGTTTTTTATAATTTTAATTTTTCGCGCATCCCGCTTAACACCGGGGTTGGAACATTTAATTCCGCCGCCCGCGCCAGCAGACCGCACAGGGCGTAAATCCCTTCAACCGTACCCTCTGGCCGGCGGCCGTCCGCAATGGCAAGCCCGGCGGAAAAATTACGCGATGTTGTGGATGTTGCGGACAAAAACAGGTCGCCGATGCCGCACAGATCTAAAAATGTTCGCGTTTGCGCCCCGCATGCCAGGCCTATGCTTACCACCTCGCCCCAGGCGCGGGTCAGTATCATCGCGCGTTCGTTTTCACCGGCCGTGCGATGCGCGTATCCGCATATCAACGCAACAGCATTTTTGCCAACCCCGCACATTTCCGCCCCGATAACATCATCACTAAGGCTTAGGTACAGCCGGTGCAAAACCCGCGCGCCGATTTCGCACGCCGCAGGCGTCCCGGCCAGGGTTGATCCTGTCGGCATGCCGCGTGCAACCTCTGCCGCGAACTGTGGCCCGGACAGTACGCCGAATTCACGGCACCCGGGCAGCTCTGTCGCCAGTATTTCAGACATGAATTCACCTGTGGCGCATTCTGCGCCCTTGGTGCAGATAATAACGGGCGCGCCGCGGTAAAATTTTCCCGCCAGCCGGACTGTTTCACGAAAAAACGCGGCCGGCGTCACAATCAGCCACACGTCGCACCCGGCCAAATTCGCCATGTCTGATGTAACGGTGATATTGTCCGGCGCGGTTACGCCTTCAAAATCTTTGACTGCGCCGTCGTACGACCACAAAACAACATCCGTGCCGCCGCGTGCGGCCGTAATCGCCAATGCGGTTCCCCATGCGCCCGCCCCTATGACCCCGGCAATCATTTTAAATTCCTTATCTTTTTTTCAACCACCGGCACAACGGTCAGACCGTCGTCGGCCAGATCAATGGCGCGCGAGTATGCATCCCGGGCCAGCTTTGTATTCCCCGTCTGGACGTACAGGTCCCCCAGCTGTTCAAACAGCGACGAACATGAATTTGATATTTCGCCCACGCGCGATATTAATTCCAGTGCGGCCGGCGCCCCTTCGCGGACGGCGACAACCCGCCCCAGTACATCCCATGCGGCCACATCAGTCGGGTTTTGACGCACCAGACCCATTGCGTATTCGTACGCGTTTTCTATCTCACGGTTTTCCGCCGCCCATATCTTTGCCTGCAGCGCCAGAATTTCACCGTCCATCGGCAATGCGTCAGACGCCGCCCTTAAATCTGCCTGGGCTGCGGCCGTGTCGCCGAACACAAAGTTTATATGCGCGCGCGATTTTAGGAAATAGCCCCGGCCGGCCGGTGTTATGTTTTCATTTTCCATCGCGCGTTCCGCCACGCGCATGGCGCCGCGGCGGTTCCCGGTTGCTATATAATGCGCAATTAACCTGTTTGCGCCCGGCACGAACAGCGGGTTTTGTTCAAACGCCGCGGCCAGTCTGTCAAAGTCGCCGTCTTTGTCCGTCATGCGCAAAACACCAAACAGATAAAACGGACTGTGGGTGTCTATCATGCCGAAATATTTTTCGCAATCTCCGGAATTGTTATAAAAATACTGGCCCAGGTAATAGTTGACCGCATCGCCCGATGCCGCGTATTCCGGTCCGGCCAGCTGAGCAAACCGCAACAGCAACAGCGCCAGATCGGAATACATCATAATCTGGGTGTGCGACACGTTTTGAACCAGACTGAACGCCAGTGCGTTGTTGTTCCCGGCGTACTGTGACCAGTCGGGTACAAAATCGTAATCCAGCATGTACATTCCGCCCGGTCGCGATGTGAATTCACGGCGCAGTTTGTCTGCATCTTTGTCCATGTTGTTGTGACGGTAAAACGACATTACATACAAATAATCGTTTATGTTCATAAAATCTGGCGCCACGGTGGCAAATTCTTTGGCGGCCGCCGCATTGTCGCCGCTTTGTGCGTGAATTTGCCCGCGCATGAACGCCTTCCATGATTCATTTGTCGGCAGTTTTTCAACAAATTTTAGCGCATCGTCGCTGCGTCCCGTTGCGACCGACGACCATATGCGCAGTGGTGCTGACAATGCCGACATGTCTTTTTTATGCCGTTTGTACAATGATTCCCAGTCACCCTGCCCGACCAGATACGCATCATAAATCAGTCCTGCCGCCGCATTTTTTTCATCGCTCAGCTTTTTTGCGTCCGCAGGCATGCGTCCGCTTAAAAACTCTGACATCATGCGGGTGTTTTGAACGACGGCATAATCCTTGTCGGACAAAACGGATGAAAATTCCGCCGCCCGCTCAAAATCATTTACATAAATGGCGTGCTGGGCCGCCAAAAACGCACCGTATTTTGTCGTGGGATACTGGTGCGGTTGCGTGGCGCCGCGTGGTGCCAATGAATTCCAAACCAAAATTCCGGCCGCCGCCAATGCGACAATCAGACCGGTTCCAACAAATAAAGTTTCTATTTTTTTCATGACAAATATTATGCTACAATAAACCTTATGAATAATAAAGTGAAATTTGAACAGTATGCTGCGATGCTGCGCCGGTGGTCTGAAAAGATGAACCTGGTTGCGCCCAGTACGTTAAAAGATATTGAAACGCGGCATTTTGCCGACAGTGCCCAGTTGGCGGATGTTTTGCCGCGGGATGCAAATATCATAGATTTGGGCAGTGGTGCCGGTTTTCCCGGTGTTGTGCTGGCTATTTTGGGCTGGCGCGTGACATGTATTGAATCAATCGGTAAAAAGGTCGCCTTTTTGAATGATGTAAAAACAAATCTGGCCCTGGATAATTTAACGATTTATCACGGCCGGGTTGAAGATTTTATTGCGAAAACACCGGTAAATGCCGGCAACACAATATTTACAGCACGTGCATTTGCGCCACTTGTAAAAATTTTGGATTATGTTTTTAAAACAAAATGCCGGCTTTTTTTATTAAAAGGCCGGGAAATAGAGGCTGAGGTTAAAGAGGCCAAAAAGAAATATTCTTTTGATTATGATCTTATTCCGTCAAAGACCGGTGACGGTTTTATAATAATTATACAAAAACACCGGTAATTTCACATGAAATTACCGGTAAGTTTTTAATTTTACTTTTTTTCCGGTGTTTTAAAAGCAGTTAAGTATTCGCCGGGCTTTAGTAATGAGTTTGTCGCAGAATCAACACGTTCCCGTACCTCGCGGCGCATTTTTTCTGATGCACTTTTCCATATGTTTATATTTTTGCCGCTTTTGGTTTTGTATGCAAACATCTGGCTCCAGTCGCCGCTTTCCGGAAAGAACATTATTTTGTCCATGGGATTGCATTCTTTGTTTGGTTTGTAATTGATATGTTTTCTGTTCGCGTCCAGTTTTTTTCGTACAGGCCATTTGTAAACGCCGCGGTTAAACTCCCTGATATATTTATCTATTGCGTATTTTAAAACAATATCCGCAATTTTCTGGTTTGTAAAGTCAACCCCGCCCATTAAGCCAAAAGGTGTTTTTCTGTTTTCGTCTAAAATGGCGCTGGTTGTTTTTTTCAACATGTCCGGACCCTGGGTCGGAATGCCGGTCAGCCATTCGTTCTCGGCGCTTTCTATAACCTCTCCGGCCGGGGCCATAACCTCGTTCATGCATGCTATCTGGCCGCGTACGAACGGCGCCCTGTCTTCTGTGTTTGCCCACAGGTGCGCCTTGCGGCCGTGCTCCAGCTCGTGACGCAAAATAGCCGCGCGCTGGCTGTTGTGGGTTTGGGCAAAATTCATTACGCGTTTTGTGCTGTCAACCGGAACAAAATGTTTCATGCTGACGCTGTTGTCGGTTGGTAAGAATAGTCCCAGATTGATGCTTTTATTTGTATCCAGATATTCTTCCGTAAGATAAATGGTATCATATCTGATTCTTATTTCCGGACGGTTGTCTTTTATGGTTGTTGCCGCTTTTTGTACTTCTTCCTTGTTTTGAATGTTGGCGGATGTGTGCGAAGAAACGAACGCGCCGGTTGTTATAATAATTGCAGGCAAAGACCATTTGAATAGCTTTTTAAATTTAATTTTCACAATCTTTCTCCTTAAATATATCCTATTAAGGATAGCACAAGATGTGATGTTTGTCAAAAAAACGGGCGATTCGTTTTGTTTCATATGAAATATTGTATAACTTATTGTTTTTCAATGTTTTTATACAGAAAATATTTTTATATTTTAATGCCTTGACTGGTGCTGGGGGATTTTATACTCTAAAAACGAAAAATATCGGAAAGGAAGAATGACAAAGATAATAGCATTTGCAAATCAAAAGGGGGGCGTGGGCAAGACCACAACTGCAATTAATATTGGCGCATCACTGGCGGCGATAAAAAAGCGCGTGCTGTTGATTGATTTGGATCAACAGGGCAATGCCGGAACCGGATTGGGTTTCGTGCGCGAATCGTGCCGGCAAAGTGTTTACGGCGTGATAATGGGTACGGCGCCTGCCGCAGACAATATTTTGTCCACGGCGGTTCCGGGGTTGCATTTAATGCCGGCGTCCCAGGCCTTGGCGCGGTTGGAAATAGATTTGTTGGATGTTGAAAACCGGGCGTTTCGCTTGCGTGATGCGCTGGCGCCGATTTTACAGCATTATGATTATATTTTGCTGGATTGTCCCCCTGCATTGGGCCAGTTGACGATTAATGCATTGACGGCCGCGAACGAGGTGATTATTCCACTACAGTGTGAATTCTTTGCGTTGGAGGGGGTGCAGCTGTTAATGAACACGATAAAGGCCGTGCGTGCGGAATGGAATCCGGAATTGGAAATTCTGGGTGTGCTGCTGACGATGTATGACCGGCGTTACGGCCTAACGCGGGAGGTTGACGACAACGTACGTGAATCATTCGGCGACAAGGTGTTTAAAACGGTTGTTCCGCGCAATGTGCGCGTGTCAGAGGCGCCCAGCCACGGCAAGCCGGCATTGTTTTACGATTTTAACTCCACCGGCGCCCAGGCGTATCTGCGTGTCGCGACAGAGGTGGTACAGCGCAGCGAAGGAGGCAAAAATGTCTAAGTTTTTGGGCAAGGGATTGGGTGATTTAAGCAAGGAGATGAGCGCCATACCGGACATATCCATGTTAACCGGGGCCGAGCGCGTTGTGGTAAAACATATTCCGTTGGTGCAGATTGGTGCAAATCCCGATCAGCCGCGTAAAACTTTTACGGACGATGAACTGGCAGAGCTGGCCGCGTCAATAAAAGAGAAGGGCGTTTTGCAGCCGATTTTGGTGCGTGCCGTAACGGGGCGTCCGTATATGTATGAAATTGTCGCTGGTGAACGGCGTTTCCGTGCCAGTCGTTTGGCCGGTCTGGCGGAAATTCCGGCCCTGGTTAAAACGCTTAGCAATGAAAACGCCATGGAAATAGCGCTGATTGAAAATGTTCAGCGTGAAAATCTTAACCCGATAGAAGAGGGCGCCGCATACCAGAATCTAATGGACAAGTGCGGTTATGATTTAGCGGATGTGTCGCGTTTGATTGGAAAGTCCGAAAGCTATATCAGAAACATAATGCGCTTAAATTCGCTGGATGCGCCGGTCAAGGAAATGGTGGAGCGGGGCGAACTTTCCGCGTCTGCGGCGCGCACCATTGCGGTGGCGGATAATCAAGAGGCGCTGGCCAAAAGAATAGTTGCAGAAAAAATACCGGTTGCGGATATTGCGCAGATGGTAAAGCAGGGCGGTCGTTCCGGAAAAAGCCGGGCGTTTACATCAAAAACAATAGACGATGAAACGCGTCGTGACATCGAATCGCGGATAAAGGCGGCACTGGGGGTACCTGTGCGTTTGGTGGAGCGTCGCGGTGGCGCGGGTCAGTTTGTTTTATCGTTCACAACCCGTGTTCAGATGCAGGAACTGGTTGAAAAATTGTGTGAATAAAAACATATGAAAATGCCGGCAAATGCCGGCAATTTTTTTATCAAAATATAGATGTTTTTAATTGCGGAAAACAAATGAAACACAAAAAACAAACCGCCCCGTTCGGGGCGTTTTATTTTGGAGGCCTGGGTCGGAATCGAACCGGCATACAAGGATTTGCAGTCCTCTGCATAACCACTCTGCCACCAGGCCGGTGCACCCATACTAGGCAAAAATTAACATCAATTCAACAGAAAATTTCGCGTTTTTGACGATTTGTGATATAATGTCGCTCAGGATAGAGAGTTAAAAGTATGAGAAAGTTTACATTATTGGCATGTTTTTTGCCATTATCTGCGTTTGGCGCGCCTGTTGAAAATTGCGCCACGCGCCAAACTTTGCCGGAAACGCCGCTGGGACTGCAAGAGGTAATAGAGCTGGGGCTGTGCCGGAATCCACAAACAACATCCGCATATTTGGCGGCCGAATCGGCGCGCTTTTCAAAAAACGCGGGTTATGCCGGTTATTTGCCGAGTATTTCCGCCGGGGCCAGTGCGGGTCGCGATTACCGCAACAAAGACTGGGGCGATTGGAATTACGGGGCGTCATTGTCGGCGTCTTATCTGATTTTTGATTTTGGAAAACGTCTGGCGGATTTAAATACTTTGGCCGCGACATGGCGTGCCACCGGTTTTGATTATGACGAAAGTATTCAGGATTACGTATACGGTGTAATCGGGGCGTATTATGCGCTGCTTAACGCGGATGCGGACGTGGCCAGTGCTGATTCACTGCGGACAGTGGCCCAGACCGCGCGCGACATGGCGCAAAAGAAGTACAAGGCCGGCTCTGTCGCCAAGGCAGATGTGTTAAAGGCGGAAACAACCCTGGCCAGTCGTGAGCTGGCGCTGGAGCGGGCGAAAAACAACCGTGAAATCGCAAAGGGAACACTGTTGTCAAAATTGTCGTTTCCCGCCGACCAGGATATTGTGATTCAGGACATGCCGTCAAATTTCGGGCGTACAACGGAAAACAAAAGCATTGACGAGCTGCTGGAGGCCGCCCGGCGCAGCCGTCCCGATTTGCTGCGTGCGACCGCGAACAAGGATGCGGCCTGGCACCGGCGAAATGCGTCTTTTTTAAAGAATTTGCCCAGTATTTCTGCGACCGGCTCCATTTCCTGGAACGATACGGAATTGGATTCGTTTGCAAACGACGGGCACAAGGTTTCCGGCAGTATCGGTATCCGTGCATCCATGCCTATTTTTGCGGGTTTTGCAAATTATTATGGCGTGCGTTCGGCCGAGGCGAACTATGACCGTGCCAAAGAGTCTGAGCGTGCGGCGGCGGATAATGCCGCGCTGGATATATTTACGGCGTATCAGAACTATAAAACGGCGCAAAAGGTTTTGACCCAGACGGAAACACTGTTGCAGTCTGCAACGGAAAGCGAAAAGGTCACCGCCGGCATGTACAAGGTGGGGCGTGCGACCATGCTGGACTGGCAGACGGCGCAGTCGGAACTGGTTGACGCGCAAAAGCAGAACAACGCGGCCAAATATGATTTGTTTACAAAACGGGCGGCGGTTGCGCTGGCTGTGGGGGAAATAAAGGCCGAACTGGAACAGGAGGGTATAGATTATGAAAAATAAAATAAAGGCCGTTTTTAAATGGCTGTGGCGCAGAAAATGGTGGGTTTTGATTCTGGCGGCGGTTGTTGTTGGCGCGATGCTGATATTTGGCGGCGGCAAATCCAAAAAAGGTGACTTTGTAACCCTGCCGATAAACAAGGGTGAACTGCGCCAGGTTGTGACCGCCACCGGCGAGATTAAGCCCGTAAACACGGTCAGTGTCGGTTCCCAGGTATCCGGTACGATTGACGAGCTGTACGTGGATTACAATTCAAAGGTTAAAAAGGGCGACTTGCTGTTGAAAATAGAGCCGTCCGTTCTGCAGGCGTCCGTGGACGAGGCAAAAGCATCCCTTGATTCCGCCGTGTCCCAGCGTAATTATGCCCGCAATGAATATAAGCGCAACAAGACCCTGTACAACGACGGCTATATCGCGCGTGCGGAAATGGAGCAGTCGCAGACAACCTATGAACAGGCGGAACAGTCTGTTAAACGGGCCCAGTCGCAGTACGACCGTGCTGTGACAAACCTGGGCTATGCGACGATTACGTCGCCCGTGGACGGCACAGTCATATCGCGCAAGGTGGACAAAGGCCAGACGGTCGCCGCATCTTTCCAGACGCCTGATTTGTTTGAAATAGCCGAAGATTTGACCAGTATGCAGATAGAAACATCCGTGTCAGAGGCGGATATTGGCGTAATAAAGGAAGGCCAGGCGGTGACATTCACCGTTGACGCGTACCCGACCCAGACATTTGAAGGCGTGGTTCGCCAGATACGCCTGTCGCCGACAACAACGTCAAACGTTGTGGTATACACGGTGGTGATAGATGTTGACAATTCCGATTTGCGCTTGATGCCGGGCATGACGGCGTTTGTAACAATCATCGTAACGGAAAAGCACGATGTTTGGAAGGTTCAGAATGCGGCCCTGTTGCTGCGCAGTTTTGAAGGAATAGTGGAAAATCCGGGCGATGCGACGCCTAAAACACACCTGGCGTTGTTGCGGGGCGAACAGGCGACACTGGTCCCGTTTGAAAAGGGGTTGGTAACCGCGACGGAGACAGAGGTTGTCTCTGATGAAATAGTGCAGGGCGACCGTATAATCGTCGGGCGTGCGGGAATGGATTCCGCCGGCGCCACCGGGGCCAAGCGCAATGGCGGCGGCCGTGGTCCGGGCGGCCCGATGTAATGTGACAAAGGCGGTGCGGCATATGAAAAGCAAAAAACCGGAAATTATAATATCGCTGAAAAGCATCACGAAGATTTTCCCGTTAGAGGTCGGCGGCGCCCAGCAGGTTTTGTTTGACATAACCTTTGACGTTCATGCCGGCGAATTTGTGGCGATTATGGGGCCGTCTGGTTCCGGAAAATCAACGTGCATGAATATCATAGGTGCGCTGGACACGCCGTCAGGCGGGACGTACGAACTGTACGGCAGGAATATTACGGGCCTGTCTGCGGACGAACTGGCCGTGATTCGCAACCAGCACATAGGCTTTGTTTTTCAGCAGTTTAATCTGTTGGCAAAGCGGACGGTGCTGGACAACGTGATGTTGCCGCTGATGTACCGCGGGCTGCCGATGTCGGAACGCGTGCGGCGCGCGCGCGAAATGTTAAAGCGCGTGGGACTGGAAAAATTTGAAAATTATCTGCCGACGCAGCTGTCGGGCGGAATGAAGCAGCGCGTCGCGATTGCGCGCGCCCTGGCCGGCGACCCGAAATTGATTTTGGCGGACGAGCCGACCGGCGCCCTGGACAGTAAAATGGGTAACGAAATTTTGAAATTCTTTAAGCAGCTAAATCACGACATGGGCATTACGATTGTCATGATTACCCATGAATTTGACATTGCAAAGTATGCGTCGCGGCTAATTCATATTCGCGACGGCCATATAAATTACGACGGCCCCATGCCGAAAAGCGACCGTAATCTGTAGCCCCGGGGGGAAACAATGACGTTTAACGATATTTTTAAGGAATCATGGCTTTCCGTTTCCGGGAACAAGATGCGCTCGTTTTTAACGGTTCTGGGCATTGTTATCGGCGTTATGGCGGTGGTTATAATGGTTGCCGTGGGTGAAACCGTGCAACGGCAGATAACGGACCAGTTTTCATCCCTGGGGACGAACACTATTATGATTCGCGCCGGTGCGGCGCAAACGGGCGGCGTGCGCAGTGGCAACCGCCAGACCTTAACCACGGATGATGCGGAATTTATAGGACGCCTGCCGGATGTTATGGCGATAACGCCTGTTCAGAACAGCGCGGCCCAGGTGGTCTATGGCAATAAAAACTGGGCCACGTCCATGGTCGGGGCGTATCCCGCCTATACGACGGTTCAAAACGTTGAAATGGACAAGGGAACGTTCTTTGACGACGCAGCCGTGCGTAATGCGGCCACATATGCCGTAATCGGGCCCACAACGGCAAAAGAACTGGACCTGCCGGCGGACCCCGTGGGCCAGGTTATACGTGTTCAAAACACGCCTTTTGTCGTAATAGGCATGACCCGGGCAAAGGGCGATTCCGCCATGGGCAGCCAGGACGACATGATAATAATTCCGATAACAACATTAAAAAAGCGCCTGCAGGGCAGCCGTTTTCCGAACGCGGTCGGCATGATTGCATTAAAACTGTATCCGGATGCAGACAATACCGTGGCAACAAACCAGATAACCGCACTGTTGCGCGACCGGCACCGGTTAAAGGACGACGCCGCGGATGATTTCCAGATTATGGACATGAAACAGGTTATGGAAACAATGAACACCGTTACGGGGTATTTAAAAATGCTGCTGATTGCGATTGCGGCGGTGTCACTGTTGGTGGGTTCAATCGGCATTATGAACATGATGCTGGTGTCTGTTGCGGAACGTACGCGTGAAATCGGCGTGCGCAAGGCCATCGGCGCCCGTGAACGCCAGATAATAATACAGTTCCTGTCAGAATCCATATTCATATCCTTTATCGGCTCAATGACGGGGCTGATTCTGGGGGTGGGCCTGTCCCAGGGGGTGGGGCGTCTTATCCTGGGATACAACGTGCCGTTTTCAATCTGGCCGGTGGTGCTGTCGGTGTCTGTTGCGGTGATTGTGGGACTGGCGTCCGGGGTGGTGCCGGCGTTAAAGGCGGCCAAACTAAACCCGATTGACAGTCTGCGATATGAATAATTATTGACAAAATCGGGTCGTGTGCTATCTTTTGTCAAAAAAGGTGGCACATGAATTTTATACCTGTGAGCATTATTTATAAATACCTAAACTGGCGCGACCGGCATTTCCCCATGGGGAACATACTGCGTCATACGAAGTATGTATTGGTGTTTAAAACAACAAATTATTGTTGGTACCGGTGCCCTCATTGCTGTGAATGTTCGGGGCCGAAGAATCCTCGGACATTTATTCCGGCCCGTACCATATGCTCTTATTTGGACCAGGCGCATTCCGACCAGTCATTTTCAAATAATGTTGTGTTTACAGGCGGGGAAATTATGTCGGCATACCGCTTTGGACCGGCCGATTATGTGCCGACATTATTGAACCACAGTCTTGATTTGGGCATTGGTACCGATATAAAGACCAACGCCGCGTGGGTGCGTGCCGGATTTGGCGAGAGTATATTGCAGGATTTGCATCATGTAATATCGTCACACAAACCGTATTCATTGCAGATTTCGCTGTCGCTGGACAGGTATCATAAAAATGCATTAGAAAATAATGCCGCGGTGATATCGCGCCTGGCCAAAATGCCAAATACCAACGTTGTTATTCATATTTCCGGTTTTAACAATCATGTTGATATGTTTCCGGCATTATTGGAACAGTTACGCTCAAGTGGTCACACTATAGACGAAGTTTTGGTCGGTGATTTGGCAAATATGCGTTCGTTGCCAATCGTCGATGACCAGATTTTATTGCACTATTCAAAAGGAACGTTGCTTGACGGCGGCCGTGCGCGTGGCATGGAATGGGCGCATCATTCTGATTTTCCACAGTTTCAGTTTTTATCCGCCGACGGTATGTCTTTGATTGCGTTTGACAGTGCGGGGCGGGTAACGCTGGGCGAAAATTCAGGACGCAAGATTTCAACAAAATGGCATACCGCACACGGACCAAAGTCGTTGCTGTATACCCGTGTGGATTTGGTAAAGGCCACGTGGCGCGAAGAAACGCGCGCCCGTCTGTTACAGGGATGGCGTTTTAACGAGCGATAAAATCCCAGCCCGGGGCGTTTTTTACTGGATTGCTTCACTTGCGTTCGCAATGACAATGATTTCCGGTACGACTGTCATTGCGAGGGAGCATAGCGACCGTGGCAATCCAGTAATTATTTGCAAACACGAAAATAATCCGGTATAATTCGCATCGCACCGGACGATTACCGGTGTGAGGTGTGATTACCTCCAAGATATAAAAACTCCACAACCGGTTGGAGGGCTGTGATATACATAAATAAACAGCACTATTATCTTGTAGTAATCAACCTCCAACCGCCTTTAATCACGGCGGTGTTTTTAGTTAAAAAAACATGGAGGAAAAAATGAAAAAATTACAATCGGAACAAGAATTTTATAAAAGCCTGGGGCTGTGGATGCACAAAATCCGCCGCCGGTCAAAACTAAGCCCGTTTCATGCCGGACGCCAGATAGGTGTGCACGGCATTGCGTATTATGAAATGGAAAAAGGGCGTATTGCACCGACCCCGTATCAGGTATACCGCGTTATCCAGATGTGGGCGCCGGAATTGTTACGGTACTGGAAATAAAAAATCCCCCGTTCGGGGGATTTTTTTATTTCGCCTTTGTCGGGGCGACAATTATTGACTTGGTGCGTTCATCCGGTTTTGATTTGGATTCCAATGTTCCGCGTTCACCAACAATTTCCATAATGCGTGCAAACAGTTCCGGCACCGCATCCTTGCCCCGGGCCAGTACTTTCTTTGACCCGCGCGTCATGACCGCAATCTTAACCTTGTTTCCGCCGTCTAAAAATTCAAACACCTTTTTCATTTTGATGTTCAAATCGTTTTCTTCAATAAAAGGCTTTACCCATACTTCCTTCATCTCAACCGTTTTCTGGTTCTTGCGCGCCTCGTTCGCACGTTTTTTCTGGTCGTATTTGAATTTGCCGTAATCCATTATTTTTACCACGGGCGGCGTGCCGTTGGCGTTTATTTCCACCAAATCCAGACCTGCATCCATGGCCATCGCCAACGCCTGGGGCGTGGGCATGATACCCAAATTTTGGCCTGTGTCGCTAATTACCTGTACGGATTTTGCAAAAATGCGATTATTCATGCGCGGACCCATGTCGCGGGTCGCGGAACGGTTAAATGAAGGTTTAATCGTATGCTCCTTTGTATCGTTACGTTTTGAATTATTATTTATTCTTAGGCGTTTTTCAACAAATTTTGCACCGCCTGCAGCGCCGTCCATGCGTCACGCTTTGCCGCGGGTTTTAACAGCAGATAATTCGGGTGAAAAATCGGCATGACGGCGCGGCCGTCAATGTTCTGCACGACGCCGTGATTTTTTGCCAAATCAACATGCGCGATTTCCGTCGTGGCCAGCGTCCCCATCGTTATAATCACGCGCGGCGATGTTAATTCAATCATGCGGTCTACAAATGGCCGCGCCAAATCCAGTTCCCCGCGCGCAGGGGCCCGCCCGCCGGGTGTGCGCCAGAACAAAACAGGCATGATGTGCACGTTTTCCCGTCCCAGACCGATTGCACCCATCATTTTGTTCAACAGTTCGCCCGCACGCCCCGTCAGTATTTGGCCCGCCGCGTCGTCATCCGCGCCGGGAATGTCCGTTATTATCATCAGGCCGGACGGTGCGTCCGCAACATGTGGCGGAACCGTGTTACGGGCGGTTATGCGCAGCGGATGATTAAATTCCGCAATCATGCGGCATAATGCCGTTGCGTCCACGGGTCGTGCGGCGGCGGCCCGTGCGGTGTCCGGCGACAGCGGCGCAATACTGGGCACCACGACGGGGCCGGATGAAAATACGGGTGTTCGCGCACTGTCCGGTATTTGAATGTCGTCTGCGACGGATTTCACGGCGGGCGCGTTTTTTGCGGCCGCCTCTGCCGCGCGCGCGGCGGCGGCCATTGCCACGGCGGCGGGGCGGGGCAGTTCTGTAATTTCCCACTTAACCCCGGCCAGATGCAGATCGCGCAGCGCTTCAATATTCATAAGTGTTTTCCCTTGATTTTTCCAATGTTTTGTTATAGACTAGACCACGAGCAACAGAAACTCAAGGGAGTATTTTCATGAAAATTAAAAACTTTGCTATGTTGGCGGCGGCTGCGGGTATGCTGGCGGCATGTCATTCGTCAACAAAAATCACAGAACCGGCCGATCTGAACGATCAGCGCGTATTCTTTGCGTTCAATTCTTCCGAAATATCCGAAGAAGCGAAAAACAACCTGCTGGGCCAGGCGCTGTATATGAAAAATCACGAAGACACCAAAATCCAGATTGCTGGTAACTGCGACGAACGCGGTTCAACGGAATACAACCTGGCACTGGGTGCGCGTCGTGCAAATGCCGCCAAAGACGTTATCGTCAAAGACGGTGTTGACGCAAAACGTATTTCCACAATTTCCTATGGCAAGGAACGTCCCCTGGTTCAGGGCAGTGGCGAATCCGTATGGAAATGGAATCGTAACGCAACAACAACTGTTAAATAATAGTCTGTTGACAACAGTTATTGCTTAAAAGAAAAAGACCGGCGTTTGCCGGCCTTTTTCGCATGTTTTATATTGCCGGTGCATGTGGTGATTGGGCCGGGCCAAACGACGGTTTCGTGCATGTTGCCACGATGGTTGATATTATTAACAAAATGCCGGCAAACACCGGCCTTTTGTGCTTTTTGTTGCAAATTGCGGGGAAAATAACCAAAACTGTTTTTACCGGGTCCTTGTGCATGATTTTGTATTGTTTACGGGGTCGCGGAACAAATAAAAAAACACCGGCAAATGCCGGCGTTTTTAATACATTGTCTGCAATATATGCCGACTTTTGTCCAGACTGCTAAGCATTTTGCCAGACCCACATGCAACGCATGCCAGCGGATTGTCCACCAAAAACACCGGCAGGCCCGTTGACGCGCGTATCGCCGCATCCAGGCCGCGCAACAGCGAACCGCCGCCTGTCATCGCTATACCCAAATCGGCAATGTCCGCGGACAATTCCGGCGGCGTTAATTCCAGCGCCTGGCGTACGGTGTCCACGATTTTTGTAACCGTCTGGGCCAGTGCGGATGCAATCTGTGATTCGGTTATGACCGTTTCGCGCGGCGTGCCGGACAGCAGGTCGCGTCCCTTTATTTTCATGGTCAGCTCGTTCGCCTTGTCTTTTGGGGAAATGGCGGTGCCGATTTTTTTCTTTATTTCCTCAGCCGTGTTTTCACCGATTAGCAGATTTTTGTTTTTGCGCACGAAATCAATGATGTCAATGTCCATCTGGTCGCCGGCGGTGCGTACCGCGTTGGAATATACGATTCCGCCCAGTGACATGACCGCAACCTCTGTCGTGCCGCCGCCGATGTCCAGCACCATGGAACCAACAGGCTTGTCCACCGGCAGACCGGCGCCGATTGCGGCGGCGGTTGATTCTTCAACGATATAAACCTTGCGGGCGCCGGCGGCATCTGCCGCCTCTTGGATGGCGCGGCGTTCAACCTGGGTGGCGCACGACGGCACGCATATGATAATCAGCGGGGCCGCAATCGGATTTTTCTTGTGCACCTTGCGGATAAAGTATTTAATCATTTCCTCAGCCACTTCAAAATCTGCGATAACGCCGTCGCGCAGCGGCCGCACCGCGGTAATTGAACCCGGTGTGCGACCGAACATTTGTTTCGCCTCTGTTCCCACGGCCAGAATTTCTTTGCGCCCCAGCAGGCGGTTTTCTGCAACCGCAACAACAGACGGTTCGTTCAGAACGATTCCGCGACCCTTAACATATATCAGTGTGTTTGCCGTGCCCAAGTCTATGGCCATGTCGGCGGAAAAGAACTTCATCAGCCAGTTGTACATATTTTTGCCCCCAAAATAACGATTTTTTTGCACTATAAAGCCTTGTGCGTAAAAAATCAAGCAGGCCGGTATGAATTTTTGCTCTTTTTTGTTTGACTATCCGCATATTGTGGTAATATTCAGTTCATGCGTAATACAATAAAACAACATAAAGATTTTCTTATCGCGGAAACCGACCATACGGCGCGCAGTTCCCTGTTTCTTATCCGCATGCGTGCGGCGCGCCTGGCCGATGATCCGCAGTATGGCCTGGTCGTGACGAAACGCATGTTCCGCCATGCTGTTGACCGCAACCGGGCAAAGCGCTTGCTGCGTGATTGGATTGCGTATAATGAAAAATGGATGCGTCCGGATCGTGATTATATTTTCATATCGCGCCGCGATATTTTAAAGGCCTCGCGCACGGACGGGCGTGTCGCGATGAAAAAGGCGCTGCGCTATCTGGGGCGCCTGGATGTCTAAAATTGCAATTTTGCTTATCCGCGGTTATCAGATGATGATTTCGCCGTTTATCGGCGGGCGTGCTGCATGCCGCTTTACCCCAAGTTGCAGTGAATATACCGCCATTGCCATAAAAAAATACGGTGTTGTGCGCGGCGGCGTGCTGGGGATACGGCGCATTATGCGGTGCCGGCCGGGCGGCGGCATGGGGTACGACCCCGTTCCTTGACAAGCGGGCCGATTGTGGTAAAATTTGCCAAAGAGTTTATAAGAACAAAGGATTTAAAAAGATGTCTTTTCGTGCAACAGTAGAATCCATGTCAAAGATTATGGATGAAATGGGCATAACAGAACTGGAACTGGAACGTCAGTTTTTGTTCGGCGTTTATCGTAAGCATATTCATTTGTCAAAACAGGCGGCCGCTGCGGCCATGCCGTGTTTCCCCGTCGCGACAGAGGCAAAACAGACAAACAGTGAACCCGCCCAGAACGCGGTGTCTGGCTATGCGTTGAAATCGCCGATGGTGGGTGTTGCGTATCTGGCGCCAGAACCGGGTGCAAAACCGTTCACAACCGTCGGGGCCAGCATCAAGGCCGGCGACACCGTCGCATTGGTAGAGGCGATGAAAACATTTAATCCGATTAAGTCCGACAAGGACGGTGTTGTCAAAGAAATTCTGGTCTCTGACGGCCAGGCTGTTGAATTTGACCAACCATTGATTGTAATTGAATAAGACCATGTCACAGATAAAGAAAGTTTTAATCGCAAACCGCGGGGAAATTGCCCTGCGCATAATCCGTGCATGCCGTGATATGGGCATACGCACGGTTGCCGTGTATTCCACGGTTGACAGAAACGCCATGCATGTGCAGTTGGCGGATGAATCCGTATGTATCGGGCCGGGGCCGTCGCGTGATTCTTACTTGAATGAATCGGCGATTTTAACGGCGGCGCTGCTGACAAATGCGGATGCAATCCATCCCGGTTACGGGTTCTTGTCAGAACGGGCCGATTTCGCCCGCAAGGTTGCCAACCACGGCCTGATATGGATAGGGCCCGATGCCGACATGATTGAAAAAATGGGCGACAAGGTTAATGCTAAACGCACCGCTATTGAATGCGGTCTGCCAGTGGTGCCGGGGTCGGACGGTGCGGTTGAAACGCTGGAAGATGCGTTGGCCGCGGCGGAAAAGATAGGCTATCCTGTTATGTTAAAGGCGTCTGCCGGCGGCGGCGGGCGCGGCATGCGCCCGGTGCACAGCGCCGGCGAAATGGCAGAGGCGTTTCAGATTACAAAGCAGGAGGCGAAATCCGGATTTGGCGACGACACGCTGTATATGGAAAAGCTGCTGCTGCATCCGCGCCATATTGAATTTCAGGTTCTGGGCGACAAACACGGAAACGTCGTTATATTCGGCGAACGCGACTGTTCTTTGCAGCGCAAGAACCAAAAGGTGATGGAGGAATGCCCGGCGGCGGCGCTGACCCAGAAACAGCGCGACGACATGATTGAAATCTGCAAGACGGCGGCGAAAAAAATGGGGTATACCAACGCCGGCACGTTTGAGTTCATGTTTGAAAACGGAAAGTTTTATTTTCTGGAAATGAACACCCGTCTGCAGGTTGAACATCCCGTGACAGAGATGGTGTACGGCGTTGACCTGGTCCGCGAACAGATTCGCGTTGCGGCCGGTGAAAAGCTGGGGTATACCCAGTCAAACGTTATTCCGCACGGTCATGCGATGGAATTCCGTATCAATGCCGAAGATCCGGAAAACTTTATTCCCAATCCCGGAAAAATTACGCTGTATGCGCCGTCCGGCGGAATGGGTGTGCGTGTGGACAGCGCCGTTTATACCGGATACACAATCCCGCCGACGTACGATTCCATGATTGCAAAGCTAATTGTTCATGCGACATCGCGTACATCATGCATCATGCGCGCGCAGCGTGCGCTGGATGAATTCGTGATAGAAGGGGTGAAAACCACAATCCCGCTGCAGCGCAAATTGTTAAACAACGGCGATGTAAGAAAGCTAAAGTTTGACAATCACTGGCTGGAGGGTTATTTGCAGTCCGACCAGGCAAAAAAAGACGCGGTTGCAAAATCCGACGACGAATAGAAAATACGTTTTGTGCATTAACCAGCACAAAGTATAAAAACGGGCAGCGAATACGGCGCCCGTTTTTTTTCACGGGTTAACGGCGGCGGCGCAATAAATAATAAAAAACACCGGCATTGCCGGTGTTTTTTATTGGTCGTTGTTTATACCATTTCGGGGGCCGGTGCTTCCTGTGGCACATCCGCAGGTGCGGGTTCAGCAGGAAATTCCGGTGCTGTTTCCTGGACGGGTTCCGTTGCAACCGTTTCTGTCTGCGGTGTTACGGTCTGATCCATTTCGGCAATCAGGCCGCCCAAACGATTAACGCTTTCCGTGTCGTTTAATGCAACCGCAATGGTCGCCGCCTCGTTCAAATCCGTGCGCGCCGCGTCAATGTTGCCCAGTTTCAGGTTCAGCGCGGCCGATTTTTCAAAATAGCTCATCGCGTTGGCCGACAAGGATTCGCGTTCATCCGCCGATGTTACGCCCTGTATCTGTTCCGCTATTACGCGTACGGCCGTCGCATAGTCGTTGATTGCCGCCTCGTACTGGTTCAGGGCTGTGAACGCCTCTGCACGTTCGGCGTAAACGCGCGGTGATACAACGCCGTCCGGCAACGCCAGCGAGTTTGTATAATCCGCAACCGCGCCTTCCCAGTTCTTTAGCCACAGGTTCAGCTGTCCGCGGCGCGCATACAGGTCGCGCATCTGCAGAATGTCGTTCGGACGTGCGGCGCGCATGGCCATTGCGCTGTTTATGTCGTTTAATGCCGCCGCATAATTTTCCAGACGGGTGTTTAACAGCGCGCGGTCGTAATACGCCACGGCGTTTTGTTCGTCTTTGTCAAGAGCGGTGTTGAAATCATCCATTGCGGCGTCATAATTGCCGGCCTGCATATACGCCTCGCCACGCAGGATGTATGCATCTATGTTCTCGTCAGACGCCTCTATTGACGCGGTCAAATCCGTAACTGCGGCGTCAACATCACCAGATAACAGTTTTGTTTTTCCGCTTTCATAATAGTCGCCGGATTGCAGCAACGCTTCCTCTGTTATCTCAACATTGTCGCCGGATGCGCGGATTGAACCGTGGCTGCGCCCCAGTATATAGAACGTGGCCGCGATAAAAAACAGGATTATGAACCAATAGATGTAAATGGACAGCGACCATGAACCGTTAGAGGTCTTTACAGGTGTTGCCTGGACATCCGCCTTTGCCGGCAGGGCCGCCTTGCGCGGGGCCGGATTCTTTTTAGAGGTGTTTTTTTTCATATGCAAATCTCCCTTCCTTAAATGGAATATTAGAGAGATTTTAACAGTTCGTCAATCGTTTTCTGTGGCACGGGTTTTATTTGGCCCGGCGCCATGTTGCCCAGTCTTATCGGCCCGAACGATATGCGCCGCAGATGGCGCACCGGTGCGCCGCATGCGCGCAGTACGATGCGCACCTCGTTCTTTTTTCCCTCTGTCACGACAACGCGCAGGGTGCTTGTGTCAATAACGTCAATCTGCATCGGGCGGTAATTCACGCCGTCAACGGTGATGCCGCGCCGCGCCGCGTCCAGTCCGGACAGGTCGCCGCCGTTTACGGTTGCGATGTACGTGCGTTCTATGTGCGAGCTTGGCAGTGTCAGCCGCCGCGCCAAATCACCGTCGTTCGTCAGCAGCAACAGGCCCGTCGTTTTGTAATCCAAACGTCCGACATATTTCAGATTTTTATATTCCGGCGCCAGACAGTCGTAAACAGTCTTGCGCCCGCGCGGGTCGCGTGCGGTGGTCATTGTGTTTATGGGTTTGTGAAATGCGTACAGGCGCGATGTCGCGCGCGGCTCTATCCTTTTTCCGGCGATTGTCACGGTGTCGCTGTCCGTATCTATGAAAAACACGGGCGTGTCAATTACCGCACCGTTTACGGCAACCGCGCCGGCGGCGATTAGGTTTTCCGCCTCGCGCCGTGACGCGGCGCCGGCGTCCGCAATAAATTTTGCAATGCGTGTCTTCATTCCGTTGTTATCCGTGACAGTGCGACCGCCGCGGCCAGTTCCGCCCGCAGTATTGTCGTCCCGAGTGATATTCCATGCGCCCCGGCCGCATCCAGTGCGGCGAATTCCGCGGGGGAAAATCCGCCCTCTGGCCCGACAAGAACGCGCGATGTGCGCGCCCGCACGGGCGGCGTCGCGCCGTGGGCCGCGCGTTCATCCGCAAATGCGATGCCGGCCAAATCCAAATCCGTAAACGATACCGGCGGCAATATTTCCGGCACGCTGTTTCTGTTTGACTGTTCTGCCGCCTCAACCGCGATTTTGCGCATGCGGGCCCAGTTTGTGTGGGATGCAACTGTGCGTTCTGTAATCACGGGCTGCAGTGCTGCGGCGCCCATCTGGGTCGCCATGTTTATTAAATCGTCCGTTCGTTTAATCGGGGCGAACATCAGTGTCACGTTGCCGGACGGGTCGCTGTGCGCGGTTTTGTCCCCGATTATAAACGTCTTGTCGTCGTCGCTTAATACCGCGTTGTATTCCGCGCCAGCGCCAAAGGCCAGAAAATCGCGGCGCCGCATGACGCGCGACAGATAGTGCGCCGCATCGCGCGGTGCGGGCATGACCGCGCCCGGTGTCACGTCGTCGCCGACAAAAATTCGCGGAATGTTTTTCATTTTGTGTTTTTTTCTGATATAATCATAACACAATGGCAGAGAAGTTCAAGATTTTATCGGCCGGCGGTTCGTCCAAGGGTCTCAATATTTTCAAGTCCAGCGCGTACAAGGAACACGAACGCACGCCGCTGGCATCCATATTTTGGCAGCTGCGCTGGGCCATCGGCATATGGTGCGCGGCGGCGCTGGCGTTTGCTTTGTCGTTTATAATAGAACATTTCTGGCGTTACGGCTTTTCGCCGGCGTCGTGGCGGTGGATGTGGATATATTTAGGCAACATGGTGACAACGCTGGGGATGTCGGTGGTGGCGGAAATCCCGGCGTGGATTGGCCGGTGCGTTGCGCGGACCGACCTGCCGTGCATGGCGCCGCTGTTGCCGATAATTGCGTATTATTTCCTGGCGGACGCCACGTTGGTAAAGGAATTTAATCCGCACGGCAATGACAAGTTTGATGCAAAATCATCCAACAAGGCGACGCTGGAAGACATTAAGAAAATGGGTCTGTGGGATGGGTTCATGATGGTGCTGGGCTATTTTAAGAAAAAGCCGCTGATGATGGATGAATGTCTGTCCGCATTGTGCGTGGCGCCCCCCGGGACCGGTAAAACACAGGGTGTCGTTTTGCCGACAATATTTGACTGTCCGAACGTTTCAATGATTATCAACGATCCGAAACCGGAATTGAAACAGAAATCGTCCGCGTACCGTGCGACGGTTGGGCCGGTGTTCATTATGAACTGGGCGGGCCAGGATGATCCGGAACGCGGCATATATTATCCGTCGTGGAATCCGCTGTCGCCTGAACACGTGCCGTTTAACACCGAACAGCGTGACTTGTACATTGATTCAATCTGCAACGTTCTGATTGCGGACAAGCAGAGTTCGTCCGCGGATCCGCACTGGACAATATCCGGGCGCGCGGCGTTGTCCGGGATGGTTCAGTTCATCGTGTCAAAGATAGAGCGGGCCAAGGCTGACGATTATTTCTATTCGCGCATTTCCGCCGGCACGTTTGATGCAGAGGATGCGACCGTTCTGTCGGACTATTATCTGGCGATGATAAACGATCCGAACGCATACGCGGCCAGTGCGCTGTTGGCGCGCGGGGAATTAAACGCGATGAACTATGTTCATATCGGCACGTGGGAAAACATACCGCCCGCGTGGAAGGGCAAAGAGGCGTCGCTGTCCATGATTCTGGACTGGCTGAACGCGTCGCAGATTGCCATCGCCCAGGATTTGGAAAACCGCCGCCGCCAGGGCGACCAGATGGTGATGATGGCGGATCCGATGAAGGATTTGTTTTTGGCCGCGGTGGAAGAGGCGCGCCGTTATTCATACGCCCACCGCGCGATTTTGGAATTAACGCAGCTGGCCAACACCCCGGACAAGGAACGCGGCAGTATTCTGTCAACAATGATGGCCGGATTGTCCATATTTAGAAACGCGGCCGTGCGCAACCGCACCAGCCATTCTGATTTCCATTTTTCAGATATGCGCGGCCTGGTTGACCCGCGTGACGGAAAAATCAAGCCCGTGACGGTATACCTGTCCATCAACATGGTTGATGCCGAGGCGTTGAATCCCATTACCGGAATATTTATAGAGTTAATGTCGTCGTATCTGCTGGCCAACGCGCCGGAAACCGTTCGCGACGGCCAGCGCTTGGGCCCGTATCCGGTGCTGTTCCTGTTGGATGAAATGCCCAAAATGCAAAAGCTGCAGGCGGTGATTCAGGGACCCGACCTGGGGCGCGGCCAAAAAATATCATACCTGATTATAGGCCAGGATTTGCACCAGATTGCGGAAAAATACGGCCAGGATGCCGCCGCGACAATCATATCCACAACCGCGGCCAAAATAGTCCTGCGCCAGAACGACCCGGATACGGCAAAACGCTTCTCGGACATGATGGGGTACAAGATGAAGATAAAGACGGTTAAAGGCCCGGATGGCAAGGAAAAAGAGGAAACCGGCGAAGAATTGCTGTACACGCCTATGGACATCATGAAGCTGGACAAGAAAAAACAGCTGGTCATATTCCAGGGGTTTTATAACCGCCCGATTGAGGCCGATCATCAACAGGCGTGGCAGGATCCGCGCCTGGCGGGATACATGGCGATGGGGGAATCGTCGCCGTTGCCGGAATTTTTAATCCCGTCGCATCATGCGGCAATGGGGTATGGCGGCGCGCCGCGCATATACGACCCCCAGACGCACGAGACAAGAAATCTGGGATAGCCAAACACCGCCGGGAAATATTTCGGCGGCGTTTTTTTATGATGCCTGTAACAAAAATTTGCATGTGGTGCGGTTTTTATTGTAACATCGCGTTTATGATAACGCGCCTGACACTGACAGATTTTAGGAATCATGAATTCGGCCGCATTGATGCGGGCGCGCACCGCAATATTATCATTACCGGCCCCAACGGCGCGGGCAAGACCGCCGTGCTGGAGGCTATATCAATCCTGGCCGGCGACCGCGGAATGCGCGGCGCCGCAATGCCGGACATTGCACGCTTTGGCGGTCCTGGCGGGTTTTCTGTGCACGGGGTGCTGGCCGATGATACGGAAATCGCCGTAACTTATGCCGCCGGCGACGCAAACCGTCGCGCGCGCGTTGACGGGGACGCGGCGGCGTTGTCGTCGCTGGGGGGGCGTGTTCGCGTGGTGTGGGTTACCCCGCGCGAGGACCGCCTGTTCGTGGACGGCGCATCTGACCGTCGGGCGTTCTTTGACCGTTTGGCGGCGGCGTTTGACGGTGCGCACGGCGGGCGCGTGGCGCGGTTTTCAAAATTGATGTCTGAACGCGCGGCCGCAATAAAAAGCGGTGCGGACGACCGGTGGCTGGATGCGCTGGATTTGCAGATTGCCGCCGCCGCGGTTGCCGTTGCCGCCGCACGTATTCAATACGCGGGCGAGGTTAATTATTTCCTGGCCGGGGCCGCCGTGTCCGTTGCGGGCATGGTTGAAAACATGGTCCTGACGCGCGGCCCGTCGGCCGAGGATGAATATCGCGAATACCTGCATGAAAACCGCAGTCTGGTTGCGGATAAAATGGTTGTTGACGGCCCGCACAAGTCTGATTTTGGTGTGTTTAACAAACGGCTGAACCTGCCGGCGCATATCACCAGCACCGGCCAGCAGAAGTCAACTTTACTGGATTTGATTTTGGCGCATGCAAGGCTGATGCATACCAAAACATCGCGGCGCCCCGTAATACTGCTGGACGAGGCGGCGGCCCATCTGGACGCCGCGGCGCGCGGTGCGTTGTTTGCGGCGCTGGGGGCGGCCGATGCCCAGGTGTGGGCGACGGGGCTGGATGCGCGCGTATTTGCGGACGTGCCGGACGCGTTATTTGTTTCTTGCAACGATGGCGTTATAAATAATATAGTTTGATGTACGGGGATAAAAATATGAGCAGGATTGATTATCAAACATTACTGGACAATGCGTTAAAGACCGTGGTCAAAGACGCGCTGACCCATGCGCAGATTAACGGTCTGGGCGATGGAACGCACTTTTTCATTACGTTCAAAACGCGCGAGGCCGGCGTGTCTTTGCCGGATTTTCTGCGTATACGCTATCCCGATATTATGACCATTGTGTTGCAGTATTCATATACCAACCTGCATGTGTCTGACAAGGAGTTCGGGGTACAGTTGACCTTTGACGGCCGGCCGTTCTTTATTCGCGTGCCGTTTTCCGCACTGGTTGAATTCAAGGACCCGTCCGTTGACTTTATGCTGTCGTTTCATCCAAAGGCCAGCCCTGCGGCGGACAACGACATGGAACTGCCGCTGGACGACAGGGGGGCGACCGTGCCGGATCCGGGGCGCGTGGTGTCATTGGACGAATTTCGCAAGAACAGGAAAAAATAATGGGATTAAAACAGACTGCTGTGAACATTGTGTGCGGATTTATCCCGGGCCGGCGAATGCGGCACCGGGTGCGCACGCGCCTGAATTACGACATACAAAAGTACATAGATTTCGCCCGCCGTCACGCCAGGCGTGCGAACGCGCGCGTTCGCACGTATTCCGGTCATGGTGGAATGAAAAAGATAATCGTCGTTTTGGATAATAAAATTGCATACAAGTTTCCGTTGGTTGCGGCCAAGGCGGACACCCCGCGGCGTGAAAAAATGTTTGCGGACGCGTTTCGCGGCGTATCTCCCGTGCATATTCCGGAAATGGAGATTCTGCGGTTTGAAGGCATGGACGTGTTAAAGTATGAATTTTTGCCGGGTAAAACCCTGGCGGAAATGGATGCCAAAACAATCGCCCTGCACGAGGATAAGATTGCGTCACAGCTGGCCGCGTTTATTTTTAGCATCGGGCGCAGTGATCCGGCCGCAATCCGCCACTTAAAACCGGCCGATGCCGGGGCGCCCGGAATGTTTTACGGATGGTACCACAACGACATCGGCGGCAATTTTGTCGTAAATCCGGAAACCGGCGATATTGTCGCGTTTATAGACTGGGAAAGTGCGGCATACTGTGACATGCACGCCGATTTGATGCGTGCGCGGCGCTTTTTGGATAAAAAGGGCATGGGCGGCCTGATTATGAAGACCGTGTTTGAATATATTCGTTTGTATCAGGATGCGGCCGAGTAAGTTGGCCGTCTGCCGTTATTTTATTTGCAAACACACAAATATAATCTATAATCATGCGTGTGCGGGGATGAAAATTGTTCTTTCCTGTATTTTTGCCGGAATACAGAAATGAATGATTTTTCTCCGCATGAAACTAACTAAAAAAATGGAGAAAAACGCATGTTTTTTGGAAAATCAAACAAAGAAAACGACAGCGCGGCGCGTTTAAACAACCCCGTTGTGGTTGAGGTTCCCTATGGTGACGAAGTGCTGCGTCTGGAAACGGGCAGACTGGCAAAGCAGGCCAACGGCGCGGTGCTGGCCACGATGGGCGGCACAATGGTTTTGGCGACCGTGTGTGCGGAAAAGACCGCAGTGGAAGGCCAGGATTTCTTTCCGTTAACCGTTGACTATCAGGAAAAATACGCATCCGCGGGTCGTATTCCGGGTTCGCGCGACCGTCGCGAGGGCAAGGCGTCAACAGCCGAAACATTGACGGCGCGGTTAATTGACCGTCCGATTCGCCCGCTGTTTCCGGAAACCTTTAAGAACAAGGTTCAAATTATCGCTCAGGTGTTTTCATACGACAAAAAGAACCAGCCCGATATTTTGGCAATGATTGCGTCGTCTGCGGCGCTGGCATTGTCCGGGGTGCCGTTTGCTGGGCCAATCGGTGCGGCGCGCGTGGGGTATGCGGACGGTGCGTATGTGCTGAATCCGTCACGCAAATTTACAGAGGATTCTGAAATGGACCTGGTCGTGGCCGCGACCAAGGACGGCGTGCTGATGGTTGAATCAGAGATTGGCGAACTGGACGAGGAAACGACCCTGGGCGCCGTTAAGTTTGGTTTTGACGCACAGCAGGCGGTTATAAACGCTATTAACGAACTGGTGGAAATTGCAGGCAAGGAACGCTGGGCCACGCCTGAAAAATCTGCGGAATACATCGCCATGGAAGGTGCGTTTGAACGCTTTGCCGGTGATATTGAAAACGCGCTGGCGATAAAGGAAAAGCTGGCACGTTTGGATACCTTGGGCGAAATTCATGCCGCGGCCAAGGCATTGATACCGGAAGTGCTGCCGGAAACCACGACGGCCGCATCCACTTTGGAATCATGGGCGGATGAAATTATTGAAAACATAACCGCACGCATCATGCGCGGCAATATTCTGGCGGGAAAGCCGCGTATTGACGGCCGTGATACGAAAACCGTGCGCCCGATAGAAATAGAACTGGGCGTGCTGCCGCGTGCACACGGGTCCGCACTGTTTACCCGCGGCGAAACGCAGGCGCTGGTGTCTTTGACACTGGGCGGGGGCAAGGATGCTTTGCCGATTGAAACACTGGACGGGTCAGAGGAAAAGGATTTCTTCTTGAACTATAATTTCCCGGGCTATTCCGTCGGCGAATGCAAGGGTTTGAAATCACCGTCGCGCCGTGAACTGGGGCATGGCAACCTGGCGTGGCGCGCGCTGCATCCGATGGTTCCGACACGCGCAGAGTTTGACTATGTTATCCGCGTTGTATCAGACATTCTGGAATCCAACGGTTCGTCGTCCATGGCGACGACATGCGGCGCGACCCTGGCCATGATGGACGGCGGCGTGCCGTTGACGCGCCCCGTCGCGGGTATCGCAATGGGTCTGATTAAAGAGGGTGACGATTACGCCGTTTTAACCGATATTCTGGGCGACGAAGACCATTTGGGCGATATGGACTTTAAGGTGACAGGTACCGATCGCGGTATCACCGCACTGCAGATGGATATTAAAATCACGTCCATTACGTTTGAAATTATGGCGCGTGCGCTGGAACAGGCAAAGGCCGGACGTATGCACATCCTGGGCAAAATCAATGCGGCGATTTCCGCACCCCGTGCTTCTGTTTCGGAATTCGCACCCCAGACGTACACCATCAAAATAAACCCAGACAAAGTTCGCGAGGTAATAGGCAAAGGCGGCAGCGTCATTCAGGCGTTGACACGTGAAACAAACACGAACATTGACCTGGAAGACGACGGTACGGTCAAAATCATGGCTGTGGCAAAAGAAGACGCGGACGAGGCCATTCGTCGCATCAAGGACATTGTTGCAGAACCTGAGGTTGGCAAGATTTACGAAGGTGTAATATCCGGGATGAAGGATTTCGGCCTGTTTGTAAAAATCATGAACGGGTTTGAGGCGATGGTTCATATCTCAGAAATCACGGGCAAGCGCCTTGAAAAGATAGAAGATGCCGGTTACAAGGAAGGCGACAAGGTGTTTGTAAAATATCTGGGCGCGGACAAGCGCGGCAAAACCCGCATGTCCATGGTCGGTATTGACCAGAAAACCGGTGCAGAGGTTGACGCAAAATAACAAATGAACGAACGGCGCGCATCACGCGCGCCGCAATTTCAGGAGATAAAAAATGGATATGGATTCTTTTATGGAACAGGCGCGCGTACTGCAGGACAAGGTTGCCGCCGCGCAGGCGTTGCTGGATAAAACCGTTGTACGCGGCATTGCAGAGGGCGGCGCATGCATTGTTTCAATGACGGGCAAGTATGATTTAAAGGATTTGAAAATCAGCGAAGAGCTGGCGTCGCGCGATGCGGCCGCAATTACGGCGGCGGTGGCGGCCGCGTTCCGTGATGCAAAGGAAAAAGCGGATAATGCGATTGACCGCGTAATGGGCGAGGCCACGGCCGGAATGCCCATGCCGGAATAAATGTTGCAATAAAAAACGCACCGGCGAATGCCGGTGCGTTTTTTGTTTATATTTTAAGCATTGCTGATAAACGATTAAAACCGCGGTCGCCGCGGTTTGTTGATACGTACGGAATATTGATGTCACAGCGTGCACCGATTGCCACGCCCCGTGGTGCAAAATATGGTTTGTTTCACAATAAGGTAATGCATAAGGGGTGGTAACAACAGCGGTATAAGGGAATGTGCCTGCGTATATAATCGCAATATGCGGCAATATAAAAATCCCGCGAATTTGCGGGATTTTAATTTGTGTTTTATTATTTTACAGGCTCGCCCGTTGCGGCGTTTATCTTTTTTCTGCACGCCGTTACGATACTGTCTTTGTATTCAATGCGGTCGCATTTTCCAACATCCCTCTGCCAGTGCACGGCGCCATCTGACAGGCGCACCGCATACAGCGTGCCGTTGGTGCCCATTACAAATGCGGCCGGGGGGGCAATTATAAACGGTGCGGAAACGCTTATCGGGGCGCACCATTTTTTATTCCCGTTTGACAGGTTTATGCGACAAAAAGCGTCACCCATGCCGCCGGCGTAAACAGCATCGCCGTTGACAATGACAGGCGCCACTATATCCAGTACGGATGCGCCGCCGGTCATGTTGCTGGGGCGGAAAACATCCGCAATCCATGCGATTTGACGGTTGCGCGGGTTTACCTTTACAACCTCTCCGGTGGTTAGGCCCGCAATTACATAATTTCCGGCACAGACGGGTTGCTGTGCGCTTTTGACAGAATTGCTGGTTGGGAATCCGCTGAATATTTTTTTATCCCCGTCCCAGATTATGTTTGACGAATCCTGGCGGTACGGGCAGTCCGTATTTTCCGCTGTTACCGCCGCCTGCGGCAGTGCCGGCACGTCAACGCCCGCCCGCAGAAACTGGTTCTCGTCAAATATGGACGTGCGCAGCCCCGGCAGAATGGGGTCGTGTTTTGTACACGCACCGATGGTTAACAGTATTAAAGATGCCGCTGCAAGCCTACGCATTTATTTGTCCGCCTTTGTCTGTTGTTATTTTAGTGTCGCTGCCGCCGCCGAAATTGATGCCGGGGCATCCGGATCGTTTATAATTTTATCCAGCCATTTGTCCGCGGCGTCCCTGTTGCCTTCTGCCAGGTATTTTTGCGCCAGGCTTAAGCGGGATACATAGTAATACGGCGATGATTTTGTATCCAGCGGATGCAGGTATTTTTCAACCTCTTTGCCGGTCATTTTGTCACCGCGCAGTCCGATTACATGCATGCGGGCCATGTCGCGGAAATCACGCGTGTTCCCCTTTTCCGCCAGGTGTTCCAGTTTCGCCTCGTCCCCGTCAATCATGTACGCCTGAAACAGCGCCAAATCAGCCGTGGCGTCGCCGCCGTTTTGGCCGATTGCGGCCAGTGCCTTGGCATCAGCGTTCATGACGGCGGTCTCGTAATTTTCGGCCGCGGCGATGCGCGCGTCACGGTGCATGCGAACACCGATTTGAACCGCCACCGCCGCAATTAGTATAACCAGCGCGCCGGCAATCATATAGCGGTAATATTTCTTAATAAAACGCTGCGTCTTTTCATTGTTAACCTCTTCCCATACCTCACGATACAGGGCGTCTTCGGCATAATCTTCGCGCGTTTTTTTGGGAGCCTTTATTTTTTTGTTTCTTTCCAGAATGGATGCCATGCAAAATCTCCTTCGTTTGTCTGGACTCTTGATAAATCTTATTTTATTGCTATACTATAAAAGTTATGAAAAAGCAAATCAAGAACGCTTTGCCGGCGGTGAAAAATTCATCACTAACAAACATTCCGGATGCGGGGTCTTTGACCGGGTATATTCAAGAAATACAAAAGTTTCCGGTTCTGTCCGCCAGCGAGGAGTATGAATACGCAACGCGATGGGTTCGCGACCGTGACATGGCCGCGGCGGAAAGCCTGGTCGCCAGTCATCTGCGGCTGGTTGTGTCCGTGGCGTATGATTTTAAAAATTACGGCGTTCCCATTCCGGAATTAATCGCCAGCGGAAACATGGGTTTAATGCAGGCGCTGCAGAAATTTGACCCGCAGCGCGGATTTAGGTTTTCAACATACGCCATGTTCTGGATAAAGGCGGAAATGTATGAAACAATCCTAAACAACTGGTCTGTTGTAAAGATAGGAACATCTGCGAATCAAAAGCGCGTGTTTTTCAATCTGGCGCGCGCGAAAAGGGCGCTGGGGATAATGGACGGGAACATGTCGGACGACCAGACGCGTGCGGTCGCGGAATATCTGGGGGTGCCGGACGGTGACGTGCGCCGCATGGCTGTGCGCATGTCTGCCCGCGACGTGTCGCTGAATGCGCCCGCGCGCAGTGACGACGCATCCGGCGGCGACATATTGTCAAACATGCCGGACAGTGCGGACAACGTGGCAGTGATGCTGGAAAACGCGCAGATGCGGCGCCGGGGGTATGAAATGTTGCAGTCGGCACTGGCCGAGTTGCCGGAACGCGACCGCGAAATTTTGGTTGCTCGCCGTTTGTCAGACCCGGTCGCCACGCTGGAGGTGCTGGCAAAAAAATACAACATATCGCGCGAACGCGTCCGCCAGATAGAAGAGCGTGCGTATTCAAAACTGCGCAACGAAATTTTAAAGCAGGCAGGAGAGGACAAATGATGCGAAAAACAATATTGCTGGCTGTGCTGACGGCGGCGGTTCCCGGATATGCGTCCGCATTTTCGTGGCGTCACGACGGGGCCGAATTAAAGCTCAGCGGATACGGCAGTGCCGGCATGATAGATGCGGATGACAGAAAGCCGGATTTCCTGGGCGACTGGCGCATCCGGGGCGAGGGGAATTATGACGCCGGCGGCAGCCGCATGGGGCTGGTTTACGCCATTGACGCCCAGACGGTTGATTCCGATGAATACATAGACGATCTGTTCATGTTCTGGCAGTCGCGTGATTACGGCCGTGTTGAACTGGGCATGACGGAATCCGCCGCGGGGAAACTGGGGCTGGGGTTGCCGGATGTCGGGGCGATGCGCGTAAACGACAATCCTTTGTTTTATAAAAAGATTAATCCGGGTGGCCCCGTTATATCCGACGGAATCATAGACAGCGGCGACCAGTCGTTGCGTTTGAACATGGTAACCAATCCCATTTCCGGCGCCCAGTACGGCGTTTCTGTCGCAACATTCGCCAAGGGTTTTGACTATGCGTTGGATGCGGGGGCGAAATTTCGGCGCCCGGCCGGCAAAACCAAAACGGCGTTTTCCGTCGCTGCATCTTTTATAGACAATCCGGACGATTTTTCCGCAGAGCCTTATGCACCGAATTTGACAGCCGCGTGGCGCGCCCAGGGTGCGGTCGGCGTGAATGTCCAATACAACAGCTGGATGTTCGGCGTAAACGGCCGCGCAATATACGACCATGACGCGTTGTCGCCTGCATCCGACGGGTTGTCCGCCGGCGCCGGGGTCAGTTATGATATTTTGAATTACAGCCTGTCGCTGTCTTACATATTGTCGTCCGTCGGCATATGGCATGACGGGGACGAGCGTTATACGGACAATACGGTAATAGGTTCTTTCCGTTATAAATACAGCGCCAATGTTGACGGTTGGACGTCAATCGGCGTATCCAGCAAGACGCCGTTTGTTGCCGCCGGACTGCGGTTGACGTTTTAATAAAAAAAAGCGGGTCACCCCGCTTTTTTTTATTTGTTCTGTTCGCTACATCAGGCATGCCAGCGTGGCGCCCGTGTTTTTCAGCATAAACCACCCTATGCGGTAATCGGTGGCATAAACCGTCACCATAAACAGTGTAAATATTGCAATCACTGCGATAACGTTCGCGCGCCGCCCGCGCATGCAGTACAGGGCGATGTTGTAAAACAGAAACATCACGTATGCGTCAACAGCGATGCTGATAATCCACATGGATGTGCAGTTGAACGCCAGTGCGTTTAAAACCAAAATTGCGGGATAAATAAAGAATACAGAGGCCAGACCCTTAATCGCTATTTCCCAGTCGCGTTCGCCGCCGGTTATTTCCGACACCAGCATCATTAAGCCCCCCATTACGAACAGCATTGCCACCGCCAGAACAGGCACGATGATAATTGCCGAAAACACGGCGCCGATTGTAACCGTCGCACCGCCGATTAAGCGCAGCCCCAGAACCAAAATGCCGCCCAGTAATCCGTACATAAAGGCCTTTAACATGGATTCTTCCATATTGCCGTCGGCGACAATTTTTGTGAAAAAACGCCGCGGGTTCACAATTATGTTGCGAATGTGTTTCATCCATTTTTTTGCTTTTGCCATCATGATGCCCACCCTTGGATTTGATTATTTATAATTTTGCTATATAATTGAAAAAAATCAATGGAAAAAACAATGATAAAAGTAACTATTGCCGGCCGGCCTAATACCGGAAAATCAACTTTGTTCAATGCGCTGACGGGAACGCGCGATGCGCTGGTTCATGACCGCCCGGGCGTGACGCGCGACAATATTTCCGGCGTGTTTGCGGCCCGGCCGTACAGTATAACAGACACGGCCGGTCTGGAACGTGCGCGTGACGGCATTGCATCGGATTCAACACAAATGGCGACGCATGCGATTGCGGACGCCGATGTGGTCTTGTTCGTTGTTGACGGCCGCGCCGGTCTGATGGCGGATGATTTGGAATGGGCGCGCACTGTTCGCCGCAATACAAAGGCCCCCGTGCTGCTGCTGGCGAACAAGACGGAATCCGCGCGCCGCACGTCGGATTTGCATGAATTTTACAAACTGGGTTTTGGCGCGCCGGTCGCCGTGTCCGCAGAACATAAGCAGGGCTTTGACCGGATTTATGAATTTTTGGACAAGATTGCGGGTTATGACGCCGCCACAGCGGATGCGGAGCGCTCCGATGTTCAGCCGGATTCGCGGGTGAAAATCGCAATCCTGGGCCAGCCTAACGTGGGCAAGTCAACGCTGGTAAACCGCGTGCTGGGCGAGGTGCGCCAGATAGTGCGCGACGCGCCCGGCGTTACGCGCGATACCGTTAAAATACCCGCGCGCTTTTACGGCCGCGACATTGTGTTGATGGATACCGCCGGCCTGCGCCGCAAGGCGGGGGTGACGGATGATGTTGAAACGCTGTCGGCGTTAAAATCACTGGACGCGATTGCAAAATCAGATGTTGTCATACTGGTCGTGGATGCCACGCGCAACATTGAAAACCAGGCGCTGGGGATTGCGGCGCGCGTTTTTGATGCGGGCAAGATTTTGTGCGTTGCATTAAACAAATGGGATTTGGTCGCACCGGAAATCCGTGATGAAAAACTGTTGCGGTTAAAGCATCAGTTTGCAAATTCTTTTCACCAGATTATAAAGCCCATGATACTGGCCATATCGGCCGAAACCGGCACAGGTGTTCAAAACATGTTCCGCCGTGTTTATCAGCAGTGGGATATTTCAAACACCGATGTCCCGACCAGTCTGTTAAACAGAATCGTGGAACGGCTGGTCGCGTCGCGCCAGCCGCCGATGTCGCGGTTAAAGCGGCCCATGAAAATCAAGTTTGCGCGCCAGACAGGACGCCATCCGATGAAAATTACGATAAATGTCGGCGGTGCGTCCGATATTCCGGAATCCTATACGCGTTATCTGCGGCGCGGAATTGCGACAGAACTGCACTGGGAACACTTGCCTGTTGTAATAGAGTACCAAAAATCTGATAATCCGTATGATTAATGGCGATGCCTTTAATCTGTGGTTGTCGCGTGCAATGTGTGTCATCGCCCGCGGGCCGTGCGAAAAAAAAGGCGCAGAATCTGCGCCTTTTTCGTTTTTGCCGTTGCGGTTAGAAACCCTTTGGCGTTTCCATTTTGACAGAGGATACTTTTCTGTTCAGCGCCTCTACCACCTGGTCCGTGATGTCCAGATTTTCCGTATTCGGTCCGACGCGTGCAAAGCGGCCGTCAATAACCAGCGACAGGTTCTTTTTTGCAATCGTCGCCTCTATAATCGGATCCAGATGCTGTTCCTGGACGTCGTTTAACGCTTTCTGGAAAGACACTTCAATGCTTTGTGCGCGGTCGTTCAAATCCTGCTGCAGCTTTGCAACGCGGTTTTGATAGTCAACCACGCGGCGCTGCAACGCATCGCGTGACAGCACGTCCTGGGATTTTTCAATTTCCGCCTTTTCTTTTTCCAGCGCCTTTTGTTCGCGTGTCAATTCGTCGCGCAGCCGGGTTTCATAAGACTCTTTTTGCTTGCGCAAATCTTTCAATGCCACGGCGCCGCCCTGTATCGCGTCCATGCGGATTACCGCCACGCGCAAGTCGCCGCCGGCCGCCGCGTCTGATGTCACAACCTCCATCGCGGATTCCAGACTGCCGCTGCGCCCGCGGTTTAGTGCGAACACCGCACAGATTCCGATAACGCCGACCGCAACGACCGCCGCCGCAACAATGCCGAATTTCTTGTATTTGACAACCACTGGGGCCGTCCCCGTAGCTGATGTCTTGTTTGCCATTTTTCCATCCTTTCTGTTTAGTTTGATGTTCGCAGTATAACAATAAAAAAGTAAAAGTAAAAGGCTATTTTTTCACTATCGCGCCGGTGCGATGCGCATTTCAATTCGTCTGTTCGTCAGGCGGCCTATGTCGTCCTGGGCGGCAATCGGGCGCGCGGCGCCGCGGCCGACAATAAACATGCGCACGGGATTTACCCTGTGACGGGCCATGAACACGCCAGTTCGCATCGCCATGTCGCCGGACAGTGCCGTCGCGGCCGCGGTGTCGCGCATTGCGTCCGTATACCCGGCGATTTCAATGAACGTGGCATCATACTTGTTTAATATTTTTGATATTGTTTGCAGTGTGTCAGCGCCGGTGTCTGAAATTTCCGCAACGTCCATTTCCATTATGGCGTCGCGCACCAAAATAACGACCACGTCCGTGCCGGCCCGCTGAACGGATATGCCCGGCTTGCGCAGGGCGTCGTACAGTTCGTATTCCAAATCAGCCATGTACGCCACCGCGTACATGTTGTCGTTCGCAACCTTGTCGCCGTATTCTGCGCCCGGTGCAACATTTACCACGTCGCCCATCAGGCGTCCGCCGGCGCCCATATAAACGGGACGTTTTGCAACGCGCGCGCCGTCCGTCATATCCGACATGGATGCGCCCCGCAGATAAGTCCGCCATGTGTCACGCGGCGGACTGACATACGGGGTGCATCCGGAAAGCATCATTGCCAGCAATAAAAAGACGGTTTTGCGTGTCATTTATTCCGCTATAAAGGATATTTCGTTTGTGCGTGACGAGAAACAGTTGCTGGTGGTGGAATCCGCCGGCATGCCGTTTACGCGAATCTGGGCCGCCCATGCGGGCGCGGCGGTTATAAAGTAATCGCATTCGCCCGCCGACAGCGCGGTTAAATTTATTGCAAATTTTTTTCCGCCTTCTTCGGCGGTGACGGACCAGGCCCCGCCCAGCGGTGCCGCATCTGATTTTAATGCGCCGGCCTTAATCAGATAGTCTACGGAAATTCCGGTATAGTCGCCGCGCATTTCCATCAGCATGCGCGTGTCGCGGACAATCTGCTGCATTTCGGCGGCGGCGATGCGGCGTGTCTGGTTGCCGCGTATCATGTTGTAAAGTGAAACCGCACTGGCCGTCATGATGGCGCCGATGGCCATTATTCCGATTATTTCTATCAAAGAACGTCCCGATTCCTGCCGCATATGTTTTTCCTCCATGAAGTTAATTTCCGACGCCTAAAATTTGCGCGTCCGCAAACAGGTTCATTGCACTGGCGACCATGGGGTCCGCGGCCAGTTCTTCCTGTTTCTGTTCCGTCATGGTGTGCGCGTGCTGTGACTGCTCCTGGCGCTCCAGCTGCCACGGGTGGCCTGTTTTTTTGAGCAGCCATTCCGCCAGACGGTGCGGGAAATCCGCATCGCCCTTGCGGTCAAAATATTTTATATGGCCGTCTGCAAACTCACAAACCTCTATATTGCCGCTGTAATACGAGTATAACAGGATTTCGCGCGACTGCTGCAGCGCATCGCCCAGCGCCACGGCGGATGCTATCTGGCACTGCGTCGTCTGCTGCGCCGGTGCGGATGTGGCGGCCGGGGATTGCGGTGCCGGCGTCCCGGGTGCCTGTGGCGTTTGCGGCGCGGGTGTGCGTGGCGATTCCTGTTTCATCAACTCGGAAATCGGGGGGATTTCCGCAATATGCATGCAGCGCACAATCAGCATGTCAAAGCATTGCTTCTGGTTGCCTGCCGCCTGCATTTCCGGCACTGCGGCGACCAGCACCTGCCATATGCGCGACAAAGTGTTTAAACTTGTCTTTGCTATGACGCCGCGCATTTGTTCGCGCATGTCCGCCGTGTACGGTGATGATGCGCCGTCGCCCGCATGCAGTGCCGGATGCATGCGTGTCGCCCAGTGCGTCCATTCCATCATATCAGACATTAGCATGGTCAAATCGGCGCCGTTGTTGTAAATTGTATCCGCCTTTGCCAGGGCCGCCGCCACGTCGCCGGACAGCAGTGTTTTCATAAAGTCAATCACCACGCCGCGGTCGGCGCGTTTTAACATGCTTAACACCGCGGCCTCGTCAACATTGCCGCCGGTTTGCGCAATCGCCTGGTCCAACAGTGACAGACCGTCGCGCACGGAACCGTCCGCCGCGCGCGCCAACAGTTCGTTCGCCTCGTCCGACAGGGTTACCTTTTCCTGCTCTGCAATCCAGGCAAAATGCTTTTTTAGTGTTTCAACCGGCACGCGCACCAGATCAAAACGCTGGCACCGGGATAAAATGGTAACCGGAACCTTGCGGATTTCGGTCGTGGCCAGAATGAATATTACGTGCGCCGGCGGTTCTTCCAGTGTTTTTAGCAATGCGTTGAATGCGGATGTGGACAGCATATGCACTTCGTCTATGATGTATACCTTGTACCGGCCGTTTGTTGGGCGGTACTGTGCGGCGTCCAAAATATCGCGCATGTTGTCCACGCCCGTGTGTGACGCGGCGTCAATTTCCATTACGTCAATATGCTGCCCGGCGGCGATTGCACGACAGTTTTCACATACGCCGCACGGTGTGGCTGTTGCACGGTCGCCCGACAGGCAGTTCAGCGCCTTTGCCAGAATTCTGGCCGTGCTGGTTTTTCCAGTCCCGCGTATTCCGGTGAAAATATATGCATGCGCAATGCGGCCGGTGTTTATCGCCGTGGTCAGCGTTTTTACCAGAACATCCTGGCCGATAAGTGTTTGAAAATCCTGACTGCGGTATTTGCGCGCCAAAACGGTATAATTCGTATCCATGCAATTCTTCCTTTGCGAAAAAGCATAGCAGACGCACGTGAAATTTCAACAATTAAAAGACGGGGGCCGGACGTTATTTCAGATTTGAAATAAAATCGGGGAACGCGTTTTCATCATCGTCCGCATCGGTCGCCTCTTCTGCCGGGGCGGGGGCGGCGGTCTTGTCCGCGGGGCCGCGTGTGGAATCAATTTTGCCCTGTTCGGCGGCAACGATTCGGCCATAGTGTTCGGCCGTCTGCATTAAGCGTTCGCGTTCTATTTCGTCCGCTGTCTGGCGCGCCTGATCCATGTACTGTTTTCTTTTTTGACGCCATTTGTGGCAACGTTGAATCATCTGGCCGACAGAGGTTTGATTTTTTTTGTTCTGCATTTATGTTTTTCTTTGATTATCAGGAAATACTTTTTCTCTGCATGGGGATTTTCTTTGCTGCCGCCATGCGTCCGTGGCACAGATTAAAGCATCTTAAAACCGATTGCAATATTTTTTTTCTGTTGCTATCCTGCGGGTATGTTCGGAGGGGATTGAATTTTGTCCAGGCAAAGCGGAAATTTTTTATTGCAGGCATTGCTGGCGCTGGCCCTGGTTTTTGCGTTTATTCCGTTTTTTGCATCCCGTCTGGCGGTTGGTGACAGGGATGCCCAGATGTATTCCACCACGCGCCAGGTTGATGTCGCCGCAACCGCCGCGCGAATTTTTATTCGTGAAAACGCGCGCCATATCCGGTATGACACAACCGTTGTCACGGGTGATGACTTTGCAGATTTGCTGGAACCGTACGGCCTGCCGCTGGGGTTTGTGCCGCGCACGGCGCTGGGCCAGGATATTGCGCTGGTCATAAACAAGACCGATGCGGAAATATCGGCGCGTCTGGAACTGTCCGGCGGCGATCTGTCCGGGGTGGCGCGTGCGGAACTGGCGCGGCGCATCGGTTTTTACGCGGACGCATCCGGCGACGTGGTCAGTGTCGGCATCGCCCTGGACGATGGGTTCTCTGACGTTGTCCGCCGTAACGAAACGGATATTGACGCCGGGGCTTTCTTAACGGACTTAAACATGGGCGGGTTCGTGCTTGACAATGCCGGTGCCGTGGTTGCGCGCCGCGGCGTGTTTGATACGATGACGGCGGGCACGCTGTCTGTGACGGGGGCTGAAAACGGGCGCAAAATAAAAAACAAGATAGACAGCCTGACCGCGAACCGCGCCATATTTCAAAGCCGCACCGGCGAGGCGGCGCTGACACTGGCGCGGGGAAATTTGACGGCGTCCGGACTGGATGCGCGCACGATTGCGCGTTTCGGTGATACTGGTAATTTTGTGGCCGGCGCGGCGTCCGTTTATGATTTTGCCATGACGTCCGGTCGCACGGGGTTTAACGGACCCGGCAAATGGAATGTGCGCGGGAATGTCGTGGCGGACCGTGTGAACTTTTCCGTTGAACGCCTGGACGTGTCGTCGTACATAAACGCCGCCCGCGGCCAGGATGTTTACATCAGTCCGGATGAATTGGAATACAGTTCGCGCAGCGGCCTGGAAACGGACACCCTTGTCGCGTCAAATGTCACCATGCGGGACCAGACGTCCGATGCGCTGCTGGCGGGGGGGACAGGTGCTGTTATTTTGGATTTGCGGCCGGCGGGGACGTCCGTGCTGCCGGACGTGTACGTTGACGGCATTGACAACGGTGCGTTTGAAATTATTGCGGATCCGGCCGACAATACCGGGAAAATGGTTGACTGCAAGGATGTGATTTCCGATTTGGACGGCAATTATAATCAGCGCAGCCTGTCGCAGTACATAATTTGCCAGTATGTCTACTGGCATCGTCTGGAACAAAGGATAGACATAAAACAGTGCTTGATGGAAGGACGAGATGGCTGCATGTAAGACGCTGATTTTTAAAGATGAATCATGCGGCGCCGGAATGCTGGAGGTGCTGTTGGCGATGGCCATAATTGCGATGGCCGCGCCGTTCGTATACAGCCAGGTTTTACAGACGGCGCGCATGGCCTCTGATGCCCGAATGGCAAAAGATATAATTGACGTCCGCGGGGCCACATTAAACTTTGTGCGCATGCATGCGGACGCATGGCCGGACGAGGCGCAGATTCGCATGACGGACGAAGATTTGGCCATGATTTCAAGCGCGCCTGTCGCCGGATTTATAGACAAATATGCCGTATCCGGTGCGACGGTGACGGATGTGTATCTGGCGTTTAATGTCGGTGGTGACGTGCTGCGTGCGGAAAATATTGCGCGGCGCATCGGGGTTGACGCGGCCGTCGTTGCATCTGATGGGATAGCGTATGGCGCATCATGGGCGGTGACGGCGCCTGATTTTAGCGCGGGCGACATAATATACAGGGTGTCGCGCGATGTTTCCGGAATGGACACGGAAAAATACCTGCACCGCGGCACGTCCGGCGAAGACATGTTGAATGTCATGATGCGCGATTTGAATATGGGCGGGCATAATGTTTACGATGTTGGCGGCGTTACGGCAAAGTCGGCAAAGGTAAATTCCGCCGCCGCCACATTTATAGAAACACAGGAGGTTATGGCGGACGCCGCGTATTTTTCGTCCGGTGCGAACATTGACGGCGGGCGTGCGGATTTGGGGGCGCTGCGTGTTACGGGTGACGTGACGGGGTTTAAAAACATTTCCGCCCAGACGTTAAACGGCAGCGGTTATACGACGCGCGGCCGGATAATTGCAGACCGTGCGACCGTTGGGCGCAGCGTGAATGTCGCGCGCGATTTGACCTTAAAATCGGATACTGCGCGCACAATCAGCGGGTTTGACGGAATTTCTGTTAGTTCTGTTGCGGCGCCGTTTATTACGGCGGATGAAATAGTTTTTTACGATAATTTCGGGTTGACTCTGTCGGGCGAGTTGTTGATGTCCACGGAATCGCCGCTAAAGGTCGGTGGTTGGACTTTCCCGTCCACGACGCCGCCACGTTTTTCACAGTTAAACATAGAGCGTGCAAAGTATCCCGCGCCGGTGAAAAAAAATGAGTTTTCAAAAATAACCGATGCCGGCTGGGGCGGGGTGGAGCTTGACAATGAAAACAGTAAAAACGTTTTTTAACGCCCCGCATCAGGCGGGCGGAATGCTGGTTGAACTGATGCTTAGCGTTGCGCTGGCGATGATTGTGATACCGTTCATTTTTAGATATCATGAAAACGCGGTGCGGCGTGCGGAAAATGTTGCCGTAACGCGCCAGATGCAGGGTGTGCAGACCGCGCTTGAACGATATATTGTCGCCAATCGCGACGAACTGCTGGCGCCGGTCGGGAAAAACATCGTTCGCCTGTCGCTGGCGGATTTGGTGCCGTACGGCGTGTCGGCGGATCTGGTCGCCCAGCGCGGCGCGGAATACCAGCTGCGCGTGTTGAAATCGGCCGATGCCGGCGGTCTTGCCACGTTGCAGGGCGTGGTTGTTTTAAATGATGATAAAATCAGTCCGCTGCGCACGCGCGAAATTGTAAACACGGGCGGCGACAATATGGGATTTTTGGACCGCGGGCGCGCATACGGGGCGTTTGGCGCGTGGCGCGCGTCAACGGTGGATTTGGGGTTGGCGGATGCGGACGGTATTGTGGAAACAACCGGGGCTGTGCGCGACAATGCAAAGTATCTGTGGCGCGTGCCGTCCGCGGACAGTGCGGATGCGACGATGCTCTCCGCGCTGAGTTTGGGCGGACATGACATTTTGGACGGGGCTTTCGTTAACGGGCGCGCAATCAGTTTTGACGAAACGCTGGGGGTGGGAAAAATTGTCGCGGACAAGGTTGTTTTTCAAAACCGAACATCTGTTGACAAGCAGTTGTCGGCGTCGTTTTCAACCGTTGCGGGCGCATTGTCGTCTGATTCCAAAAACATGGAAATATCCGGCAATGTCTCTTTGGCCGATACGGCAAAGTTTTCAAGCCTGACGGTTGACGACCTGTATGTTACAAACATGACTTTGGCGGGGCTGTCCGTTGATGACGGCGGCGATGTCGCCATGCTTAAAATAAATCAGACGCTGGACATGACGTACGGACGCATTGATGCAATGTTTGTAACGGTTGGGTTTGCCGGTTCAATTACGCCGCGCCTGGTTGTAAAAAAGCGTTTGGAAGATTCCGTAAATTCACAGTATTACTGGGATGCGTCCGCCGGCAAGGCGAATTTTCTGGACCTGTCCTTGTCCGAACTGGGGCGCATGGTGCCGTACGTGTCCGCCGCCGAGGGCACCGGCACCCAGGCGGCGCAGATATTCGGGGCCGTTGCGGCAAACAAGAACGCGACCGCCGCGGATTACATGCGCGCCATAAGCGAGATACAGGAAAAAGTCCGTGCAAAATATCGCCGGTTGAATTTATAGTCATTTGTGGTATAAGGTGTAAATATGAAGATAGCATGTGATTTTTGCAAAACGGAATACAGTGTGCCGGCGACCGTGCGTGGGCGTGTTGAATGCGCGGTGTGCGGCCGCGCGTGGACGGTGGTTCCGCGCGGGCGCCGCGGTGCGTGGTTAATGCTGATTGCGGCGGCGACGGCCGCGTTGGCCGCGATAGTTTTTTCCGTGGCGGTTGTTGCGCGGCATCGTGCGCGCGCAATGGAAGAGGCGCGACCGCTGGTTGCGACTGTGACCGGAATCCGTTCCGTAATAGATGCGGCCGGCACCGCGCATTTTGTTGTTTCCGGCCGCGTGACAAACAGATCGGCTGATATTTATGGCGTTCCGGATTTGATAATCGTTTCACGCGACGCGGATGGTGCGGAAATCGCACGCCAGAAATTCATGCCGTCTGCAACGTTGCTGGATTCCGGCGCGTCCGTTGATTTTTCGCATACCCTGTCCGCGCCGACGGACGGGGTGAAAAAAATAACTGTTGAACTAAAAGACCAAACGGATATGCAATGATGAAAAAAATTTGTTCCGCCCTGTTGTGTTCTGTTCTTGCGGCGTCGCCCGCGCTGTGTGCAAACGCCCCGGCGCCCGCCCCGCGTATCAGCGTTTTTTCCACCAGTACCGACTGGCAGGCGGTAACGGGCCTGTCGCTGCATGAATACCGCGGGGAATTTAAGTATGCAAATAACAACAAGATAATCGGGCGCGGTCTGGTTCTGTATTATCTGGACGGTTTTCCGTGCTATGGCCTGGGCGGGTCTGTGCGCGTATGGTTGGGGCCGCGCCCGGGCCAGCATGACGGGAATTTGCGCATCGCATGCGTTCATGCGCCGACGGAAATTCGGTTTGCATGGCGCAACGCCGCCCGCAACGCGGACGAGGCCGCCACAGAAGGCGTCTTAACCTGTCCGGTGACGGGTGAACGTGATTTCGTCATAGACATGTCAAAATGTACGCGCGGGCCGGATTGGGACAGTTATAAATGACAAATGTTCGTGAATTTTTAGTGGATTCTGCGTCCGCGGGTGTGCGTCTGGACAAGTTTTTGGCGGCCCAGATGCCGGAATTTTCGCGCAGCGAGATTCAGCGTTTTTCTGTAACGCGCGACGGTCGCCAGGTGCGTTTTTCGGACAAGGTTCGCCCCGGCGACACATTTGTTGTTGAAATTCCGCCCGCCCGTGCGTCCGATGTGGCGTCTGAGAATATATCCAGCGATTTTGATTTGGACATTTTGTACGAGGATGACGATATCATCGTCGTGAACAAGCCGCGCGGGGTTGTCATGTATCCGTCCGCCGGGAACAAGACCGGGACGCTGGTTCAGAACATACTGGCACACACGCCGTTGTCGCCGCTTGGCGGGGTGACGCGTCCGGGGGTTGCGCACCGGCTGGACAAGGACACCAGCGGTGTCATGGTCTTTGCAAAATCTGATGCTGCGTTCCGCGGTTTGGTAAAGACTTTTTCCACACACGATTTAACGCGAAAATATGTCGCGTTTGTATGGGGGGTGCCGAACTGGACCGGGGCGGACATTACCGGCAATATTGCGCGCTCGTCACGCAACCGCCAGAAAATGAGCATGGTAAAGACAGGCGGCCGCGATGCGCATACGGCTGTAAACGTAATGGACGTGTGGCCGCGCGCGGGCGTGGCGGCGCTGCGTTGCACGCTGTTTACAGGGCGCACTCACCAGATACGCGTTCATTTGTCCGCGCACGGTTTCCCGGTGCTGTGCGATCCGCTCTACGGGCGCGGAGCCTCACGACTGGGTACGGTGAAAAATCCGGAACTGCTGGAATTTTTACGCGAACACAACGGCCAGATGCTGCATGCGGAAATTTTGGAATTTGCACATCCCGTCAGCGGTGCGCCCATGCGTTTCCGCGCCGCGTTGCCGGATGACATGGCGACGTTGCGCGCCGTGCTGGATGACGGTGAATAAAACACCGCAAAAGTTTATTATTTTGTTTGTCTGCGTCTCTTTTATATGATATAATAAAATATAAAATATGGAGCGAGCAGAATGAGTCTCTTTACAAAATCGTTTGGTTTTCTGGCTGTTTTGACAACGGTTCAGGCATCTTATGCACTGACCGCGCGGCCCAGTGTTATTGGCACCGCGTCGTCGCGCATGCCGACAATGACGTCATACATTACCGGCGCCGGCACCAGTACCAGCGGCACCACGACAACGACGTCAAACCTGTTGGCGAATGCAGAGTGCATTGACGCGTACACGAATTGTATGAAGGGTGGGGACGCATGCGGCTCTGACTTTGAAGAATGCACGACCAAGGTTTTGTTCCACGGCAAAATGCCGCAGTGTTTGTCCACGCTGGCCCAGTGCAGCACCGCCGGAGTATCCAGCCTGTTTGGAACGGGAACTGTCACGGCGCTGTCCACGGTTGCGTCTAAAAACAGTTATGGCGAGGTTACGGATTACACATACCCGACCGACGGCAGTGTTCTGGGCCAGTTAATTATCGGTGCGGCCATATCCAACAAATACGACACGTCCACATGTGTAAAACGCTATACCGCATGTTTAAAGAAGGACAGTGTCTGCGGGAATGATTTTGAATTATGTACCACGGACAAGGAATTTAGAAAGCAGCGCGTGTTTTGTGATTCCACACTGGCCCGCTGCCAGTCAGAGGGATTGATTGAGCTGTTCGGTTCCGCGAACACGTCCACAACGCCGTCCGCCACGTCGCGCATCGGCGAAATGATTGCAGAGGGCGCGGCGCTGGCCGCGGTTAACGCCGTTTCAACATGTTACAAGGTTGTTGACCAGTGTATCTTGAACGCGTGTGCGACAAATCCGTACAAATGCTATGAAAACAGCACAACCACGACGGTTAGCCTGGTAGAGTCAATTAATCAGGGCGTCGCAACGGCGGAAAGCACTGCGGCCCTGCCGGTGTCGCTGGCTGGAACGGATATTATATCCAAATCCAGCATCGCGGGATATATCAAGAATTCCTGTATGGATACAATCGGTTCAAACAAATATTGCTATGCGACGTTTCTGGGCAACGGCCAGATGCCGACATCGTCCCAGTTAAAGGATGAGGATAATCAGGAAGAAATTTACGACGAGGCGTACGCCGCCCGCATGAATGCCGGTATGCGTGCAAAAATCGCCGATTTGGTTGACAAGTTTGACACCAAGGCAAAGGAAAAATGCACGGACACGATAAAGACATGCGTAATGCGCATCTGCGGTTCCGGTTCCGGCGCGGCCTGTTACAGCCAGGTGTTCGGCAACAAGGACAAATCCATTAACAACAGCGCCACGTACGCGGAATTGAAAACCGGGTGCGAGGCGGTCGTAAACACGGACGCATACTGCAAGTATGCGGCGGCGAACCCGAACAAGACGGGCAGCTATTCTTATACATATATAAACAACGATGCGTTTACGACGCTGTTCCCTGAGTATGAGGAAGGCGGCAACGACCCAATCGGCGTGATTGCGTCATTGAACGCCACCCTGGCCAGCAGTTACAGCGACGCGGCCATCGCCACGATGAAGCGCCAGTGCCAGGCGGTTGCGACATCTTGCGTAAAATCAATGTGCGGTGCGGATTACCAGAACTGCTATCGTAACCGTACGGATGTGTATTCTTCATTGACCAACACCGGCGAGGCGTCTTTTGACAAATCCATGAACAAGGTGGGCGGCGTTTTGGATTACACAATCGTTCTTGGCCTGTGCCTGGATACGGTAAAATCCGCGTCAGTATGCGAAGAACATTTGGCCATTGAACGCAACAAGTTGAAAATTGCGAACAATTCGTCCGCATCCAGCTGGGGCGGGGCCGGCAACGTACGCGAAGGCTGGATTGACGCCGGCGCCGCGACGGCAATCACCGCCAACACGGAACAGGTTGCGGCAGTGGATGAAAACGGCAACGCGCTGTGCACGTCAAAGGGTGGCACGGATCAGGGCGTGTGCTATACGGTTGATGCCGCGGGCAATATTTATGACCAGCCTGTGATGATTTCATACACAACGTATGTTGAAACCCAGGCGGCGTCCACGTTGTTCAAAGACCTGATTTATGATTTGGAAAAAGAGGCTCAGGCAAAGTACAACGCGAAATTAACACGCGAACAGAACAAGTGCATGTCGTCAAACAACGGCGGCATCCTGGGCAAAAATGATTTGGGCAGCACGTTCCTGTGGGTAAAGCTGAAATCAAACACGGTGCCAAAGGGTTATGCGGTATCCGGTCTGAAACCGAACCAGTTCGCGGCCAGCAATGATATATACGGATCGTTCTGCCGTGTGCGTGTAACGCTGCAGTCCGATGACAAACGGATCCAAGACGTTATAGCAAAGGGCTCTGACTGGTCAACGGCATACTTTGCGGCGGGTGATGCGTTTACATGCGGTTCATGGATACCGGGTGATGCGCTGGAAAAACTGGCGAATTCGGTTGCGGATGACGCGCGCAGTGATGCGGCCCGCGGTAACAGCCGCACCAGAGCATGGACGACACTGGCTGGCGTGGTTGGCAGCGGCGTTCTGGGTGGCTTTGCCACGGACAAAATGCAGAACAGCGGTTTCTTGGGCGGTTTGCTGGGGACAAACGGTAGCACATCTATTAAAGATGCCGGTGACATTGTAAATAGATGTACAACAGCCGCATCAAATTATATGACATCAACAAAGGCAGAAGACAGATCCGCCTATATGACTCGTGCAGTAAAAGCTGCCCGTGAATTGAAAGACCTGTATTCCAAAAATAAAGGGGATGCAAAGGAGGAAATGTCCGATCTTATCAGTGAGGTGACCGACAAACATATAGCCTATCAAAATGCTGTTTCTGATATGCCGGCGGCTGTAACCGACAAGGAAAAAACCGTAACAGATAATTGTACTTCGTTGCAAGATCCGCGCAGAATAGCAACAATAAAAGCTATAAATCCGGGCAAAACAGTTACACTGATAGAAACAACATGTATGTTTGCGTGTGGAGCTAAATTTAAAAAAGGCGAACCTGAAAATTGTAAGAACCATAGAGGAACACCTATATCTTTAACAGATGATTGTGATCGTTCGGATGTGACAGATGTACAGTATACATATTCGATATGCGAAAGTGATGCTGATAGTGTAAAAGCGTATAACGATAATTTGGCGGAGATGAACAAAACTTATAACACCAAGTCAAAGGCTGTTGAAGATGCGCAAAAGGCAGCTAATGCGGCTATGCAAAAACTGCATGCGGCGTGTTTGAGTGCGGAGCCCGATGAAGACGCTAAAAAGAAAGCGGCCAGAAACCGTTCTATAACAAATCTGGTTGGTGGCGCGGTTACAGCCACCGCTGGTGGAATACTGACGTACCAGGCGACCAAAAGCGTCCAGGATGCCAAACTGGACAAGGTTGAAAAAGAAGCCTATGACGCCTTTATGGCCGATGTCGGTAACCATCTAAACTGTATGGTCGGCAACGAAATGGTCGGGCAATACGGCGATTTGATTGATACGGCCCTGACCGACTAATAAAAATCCCCCCAAACGGGGGATTTTATTTGCATATATTAATTTTATTTTGATATAGTTTTTATCGCATCGGACGATTACCGGTGTGAGGTGTGATTACCTCTGAAAACATTTTTTAACTCCATAATTGGTTGGAGGGCTGTGATATATATGAATAAGCAGCACTATCGTTTTCGTAGTAATCAACCTCCAACCGCCTTTCATCACGGCGGTGTTTTTATTAACTAAAAACCATGGAGGAAAAAATGAAAAAATTACAATCGGAACAAGAATTTTATAAAAGCCTGGGGCTGTGGATGCACAAAATCCGCCGCCGGTCAAAACTAAGCCCGTTTCATGCCGGACGCCAGATAGGTGTGCACGGCATTGCGTACTATGAAATGGAAAAGGGGCGCATTGCGCCGACCCCGTATCAGGTATACCGCGTTATCCAGATGTGGGCGCCGGAATTGTTACGGTACTGGAAATAAAAAATCCCCCAAACGGGGGATTTTTTTATTTCCGTACGCATCCGCTGGTAACAATATTGCAAACGCTTTATTATAACCGAACCGGCCGCATTTATGGTGTGTTATATAAATCATAAGCGGATTTGTTTTAATCAGCGCCCCAGTCTTTGTAGTGCGTGCTGTGCGACAGCGGAATATTTAAGGTTGCTTTCTTCATCAATATATCCGCCGAATGCGTTTATAAAATCATTCATCGTTGTTCTGTGCGTGCCCGGGGCCAGAACGGCGCCACCGTTCGCATATTCATGCAGCAGCGTCATGCCGCCCGCCGGCCGCCATTCCAACGGCATCAGCAATGCATCGCTAAACCCGCGGATATGCGCGATACGGTGCATGTCCTGTATCAGATACTTTAATTGATTTTCGTATATTGTCATTTCTTGTTTCCTTTGTTTTTTGCATTGTTTAGGCGCAGTTGGCCGCATGCACTGCCGATGTCAGTGCCGCGTTCGCGGCGTATGCGCGTATGTATTCCGTTTTTTATTAATATGTCTTGAAATCTGTGGACGGCGTTGCCGGACGGTGACGCAAAATCACGCTCGTCAACCGCGTTCCACGGTATCAGGTTCACCATGCAGTTTTTCCCGGCCAGCAGGCGGCTTAACATTTCCGCATGCTGTGGCGTTGCGTTGAACAGTTCCGTTTCACCGTCGGAATTTTTCCGCCCCAGTAATATGTATTCTATCATTAACTGCCGGTTGTGCAGGGCGGTAAATTCATCCGCCGCCGCCAGTACGTCCGCCAGCGGGTATTTGTTGTTTATGGGCATTATTTGTCCGCGCAGCTCGTCTGTCGGCGCATGCAGCGATATTGCCAGATTTATCGGCCGGCCCCATTCAATCAACCGCCGTATCCCCGGAACAATGCCGCACGTTGAAACCGTGATGCGCCGCCATCCGATGCCCAAATCCCTGTTGGCCCGTTCTATGAAATCAATTACGTTTTCCGTGTTCTGCAACGGCTCGCCCGTACCCATTATCACAATATGGGAAACATCGCCGTTGTTGGGGTCCCCGTTGGGACGTACGTCTGTCTTGTCCGTGCGTGTGCGGCGCAGTTCCCATTGGGCGACCAAGACCTGGGCCATGATTTCCGATGCGCTTAAATTGCGTTTCAGCCCCAGCAGAGTGCTGGCGCAGAATTTGCACCCCATGGCGCATCCGGCCTGTGAACTGACGCAGACGCTGTTGCCGTACGTCGTGCGCATTAACACGCATTCAATCTGTTCGCCGTCGTTTAATTCCAGCAGAAATTTTGTCGTTTCACCATCCGTGGAATCCAGCCGCCGCAAAATCCGCACCGGCAGCGTCCGGGCAGTGGCGTCCAAATCGCGACGCAATTCCGCCGGCAGGTTTTTCATTGCCCCAAAATCAGGCGCGCCGCGCCGCAGCCATTCGCGAATTTGGGCCGCACGAAATTTCGGCAGCCCCATGTTTGTTACGAATGCCGCCAGTTCGGCATCGTTGAAATTAAACAAAATCGGTTTCATAATTTATACCTGTCGTCGTTGATGACAATCACCGCCTTGCGGCGCAGCTGTTTTAGCTGCTGGTCGGCGATAAACATCGCCTGTTTGAACATGGCGTTCTGTTTGATTATTTTGTCCAAATCGCCGTATTCCTTGGTCTTTTTCGTGTCGCACACCAACAGTACGGAATTGTCCGCCCGCGGCGACCACGTTAATTTCGGCAGATTTGAAACACGCTTGCGCACGTCTTCGGACAGTTCGTATTGAACGGCCGTAAACTTTTGCGGCGCCCCGCCCAGCTTGCGCGCCATTTCCATTGCATCGTCACAGCTTTTTGGTTTTGTTAGTTTTTTTGCAATATCGTCCGGTATGTCAACCAGGCGCACAATCGTCATTTCCAGCGGCAGGCCATGCGCCGCGGCCAGTGCCGCCCGTTCCGCCGCAATGTCTTCTTTTGATGCGGACACCGTCGGCAGTATTGTGCGTGCGACGACCACCTGCCATGCGATTTCGGCGCGCGCGGCGGACATTGCCATCGCACGTTCTGACGCCGACAGGTCGCCCAGGTTCATGCGCTTTAATTCTTTGCGCACATCTTCGTCAGACGGCACCGCGTTAAAGTTTTTTGCATAGTTTAATTTTACATTGTCGTCTATTATGCCCTGCAGCGCCTGGCGTCTGTTGTCGGACGGCGCACGGCCCTGGCGCGCCATTAACTTGACCCGGGCCGTTATGTCCGTATCCGTAATCGGCGTGTCGCCGACCGTCGCAACAACCGTTGCCGCGCGCGCGCCCGTAAATGCGGCCAGCATTAATATTGCACAAGACAGCTTCTTTATCATATCGTTTCCCTCTTTCCTGTTTCCTTTTAATATACGGCTTAATAATGCTGGCCGTCAATACTCATTCCGAATCTGAACTGGAACGTGGTCGTTCCGACATAGTCTTCTTTGATGGAATTGTCGCGCCGGTACTGCAACGACATGTAATAGCACGGATGCGTATAGAATATCCCGCCCGTATGGCTGTGGAATTCGTCCGCCGTCAGATTGTAAATGCCGTTCCACTGCAGCGCCCATCTGTCAGTCAGTTTTAATCCCGCGCCGACTGTCGCCTCGTTTGTGTCGTCGCCCAGTGTCTGGGCGTCTATGAAGCGTTGTGACCATATATGCCCCAGTGACAGGTATGTTCCGGCACTGCCGATGCGGCCGGTTGTTTCCATGTGCCGCAGTGACAGATCCGTCCTGTCCAGGCGAAAGCGCGATGAAATGTCAAACCATTTCATGTTGTTGTAACCGATGCGGCCGACATAGTCGGATGCGCCGTTGTGAAATCCGCTGTTGGGGTCCGTGTCCGCACGGTCTGTGAAATCATAGGACTGGCCCGCAAACACTTCAAACGTTTTGCCGCTGATGTTGTTAAACGCGGCCCAGCGTACGCCGTAATCGGCAAAGTTTCCGTTTTCCCACAGATCCAGCCCCGCAAAACGCTTGTCCGAAAACAGTGTCGCGTCAGACAGAAACGCGCCCGCGGAATCATTGTTTAACGCAAACTGGTCCTTGGACGTGTGGGGCATTGCGGTGATGCGCGCGCGGGGCTCTATTACCTGGGTCCATGTGGTAGCCGGCCTGTACAGCGGCAGCCCCCATTCCAAATATCCGCTGGGCAGGAATCTGTTTTTTAGTCCCGTGAACTTCTGACCGTCAACCATTTCGGCGTGATCAAAATTGTATACGTCGTAACGGGCGGACATACTGGCCGTGATGCGGTTGCCACCCCACAGCGTCCACGGTGACGTTATGCGCGCATCGCCGACAACACGCTGTGACGCGGTGCCGGAACCCGATATGCCCAAAACGTCAGCGTTGAATGTCAGGTATGTTTCCTCGTATATCGGGGCCGACTGATAAACGCCGCGTATGTTTGGCAAAATGTCGCCGGACGGGGTGGAATACCGGCCGCCCGTGCTGCGCAGTTCCTGAAACACGTGCGCGTCCGCGACAACATATCCGGATTGCCCGAACAGTTCCAGGCGGCCGCCTGAATCAAGATAGGGCTGTGAATTGTAAAAACCGTATTTCTGCAGGTACGTCTTGTCCGATGTCCGCTCTAAAAATACTGTCGCGCGCGCGTATTCGCCGAGCTCTATCACATCGTTGTTAAATATGTGCCAGCGGTTGTCGCCGTCCTTGTTGCGCGTAAAAGAACCGCGTGTGCGGTACTGGGAATGTTCGCCGTTTAAACGATGTTCCAGCTTAAACAGCGGGTTCTCCTGGGTTAAATATGCCAGTGTTACTGTTAAATCCTGGGTTTCTGACAGATAAACATAAAAAGGTATGTTTATCATCGTGCCCATTTTGTTGGTGGATTCAAAGTCAGGCATTAAAAATCCGGTTTTGTGCTTAACCCCCGGATCCGGCATTTCAAATATCGGAAACCAGAATACGGGAACATTGTAAATCCAGTACACCGGATTGTAAAAGCGCAGCATTCTTGTCGCCATGTTGTGGCGCACGGTTGTGGCGGATATAGTCCATGCGTTCCCGTACGGATCGCATCCGTCGCATGCGGTGAACGTGGCGTCCTTGGCTATTGTTATGTCGCCGTCGCGGGTAACTGTTTTTGCATCCAGATACACGTGCCGCCCCAGCCACAGTTTTATGTCGTCGCCTTCCAGCGCGCTGCCGTCTTTGGAAATATAACTGTCGCGCAGTGTCATGCGCTGGCCCGACTGGTTTATAATTTCCGTCTTGCCGGATGTCTGTATTGATTCGGATTTTATATCGTATTCTATTTTGTCAGCGATTATGGTTTTCGGTTCGTTCAACGCACTGGTGGCGGCCGCCGCGGCGGTGGGCAAAACACATGCAAGAAAAAGAAATTTTGTCTTTCTCATTTTTTATACAGTACAGTCAATATTCCCGCCAACAGCAACCCGATTGCCGCCCCCAGCACCACAAACTGTGTCACAGACGACACCATGTTTGATGCAGACATGAACGCCGCCATTACAACCGCCATGGCCAGAACCGCCACCGCCGGCGCAAAGCTGGCCCGGCGCCGCAGCAGCGACGAACGCAGCAGCACAACCGCGCACAGCGCCGCCAGCACCAGGTTCATAACCGGGCTGTACAGGCGGGTTGATAATTCCGACAATACCGCCTTGTGCTGTTTTTCGCTCGGCGCGTCAAACAGCGTTTTCAACAGTTCCGTCGTCGGTACGCGGCGCACGCGGAAATTTCCGCCGCCGCCCTTGTCCGCGACATTTAAATCCATGTCAAAACTTTCAAACGTTCCGACGGTTGTCGCGCCGCCGGACGCCATTAACGAACCGTTTGTCATCACTATGGACAGACCGCGCGCGGTTGACACCAGCTTGCCCTTTTCGGCGAATATAGTTATCTGGTTGTTTTCATCGCGCGTGTCCGACAGCATTACCTGGCTTAAATCATGGCCGGACACCTTGTCCACGTACACAACCAGACCGTCAGACATTTCCGTAAAGGCCGATTCCTGCAGTTTCATGTGGGCCAGCCCATAGCGCAGATTCCACTGGGTGTCGTAAAAACGCGCCTGGGACGCCGGCACGACCCACATGTTTAGCGCAAAATGGGCCGCCGCCATCACAGCCGCCAGAATCAATGCCGGCCGCGCCAGTTGCCGCGGCGACAGTGTGGACGCGGCCATGACGGTTATTTCATTGTCAGAGATCATCTTGTTGTATACAAAAATGATTGCGATAAATGTAACAAACGGCACGATGATGGATACTATAAAAGGCACCATTAGCATGGTTAGCCCCAGAAAGTTTGTTAACTGTATCCCATAGTTTAACAGGAATTTCATCATGGACATAATCTGCACCATCCATGCCAGTCCTGTCAGAACCAACAGCAGCATCACAAACACCATCAGCAGTTGGCGCAAAAAATATCTGTTTATAATTTTCATCACGCCCAGTATAAAGCCCAAAAGGTTAAGCGTCAAATTTTTCTTGCATTTTTACGATTCGCACCGCATAATAAAACTGTTCTTAAAAGTTTTTTTAAGGGCGGGGTTGAAAGACCCCGCCCTTATCATAAAGGCATCATAAAACAACATAAGGAGAAAACGCATGTCTTTTGTTTCAATGCCGCGCCAGGATTTGCTGTTGGCCATTGACTCTTTGGCTCAGGAAAAGCTGATTGACCGCGAAATTGTAATAGAATCGCTGGAGGCGGCGATTGCCAAAATCGCAAAGCACAAGTATGGCGAGGAATTTAACATCGTGGCAAACATTGACCGTAAAAACGGCGCCATTCATGTAAAGCGTTTGTTTGAAGTTATTGCATCGCCCCAGGCGGCGGGCGAAGATTATGATGCCGGCACGATGCTGACGGTGGATCAGGCTAAAAAATACGCCAAGAATCCCCAGGTTGGCGACGTGGTGGAAGATCCGCTGCCGGAACCGGAATTCGGCCGCATGGCGTTCCAGACGGCAAAGCAGATTATGACCGCGCGCGTGCGTGATGCCGAAAAAGGCCGCCAGTATGAAGAGTTCAAGGACAACATCGGCGACATCGTTTCCGGCGTTGTGAAACGCATTGAATTCGGAAATGTTTTTGTTGACATCAACGGCAAGGCCGAGGGTTATATAAAAGGCTCGGAATTGATACCGGGCGAACGCCTGGCGGTGGGCGACCGCGTTCGTGCGCTGATAATGGATGTTGCGCGCAGCAATTCCGGCCCCCAGATTTTCTTAACCCGCACGCATCCCATGTTTATGGAAAAGCTGTTTGTTCAGGAGGTTCCGGAAATTTACGAGGGGGTTATAAAAATCAAGTCCGTGTCACGCGCCCCGGGCAGCCATGCAAAAATTGCCGTTGAAACCCAGGATCCGTCCATTGACGCGGTCGGTATGACGGTTGGCATCAAGGGTACGCGTATTCAGCCTGTTATTAACGAATGCCACGGCGAAAAGATTGACGTTATTTTGTATTCCGACGATCCGGCGGTGTTTATCGTAAACGCCATGCAGCCGGCAAAGGTCGCAAAGATTATCGTTGACGAGGACACACGCACGGCCGCCGTTGTGGTAACGGAAGACCAGCAGTCGCTGGCCATCGGTCGCCGCGGCCAGAACGTGCGTCTGGCGTCACAGTTGACCGGATGGAACATTGACGTGATGAACGAACAGGCGGAACAGGAACGCCGCGCCAAAGAATTTAAGGAAAAGACTGAGCTGTTTATCCGTGGTCTGGATGTTGATGAAATGATTGCACATCTGTTAATTACGGAAGGCTTCCGCACGATAGAGGAAATCGCGTTCGTAGACGCGTCAGAGCTGGAGGCGATAGAGGGCTTTAATGCGGAATTAGCGGCGGAACTGCAGACGCGCGCAAAAGCGTACCTGGCCAAGATTGAGCAGGATTATCTGGATGCCGGCCACAAAATCGGCATGACGGATGATTTGTTAAACTTTGACTTTATAAAGCGTCCGGTTATCATGAAACTGGGTGAAAACGGGATAAAGTCTTTGTCTGATCTGGCGGATCTGGCGTCTGACGAACTGGTTGAAATTTTAGGCGAGGACATGATGTCGCCGCGTCTGGCCGGTCGTGTTATCATGAAAGCGCGCGAGGTTGCGTACAACATCACCCAGGACGGGGAATAAACAAACATGCGCGCCCGCGGTGCGTCGCGGCCACGGCAAAACAAAGCGAGGATAAGTTTATGGCAACATTAACACTTGGAAAGTCTGTAACAATAGACCAGGTAGCAAGCAAAAAGGGCGATGCCGTTTTTGTTGAACGCCGTCGTCGCGTCGTGGCGCCGGGCACGCGTGAACTGCGCGAAGAACCGTCCGCGCCGGCGGCGCCGCGCAATGCGGCGGATGAAAAGCTGCGCGCCGTTTTAGAGGCGGCCCGCGCCCGCGAGGAAGAACGCCGCGCCCGTGCCGCGGCCGAGGCCGCGGCGGCCGCCGCACGCGCCGCGGACATAGAACGCGAAACGCGCGAGTATGAGCAGGTCAAGGAACAGCTGGCCGCGCGCGAGGCACCCGTTGCCGCCGCGCCCGCGGAACAGGATGCGGCCCCCGCACAGGAAAAGCCAAAGGCGGCGCAAAAAACGTTCAGCACCCCCGCACCGCGCAGTTCTCGCGGCTCAGATGACGACGATATGCGCGGACCCGCACGTGGCGGACACAATAAAAAAGACTTTAAAAAGGGTGGAAAAATATCGCTGCATGACATTGTTATCGGCGATGGCGACGATGATGACGAAATCGGCCTGCGCGGTGCAAACCGCCGCCGGTCCGAGGCGTCGTTAAAGCGTTTCCGTGAAAAGGCGCGCGCAATGTTCACCGCCCCGCAAAAGGTTTCGCATGAGGTTACCCTGGGCGATACCATCACCGTAAAGGATTTGGCGGCGGCCATGGCGGAAAAGGTCGGCAACGTTATTAAAAAGTTGATGGAAATGGGCATGATGGCGTCCCAGAACCAGTCTATTGACGCCGATACCGCGGAACTGGTTGCGGCGGAATTCGGTGCGACGGTAAAGCGCGTTGATGTAAAACCGTATGCGGAAATACTGGAACGCGAACCCAATCCGGAAAACTTAACGCCGCGTGCGCCGGTTGTGACGGTTGTGGGCCACGTTGACCACGGCAAGACGTCGTTGCTGGATGCGTTTCGTCATTCCAATGTCGCCGCGCGCGAGGCCGGCGGCATAACCCAGCATGTTTCCGCGTATGAGGTTAAATCAAAATCCGGCGCAATGATAACGTTTTTGGATACGCCGGGACATGAAACGTTTACGGCCATGCGCGCGCGCGGCGCCCAGATGGCGGACATTGTTGTTCTGGTTGTGGCCGCGAACGATTCCATCATGCCCCAGACCATAGAGGCTATAAATCACATCCGTGCGGCAAAGGTTCCGTTTATTGTTGCGATTAACAAAATTGACCTGCCAGAGGCGAACCCGACCCGTGTCAAGACCGACCTGTTACAGCAAGAGGTTCAGGTAGAGGACATGGGCGGCGACGTTCAGTGCGTTGAAATTTCCGCAACGAAAAAGATAGGTCTGGACAAACTGGAAGACGCCATATTGTTACAGGCCGAAATGATGGATTTAAAGGCGGATGCAGAAATGCCGGCCGTCGCGTACGTGGTAGAGGCGAAAATGGAAAAAGGCCTGGGGGCTGTTGCGACTGTTTTAATCCGCCAGGGCACTTTAAAGATAGGCGACGTGTTTGTCGTCGGTGAAACGTTCGGCCGTGTGCGCGGTCTGGTTGATTCCACCGGTGCGCGCGTAAAGTCTGTAAAACCGGGCCAGCCTGTTGTGGTTTTGGGTCTGGATTCCGTGCCGAACGCCGGTGACGAACTGCGCGTGATGGAAACTGACGCCCAGGCGCGCGAGGTTGCCGCATACCGCGTTCAAAAGGCAAAGGACAAGGCCAACGCGATAAAGCGTTCTTCGCTGGAAGAACTGTTTGCAAAGCGTGATGAAAACAAGAAATTAACCCTGCCGGTTATTCTGCGTGCCGATGTTCAGGGCAGTGTGGAGGCGATTACAGACATGCTGCGTGAAATCAACACGGACAAGGCCGCTGTTGAAATCCTGTCTGCGGGTGTCGGCCAGATTACAGAGGGCGACATTCGTCTGGCCACAGCGTCCGGTGCGGTGATTATCGCGTTCAATGTTCGTGCCGACAGCACTGTGCGCGACATGGCGCGCGCCGGCGGCGTTGACATCCGCTATCACAGCGTTGTGTACCGCATCACGGACGAGATAAAGGAAATTCTGTCCGGAAAACTGGCGCCGGAACGTCGCGAAAACTTTATCGGGTATGCGGATGTCATCGCGTTGTTCACCGTGGGCAAGGGAACGCGTGTGGCCGGCTGTCGCATGACAGAGGGTACGGTAAAGAAAGACGCGTTTGTACGCCTGCTGCGCAACAACGTTGTTATATACGATGGGAAAATTGGCGAACTGCGCCGTGAAAAGAACGAGGTTAAGGAAGTGTCCGGCGGCGTTGAATTCGGAATGTCGTTTGACAAGTACAACGACTTGAAAGAAGGCGACCGCGTGGAATGTTACGAGGTTGAAGAAATTCGCGCCCAGTTGTAAAACAAAAACACTAAAACGCCCCGCCCGGGGCGTTTTTTATTGGATTGCTTCGCTACGCTCGCAATGACAACGAGTCTGGTCCGTCTGTCATTGCGAGGAGGCGCCCGCGCCGACGTGGCAATCCAGAGTAAAGTAGGCAGCGTTCATTATTTACTGGATTGCTTCACTTCGTTCGCAATGACAAGGTATGCAGGGCGACAAATACATCAATACTTAAATTCATGTATATTGTTTCGGAATACGAAAAATAAAAAATCCCGCCATGAGGCGGGATTTGCACATTGTGTGCTGTATTGTTATTCCGCCGGTTTTTCACGGAAATCCATCATTGCTGTAAATGTCGCCTCTGCCACTTTTTTGCCGGCAACCATTGCAATTCCGTGGAATTTGAACATGCGCATTTTGGACATGACCAGTTCAACGTGCAGTTCCAGCACATCGCCCGGCATCACCATGTGGGAAAACTTAATCTTTTCCATTGTCGTGAAATAGCCCAGCGCACTGCCGTCCGTATAACCCAGACGCGACAGCGCAATAAAACATGCCGTCTGGGCCAGTGCCTCTATCTGTAAAACACCCGGCATAATCGGTTTGCCCGGGAAATGGCCCGCGCACCAAAATTCGTCGTCACGCACATAATGAATGCCGACGCCGCTGTTTTCGTTGTATTCGCGTATTTCATCAACCAAGCGCATATGTCCGCGATGTGGGATAACCTTTTCTATTTCCCTTGCCCCTAACATCGTTGCTCTCCTTTTCCTTTTTTATTTTGTACTTTTTGCCATGCGGCGCAATATGGCGTAATGCCGCATGAATTCAGTCCCGGGGCCGGCCGGATAACCCATATGACGCGCGCCGTCCGGAACATCACGGAACACGCCGCTGTTTGCACCAACCTCTGCGTCGTTTCCGATTTTTACCCCGTTCGCAATTCCGACGTGTCCGCCCAGCAGCGCGCGGTCGCCAACGACCGTGCCGCCCGCGATGCCGACACCCGCGGCCAAGAAACATTCCGCGCCGATTACGACACCGTGTGCAATCTGGCACAGGTTGTCTATCTTTGTACCGTCACCCACGCGGGTGTCTGTCATTGCGCCCCGGTCAATGCATGTGTTTGCACCGACAGACACACGGTCGCCCAATACAACGCGACCCGTATGCGGGATAAATATGTTATGGCCGTCCTGGCGGGTGTATCCGAAACCATCCTTGCCGATGACGGCGCCGGCGTTTATTACGCATTCCGCACCGATGGTGGCGTTTTCAATATGCGCGCCGTGATGCACGATTGTGCCGCGGCCGATTGTAACGTTGCGGCCGATATATGCGCCGGGATAAATCTTTACATCCTCTTCAATAACCGCGCCGGTTTCTATTGTCGCAAACTGGCCCACGTAAACCGTTTTTTTCTTGCGGAAAAAGACGCCGCGTGCGATTACGGCGCGCCGGTCAATTCCGAAACGAGGCGGTTCCCTGTATATCTCGCCCAGAATTTTTACGATGTTGCCGCGCGGACTGTCCGTGATTAACAGCGTTGCGCCGCGCGGTGCGTCCTTTACCTGGGCCGGTTGTAACAAAATTACGGATGCGCGGGTGTTTTTCAACACCTCTATCGGCAGTATTTTAAACGCCGCGCTGTTTTGCTCCGTGGAATAAAAAGCCAGCTGGCCCGGGCGCGCATCCGCAATCGGTGCGACGCCGCCGACAACCGTGTCGGCCGAACCCTGCAGGGTTAAATTGAACTTTTCCGCCAGTTCGCCGGCTGTTGTCCGGGTTGCGGCGGGCATCATCAAAGATTTTATAATTTTTAACATGCCGCGATTATAGTTCAAAAAAAAGAAATTAAAAGCAAATTCGTAAAGGCGGCTTTAACGTGAGTTTTGTTTCAAATGCGCCACAACCTGAGCCAGTGACATCTCAGAAAGCATTTCTGTCTCGCGGATATAGCCGTTCTTTGACGAATATTGCCACAGGCGCATGATCAGTTGCGGTATCTGGCACTGCAGTCGTGCTATCACGCGAACATCGGCGGGCGTGACATCGTGCATTTGCGCAACAGTGTTGTATATTGCGGAATGCAGGATACCGGGTGCGCCGGCCTTGGAATCCATTATGCCCATATTGTCACAGTATTCACGCAACGCCTTGCAAAACGAGACGTACAGCATGGCTGTGCGCTCTGTTGTTGTTTTGTCTTTAAAATTTTTCCAAGTCATTTTTTCCATGACGGCGAATTTAACACATTTATTGTGTTTGTCAATGTTTAATGTGAAAAATTATCTTTAATGTGGTGCGGTTTTATGTTAAAATTAAGCAAAGCGAGAGAAAATGAAGTCCATAACACGTATTTTGTTGGCGGTGTTGGCGTTTGCGCCGGCGTCTGTGCATGCGGCGGGACCGTTGTCCGGTACCGCGGGCGGTAATCTGACATCTTATAATCCGGGCGGCGGTGTTTTGAATAATAACGAGTGGAATTCCATGATGAACAGCCGCAGCAGCGGTACAAGTTCCGCGGCGCCGACGGCTGATTTTGGAAACTGTAATTCTGTGATATTGCGTTGCGCGTCGCCGAAATGTGCGTCCGGCGGATGCACCACGATGGAAATTGCAACCCCCATTGTGGCGGGGTGTGTTGCCGCGAACAGTGCGTGCAGTCAATATGGCGACGCCCTGGTTCAGGCTATTTCGGCCCAGCTGGTTGCGTCATCAACGGCCAAGGCCAACGCCCAGAACGCCGCTGCGGAGGCTGCGGCCGCGGCCCAAACAGCCCAGCAGATGCAACAGATGCAGACCCAGATGCAGCAAATGCAGGAAAGCATGGCCGCCCAGAATGCCGAACAGATAGCTCAATTACAAAGTGCGCTGGAAGAACAAAAACAAATGACCGCCCAGGCCATCGCAGATGCGGCCGCGGCGCAAAGTCAGACATCCGGCGACACGGCATCAAACTATGCGTCGTCCGATGGCGCATCTGGCACGTCCGGCGCGTCCGGGGCCGGTGATGCGTCCGGCGCCGCGGCCCCCACGACCGTGATGGATGGTTTGACCGAGGCGCAGAAAATCGCGGCCCAGGCCGGTGTTTCCGCCGATATTTTGGCGCGCGAACAGGTGGCCGGCGAAATAATGACCAGTCTGGAAAATGCACGAGTTCAATTAAACAAGGCAAAGGCCGCAATGGAGTTGGCGTTTGAATACGGCGGATGCACTGCGGACGGTTCCAGTTGCGACGGCCCGAAACGTGTGGCTGTTTTCCGTCAAAAGGCGCTGGAGTTTTTTGACCCGTATGACGCGGTGCTGGATGAATTGTATGACGCGCTGATTACGGCCCAGTCTGTCGGCATTGACATCACGGATATATACATGATGTTAAACGGCAGCTGTAACGTATGGGGCGAATATTTGTGCTATGGCGGTCAGACGACCCAGTATCAGTACAGGTTGGTTCCGTCAAAAATAGTGGGCGAAGAAATCAAATACGAGCGGGCAAAGGATAAAAACGGCAAGGATATTATTGACGAAACGACGTCTTGGGCCGTGTATGACAACGCAAATTGTCAAAACAACAAATCAAAACCGTCTGCGACAACGCGCGGCGGCATGGAATGTAAAATTGGCGCGGTTATTCCGCCGGAAGATTCACCGGCATGCACCCTTAACCGTACGCTGACGGATATGGAAAAGGTTCAGCGTAATTTCCTGTTTTCCGATTCCGGTTATGCGGACGAGCATGTGCGTATAGGTTGTGCGTCGTCTGCGCTGGAAGGCTCCAAATTCTTCCGCAACAGGAAAAAGCAGTCGTCCATTGATATAGAGATTTTAAAACGCATCGTTTCCCAGGATGCTCCGACAATGTTCGGTTCAAACCGGTTTGGAGGCGCGTCAGATCCAAAAATTGACGGACCGAAATACTGTGCCGTTAATCCGACCAGTTACATGGAGCTGCAAAAAGCGGCGTCGTTGAAAACACTGCCGGCCCGCATTTGTGTAACGGACAAGTCTTTGGCGGCGACATTAATGTCAGAGGGGCGCGTGTCAGCAAATGATTATGACGCCGCGGTTACAAAATACGCATCCAGTGCGGAACAGCGCGGCGTCTTTGACGATCCGAATTACAAGGATGAGGCGACATGTGCTAAAAACATGGGCAAATGGGATACCGCAAAGGCAAAGTGCAGTTGTACAGACCGCAAGGAATGGGTAAACGGAGTATGTATACCTGTTAAGTAACGGATTTCTGAAATGACACGTCTTAAAAAGTTTTTTTGCACAACCCTGTCGGCCTGTTCCGTGTGTGCGATACTTGCCGGGGCCGCCCGTGCCGCCGGTGACGGCTGCGACAACGATGCGAACGATCGGATAACGGCGGAACTGGCGCTGTGCAGCGTGCATGCATACAACATAGGTGATGAAAAGAACCCCGAAGGCGCGGACAAGCAGCTGATGAAAGAGATAGTTGCGTTAAAAACGACCGTAATCGCCCAGCAGATGAACAAACAGTACGAGTATATGGATGCAATGCTGCGCCGTTTTCGCACGCAGTTGGAAAAGGCTGTTTTAACGACCAAACTGCAAAAGGCCGGGGCGACGGGCGGCGACGCCTCTGGCGGGGACGACGGCTCCACGGGCGGCGGATACAGCGGCGGCTATGGCGGGGGCGGTACGGGCGGTGGCGCATCGCGTCGCGGTCTGGCGTCTGCGGAAGACTGTTTGAACAGCACCGGCGGCAGCAAGGACGCGTTACAGTGTCTGTTGCGCAATATAGCAAAGATACAGTCCGCGGTGACGTCGGGGGATCTGGCGAATGCGCGGTACCAGCTGGAAACGGATCTTGACGTGTTAAGTTCGTACAACGGTTTTGACATAACATGCGCAGAGGGCCAGACGAATTGTCAGCGGAACAATGCGTGTACGAACGCGCTGGGTGCGGACAGCAAGTGCGCGACAGCAAAGAAGCGCGGCAGCCGCCGCGAGGACATAACGACATGCCTGGGGCAGATGCGCGCATGCACAATAGCCAACAGCGAAAGAATAGACCGCGAAAACAACAGGCAGCGCCAATAGAAAAAAAGCCTGGACAAACGGAAACAAATACTTTAATATTGCCTCGCAATCGGATGTTTAGCTCAGTTGATTAGAGCATCTCGTTTACACCGAGAGGGTCGGGGGTTTGAGTCCCTCAACATCCACCAAAATTAATAAAAGTCCCCAGACGGGGGCTTTTTTACGGGGAACTTATAATACGTTAAGGAAAAAGCAATGAAGGAAAAGACCAAGAAAAACTTAAAAGAAAACATGGAACTGTTGGTGGCGGTGTTAATCAGCGGGGCGCTGGTTTACCAAATGAACACCTGCACCAGCCGCAGTAATGCCAAGGTGTCTGAAGACAAGGCAAAAAAAACCGTTGTGACGGCGCCCAAGGACAGCGTGAATGTAAACAACGCGCGCCTGAACATGATAGGTTTGCACAATATCAAATCCCGCTAAACCAAAACCGCCGCGTGGCGGTTTTTTATGTGGCGCGGCATAAAAAATATTGTAAAATATGCCCCGTGCTTGATTCAAAGGAGAATTGTATGAAAAAATTTGCTTATTTTGCAACTGCGGCGGCTTTCCTGGCGGGATGCACGACTGTAAATCCGTACACGGGCCAGAACCAGACGTCAAAGGCCGTATGGGGTACCGCAATCGGTACGGCGGCGGGTGCGGCGACAGGCGCGCTGGTGTCCAAAAATCATGGCGCGGGCGCGATTGTGGGCGGACTGGCCGGGGCGGCCGTTGGTGGCGGCATCGGATATTACCTGGACGTGCAAGAGGCGGAATTGCGCCAGGAACTGGCGTCAACGGGCGTCGGTGTTGTCCGTGACAATGACAGTATTCGTTTGATTATGCCTGGCAACATAACGTTTAAAACGGATTCTGCGGATATTAACGCCAATTTCTATGCAACACTGAATTCCGTGGCAAAGGTTTTGAACAAATATGACAATTCCACGGTTATGGTGCTGGGTTATACCGACAGTACGGGCAGTGCGGATTATAACCAGACCTTGTCGCGCAATCGTGCAAATGCGGTTGCCGCATACCTGCAGGGCCAGGGGGTCGCCGCGAACCGGTTTGAAATCATGGGCATGGGGCCGTCAAACCCGATTGCATCAAATGCGGATGCCGCCGGGCGTCAGCAGAACCGCCGCGTGGAAATCAAGATTATTCCGAACAAATAATCTGTGCATGCGCAAAAAAACAGTCGCCGTTTGGCGGTTGTTTTTTTATCCACGATAAAGTTCCCAGAGGGTTTTAAACTGGTTTGTGAAAACCTTGTCCTGCTCCGGAAAGAACATACAGTTTTCCGCATTTGACTTTGTCGCGGATGACGTCCAGTTGTATGACCCAGTCTCTATGTCCCGGCGGTCGAATATCGCAAACTTGTTATGCATTATTTTATGCTTTGTGTTTAATACAACCGGTATCCCGCCGTCGCGTATGCGCCCAATCAGCGACGCGCGCCCGGCCGCCTGCAGACGATCGCTGATTACGCGAACACGCACGCCGCGGTTGTGCGCCGCCAGCAGGCTGTCCACTATCTTGTCATTTGTAATGGAATACACCGCAACGTCAATCGTGTGCATGGCATCGTCTATTTGTGCAACGATGTTGTTTTCGCAATCCGGCCCGGGCGTAAAATATATCCGCGCCCATGATTTTTCCGGAATCGCCGGCACGGGAATCGCGGCGGAATCAATCTCATAGTCATCTGTTTTTTTATCCCGCGATGTCCACATGCGCCGCCACCATGACGTTTTTTCAACCTCAGGCGTATTATTCATCCCCAGTGTGGCGTACAGCTCTTTCTCCGCCGCGCTGTCCCGCTGAACGATAAGCAGCAACAGTTTGTCATCATTATCCTTGGCCATTACCAGTATGTCGCCGGGTGTGCCTGAATGCATAATGCTGTTTTTTTCGTATTTTAATTCACCTTTGCCGCGGCCTTTGTATGATGGCGGGTAAAAATAATAGTACCTGGCCGAACCGTTTTCCTCTAATTTTTGATCGCCTAAATATACATAGTCCGTGACATAGTCTTTGCGTTCATGACCCAAAATTTCTTCCAGTTCTTTGGTGGCCTGAATGGTTTTTGCGCCCCCGACAGGGGAATCGCGGCGGACAAATGTTTTTATCGCTATCTTTTGAAATTCCGGTAATTGTGACAGTTCAAACGCGGCGCAGTATGGCTGGGTTGTTAATATAAAAACAAAACTGAATAATAATCTGAATAAACGCATGTTCGGCCTTTTGGGTATTATTTCTTATATGTCTGACTTGTTCAATAATTATTATGCGGCAATTTTAAGAAGTCTGTCGTCATTTGCCGCAACGGTATGGCGGTTGCGAATAAATATACGACGATACAACGGCTTGTTGTTTAATTTTACGCCGCTGTGGTTGGTTGTAAAATCTTTGTCCATTCCCAGTATTTCAAACTTATCAGAATCATGGTTAAGCAAAAATGTAATTGGCACCCCCATTACCCCCGTATAGTCTGTCGGTATTTCTTTTACTTTGTTGACGTTTATCGCATCGGCGTTGTCATATTTTGGATAGCAGGATTCGTGTCCTGAATATTGATTGTGCGGAATGCACATTTTATTTTTGCGCGTTACCGCGATATTTGTGAACCAGCATATGTTGCCGAATTTTTTTAATTCGCCGGTGGGTTGCATAAATGCTTTTGGGTATGTGTATCCGGTGTGAACCCGGCCCGTGCGGATTAAATGAAACGTTTGTTTATATGCAATCGCGTTCATGTTTCCGATAATCAAAAACTTTTTATCATATTGTATCAGCAGGTCTATAAATTCGCGAAACAAAGAAAAAGGCGGGTTCGTGACAACGATATCCGCCTGTTGTAATTTTGCGATTGACGCGCACCCGCGAAAATCGTCGCCGCCGCGTCCGCCGGAAAACCAGACGTCGCGGATTTGTCCCGCCGCTTTTAGTTCCGTAAAGTATTTCACAAAGGCGCTGTCCGCATTGTCACAGTTGCAATAAATAATCTTATTAAAAAAATGCGACCGGTAAAGGTCGCATTCTTTCCGTACATCGTCGTATTGGGTATAAAATTCGTCGTTTTTGGCCGCCCGCGCCCGCTGCAGGTTTGCGCTTTTTAATGACATGGTGAGTTGTCTCCTAAATAAAAAAGCCCCGCCGCATGCGGGGGAAACAAAAAACGGACAGGGAAATCTGTCCGCGAATGTTCCTATTATATCAAAAATCGCATTAAAAAGCAATAAAAAACGCCCCGTATGGGGCGCGTTGGTGTTTTTACGGGCACTGGGCCAACTGATTTAGTACGTTTTGAACGTCGTTGTTAATGGATACCGTAACCTGGCGCTGCAGGCCGTCTATATACGTATAATCAAATTTTGCGTTTGCAAATTCCGGCGCCGCCGCATATGCATCGCGAAACGGGGCCAGCATCGCCGTAAACCATTGACGGCCACGGCACAGGCATCCGTTGCGTACGTCTGCCGCCACCGCTGCCGTGGCGGTGTTCGGATATTTCGTATCAAATTCCGCGTCCGTCATCATTAAGCATCTGTTGCCAAGGCCGTAAAAGTTTGCGTCGTCTGCCAAAAATTTGTATACCAGTCCGTCCGATGCGCCGGCCTGTTTTAAAGAATAGGCCATTCCGTCCGTACAGCATGCCTGGGCGCTGCGCATTAACATTTTATATCTGTCCAGTAACGGCGCGGCCGCCGGATCCGTGGCCTGAATGTCTTTGTTGCACTTTGCCTTTGTGATGAACGCATCCAGCAGTTCCGGGCGCAGTTTTGTGCTGCGCGGGGCGACCGTTTCCCGAACCATGGGCTTGCGCCGCCATATTTCGCATTCTGTTTCCGTGTCAAACGGGCATCCGTCGCCCGCACCAAACGCCATTGCCACAACCTCTGTCATGTCCTGGGCTGTGTATTCCGGCTTTATGCACGGCACAGCCGGCGTTGTTACATTGTTTACGACCAGCGTGTCCGCCCACAGGTTTTCCGTCGGCCGCTGCGGGGCCAGTAACTCTTCAACCCGTGCGCGTGTTGCGGCGGCATCAGACATGTTTTGATTGTACAATTCCACCACGTCAACCGATTCGGCCTCCATCACCGCCGGCGGTGTGCCGTATGATGCAAACACCGATTCGGCCGGACTGTCAATCTCGCGCAGATAAATTTCCGGCGCCGGTTCCAAGTACCAGTCGCTAAAATCCTTTTTCTTGTAATTTACGATGGAATCATCCCAAATCGGCACACCGTCGCGCCAGTCAACCGTTTTGTCGTATCCGCGGGCCTTGTATTTGCCGTTTGTTCCGTCGTACAGGGCGGGGCGTGTATCCTCTGGCACGGGCTTTATGCTTAAAGTCTTTACATTGCGCATCGGTACCGCGCCCGCGTATATATATTGTGATGGCGCGTCGTATGCCGGTACTGTCGGCACCATGCGCGGCGCCGATGTGGCGGGTGCGACCGCGACGGTTGTTTCCTCTACCACGTCCAGTATCGTCGGTGCGGATGTTGTCGTTATTTCGCCCGAATCGCATCCCGGCCCAATACATTCCGAGGCAACTGCCCCAACGCCCGGCGCCATCAGCACCAGGGACGTTAAAATAACAATTCTTCCTTTCATAATACGAATCATATCATAAAACGGGGTGTTTTTAAAACATAAAAATGGAAAAGTCGCGATTCGGTTACCCGATTCTGTCGCTTTTTATGATGGCGGGGCCGAATCAGAATCGTTTTTTGGGGTCAAACCGAATCATTTTTGTATCGTTAAAGAAATTCTTTTAAAAAAAATTAAAAAAAATCCATAGGTAAAAAAGCCCGGTTTTCCGGCGGTTTTTCCTAAAAAAAGCGTGCTGCGGCAAAAAAATTGAAAATATTTTTGAATTTGCGCTTGACTTTTCACAACTTTGACCTCATACTGTGCAGGCCTTCAAGTTGGGAACAAACAAAAAGAAAGTCCTCAACCCCTGAAATTCTGCGGTTTACGGAACAACCAAACGAAATAGGGAATCCGATAAACACGCAAACATTGTGAATAAAAGCAGCTCATCAAAATTCAAGAAGGGATGTGCAGACAGTTGAATTTGGAAATATCCAAACTTTGACTAAGTCAAAAGTGCATATCCTAGACAGGTAGTAGGTTTACATATTAAACCTCGTTAAAAAACTTGTCTTGCGAATAATTATATGTAAAGACGAACTGATTAATGTCAGTGTTGTTTATATGCACGGGACTTAAACCACAAGTTTTTTTAGAACTTGAGAGTTTGATCCTGGCTCAGAACGAACGCTGGCGGCAGGTCTTAGGCATGCAAGTCGAACGGGTGAAGCAGAGCTTGCTCTGTGGATCTAGTGGCGCACGAGTGAGTAACGCGTGGGAAACTGCCCACCACTGGGGAATAACGTTTGGAAACGAACGCTAATACCGCATACGCCGGAAACGGGAAAGATTTATCGGTGGTGGATGTGCCCGCGTTGGATTAGCTTGTTGGTGGGGTAACGGCCTACCAAGGCGATGATCCATAGCTGGTCTGAGAGGACGATCAGCCACGCTGGAACTGAGACACGGTCCAGACTCCTACGGGAGGCAGCAGCTAAGAATATTGGGCAATGGAGGAAACTCTGACCCAGCCATGCCGCGTGAATGAAGAAGGCCTTCGGGTTGTAAAGTTCTTTTAGTCGTGAAGATGATGACAGTAACGACAGAAAAAGCACCGGCTAACTTCGTGCCAGCAGCCGCGGTAATACGAAGGGTGCAAGCGTTGTTCGGATTTACTGGGCGTAAAGCGTCCGTAGGTGGTTTGTTAAGTCAGGGGTGAAATCCCGGGGCCCAACCCCGGAACTGCCTTTGATACTGGCAAGCTGGAGCGTGATAGAGGAAGATGGAACATCTGGTGTAGGGGTGAAATCCGTAGATATCAGATAGAACACCAATGGCGAAGGCAGTCTTCTGGATCATCGCTGACACTGAGGGACGAAAGCGTGGGTAGCAAACAGAATTAGATACTCTGGTAGTCCACGCCCTAAACGATGCATGCTTGTTGTTGGTTTCCTTCGGGGGATCAGTGACGTAGCTAACGCGTTAAGCATGCCGCCTGGGGAGTACGATCGCAAGATTAAAACTTAAAGGAATTGACGGGGACCCGCACAAGCGGTGGAGTATGTTGTTTAATTCGATGCTACGCGAGAAACCTTACCGACCCTTGACATCCGCTACGCGATTTCCAGAGATGGATTTCTTCTATTCGGTAGGTAGCGAGACAGATGCTGCATGGCTGTCGTCAGCTCGTGTCGTGAGATGTTAGGTTAAGTCCTGCAACGAGCGCAACCCACGCCCTATGTTGCCAGCGGGTAATGCCGGGAACTCTTAGGGGACTGCCCGCGTCAAGCGGGAGGAAGGTGTGGATGACGTCAAGTCATCATGGTTCTTACGGGTCGGGCTACAAACGTACTACAATGGCGTCAACAATGGGTCGCAATACCGCAAGGTAAAGCCAATCCTTAAAAGACGTCTCAGTTCAGATTGTCCTCTGCAACTCGAGGGCATGAAGCTGGAATCGCTAGTAATCGCTGATCAGAATGCAGCGGTGAATACGTTCCCGGGTCTTGTACACACCGCCTGTCAAACCATGAGAGTCGATTTCACCCGAAGTCGGTAGTTTAACGCAAGAGGACGCCGCCTACGGTGGGGTTGGTGATTGGGGTTAAGTCATAACAAGGTAGCAGTACCGGAAGGTGCGGCTGGATCACCTCCTTTATAGAGAATACCGTTTACACGAAAACGGTCAAATCCAAAGCGACTGTCTGAACATCTCTTTTTGATTATGGGTATTATTCTGCTGGGTCAGTAGTTCAGTTGGTTAGAATGCCGCTCTGATACAGCGGAGGTCGAAGATTCGAGTTCTTCCTGACCCACCACTTATCTTGATGAGGTTGGAATCAAAAACAATCGCTTGTTTTTGATTCCAGATGTTCTGATGAATATCTTCGGAATCTGCTTTTATTAGCAATACATTGTGAATCGGTTTTTAATGTCGCAAATTAAACTTTATGGAAACATAACTTTTGATTTGTTGAACATCGTAATCTCAAAAATCTTTCTAAATAGAGTAATCACGAAAGTGATAATTCAATTAGAGAAGCAAGAATCAACTTAAATGCTTAAAAAACTCATTAAGTGTTCTTTTTAATGCCTGAAGACTTTCTCTTCAAGCATAAGATAAAAAGTAACAAAGGGTGTTTAGTGGATGCCTTGGCAATCAGAGGCGATGAAGGACGTGAAAGACTGCGATAAGTCCGGGTGAGGCGTCAATATCCTTTGACCCCGGAATTTCCGAATGGGGAAACCCAATCCTTTATGGATTATCTTTGGCTGAATACATAGGTCAAAGAGGCAAACGCGGAGAAGTGAAACATCTCAGTACCCGCAGGAAAAGAAAGCAACAGCGATTCCCTTAGTAGTGGCGAGCGAAACGGGACCAGCCCAGTGGCCGAGATTTTAGTTAGCAAAATGTGATGGAAAGCACAGCGATAATAGGTGATAGCCCTGTATGCGAAAGCTAGTTTCTTGGTCCAAGAGTAGAGCCGGACACGTGAAATCCGGTTTGAATACGGGGGGACCTTCCCCCAAGGCTAAATACTCCTGATTGACCGATAGTGAACAAGTACCGTGAGGGAAAGGTGAAAAGAACCCCGAAGGGGGAGTGAAATAGACACTGAAACTGAATACCTACAAGCTGTCAGAGCCGGTTTTCCGGTGATGGCGTACCTTTTGTATAATGAGCCAACGAGTTATTATTGCATGCAAGCCTAAGCCGTTAGGTGTAAGCGAAGGGAAACCGAGTCTGAATAGGGCGAGTTGAGTATGCAGTAATAGACCCGAAGCGGGGTGATCTAGGTATGAGCAGGCTGAAGGCGGCGTAACAGTCGCTGGAGGGCCGAACGCACCAATATGGCAACATTGGGCGATGACTTGTGTCTAGGGGTGAAAAGCCAATCGAACCCCGTTATAGCTGGTTCTCCGCGAAAACTATAGAGGTAGTGTCTCTTGTGTTCGTTGTTGGGGGTAAAGCACTGAAATGGCTAGGGGGAGTAAAATCTTACCAACCCATATCAAACTCTGAATACCAACAAATTATAGCAAGGGAAACAGTCCATCGGTGCTAAGGTCGGTGGACGAGAGGGCAACAGCCCAGACCGCCAACTAAGGTCCCCAAATAATGATTAAGTGGGAAAGTGAGTCGAGATTCCAAAACAACCAGGATGTTGGCTTGGAAGCAGCCATCGTTTAAAGAAAGCGTAATAGCTCACTGGTCTATTAGAGTTTCGGCAACGAAAATGTAACGGGGCTAAAATCATTTACCGAAGTTGCGGGTGTCACGCAAGTGGCGCGGTAGCGGAGCATTCTGTAAGCCTGTGAAGCGGAAGGCGCGAGCCACCGTGGAGGTATCAGAAGAGCGAATGTTGGCATGAGTAGCAGCTAATCAAGGTGAGAAACCTTGACGCCGTAAGAGCAAGGGTTCCTATCCAATGTTAATCAGGGTAGGGTGAGTCGACCCCTAAGGCGAGGCCGAAAGGCGTAGTCGATGGGAACACGGTTAATATTCCGTGACCTGCTGGAGAGTGACGAATTCCGTATATTGTATCGCCTTATTGGATTGGTGGTGCAGTGAAGGAGTTCCGGGAAATAGCCCCAGCGTATAGATCGTACCCAGAACCAACACAGGTGCTCGAGTCGAGTAGACTAAGGCGGTTGAGAGAACTATGTTGAAGGAACTAGGCAAAATGCATCCGTAACTTCGGGATAAGGATGACCTGTTTCAAGGCAACTTTAATCAGGTGACACAAACCAGGTGGGGGCGACTGTTTACTTAAAACCCAGGTCTCTGCTAAATCGTATAAGATGACGTATAGGGACTGACGCCTGCCCAGTGCTGGAAGGTTAAGCTGAGGTGTGCAAGCACTGATGTGAAGCCCCAGTAAACGGCGGCCGTAACTCTAACGGTCCTAAGGTAGCGAAATTCCTTGTCGGGTAAGTTCCGACCCGCATGAATGGCGTAACGATCTCCACACTGTCTCCAACATAGACTCAGCGAAATTGAATTCTCGGTGAAAATGCCGGGTACCCGCAGCTAGACGGAAAGACCCTATGAAGCTTTACTGCAGTTTCGTACTGGCACTAGGACACATTTGCGTAGGATAGGTGGGACGCTTTGAAGTGCGGATTTTGGTTCGCATGGAGCGGTTGGTGAAATACCACCCTGGTGTGTTTTAGTGTCTAACCCGCGCTCTTGAAGCAGGGCGGGGGACAGTGCGTGATGGGCAGTTTGACTGGGGTGGTCGCCTCCCAAATCGTACCGGAGGCGCGCGAAGGTTTGCTCAGGCTGGTCGGAAATCAGCCGGTGAGTGCAATGGCAAAAGCAAGCCTGACTGCAAGGGGGACACCCCGAGCAGAGACGAAAGTCGGTCATAGTGACCCGGTGGCTCCGCATGGAAGGGCCATCGCACACGGATAAAAGCTACTCTAGGGATAACAGGCTGATGCTACCCAAGCGTCCATAGCGACGGTAGTGTTTGGCACCTCGATGTCGACTCATCGCATCCTGGGGCTGGAGCAGGTCCCAAGGGTATGGCTGTTCGCCATTTAAAGCGGTACGTGAGTTGGGTTAATAACGTCGTGAGACAGTTAGGTCCCTATCTACTGTGGGCGTTGGATATTTGAGCGAACTTGACCTTAGTACGAGAGGACCGGGTCGAACGAACCTCTGGTGTACCTGTTGTCGCGCCAGCGGCACCGCAGGGTAGCTATGTTCGGAACAGATAACCGCTGAAAGCATCTAAGCGGGAAGCTGGTCGCAAGATAAGATATCCCCATGAGTTCAGTTCTAGACTAGGACATTGATAGGTGGCGTGTGTAAGCCCTGTGAGGGGTTCAGCTTAGCCATACTAATCGAACCATTGACTTTTTATCTTATCGTTTGACTTTTGTCAGACGAATGCTTGAAGAGAACGTTGACATTGATTCTTGAATCATGTATTATGATGTTCGCTGGATTTATTCTGGTGATTATTGAGCGGGAGCCACCCTCTGTTCCATCCCGAACCAGACAGGGAAACCCCGTATCGCCGATGGTACTTTGGCTTAAGCCACGGAAGAGTAGGTCGTCGCCAGAGTAAATCCAGTTTACGACATTAAAAACCGAACAAATTTTAATTTCCAAATTATTTTAGCTTTTTATCTCTGTCCCCGGGACAGCGGTTATCGTTTTTTTCTGTTTCCATATAAACTAACCAAAAGGGTGTATTATGAAAGAGCAGCATGCAAACAGCGGCCAGGTCTTTTATTCGGACTATGTCGTACCGGTTTATAATTTGAATACGGATGTGCGTTATATAACGACTTATTCAAATTCCAGCCAAGAGGTTGACCTGTGGGTCGTTAGGGCCACGGCGGGCAGGGAACAGGAGTCTATGCGGGATTCCATGCAGCGCGCATACAAAAAGGCGGATGATGCGGTATTGAATGCACCGGACAACGAAGAATTGCGTATACAAAGGATGGAATTGAAGTCGTTGCGTGAATTGTTGATAAACCCAAAATTTCATCATCTGATAGATGTGGAATTAAAATCAATAGTCGCCAATGATTTGCGGACCAGGGGGTTAAAGGCGAATATGGCAGAGGCGAAACATTTGTTGGTTTTTTCGTTTTATGCCTGTTTTAAGGAAGTCCTGCGCTAACATTATACCGCCCGCCGGGCGGTTTTTTATTTATTTGGCGTTATGAATGTATTATAATCTATATATGAAAAAATTTGACCGCAGTATTCATCAAACAATGGGCAGTTTGCCGCCGGTTCTGATGCAGCGCATCGGTGGCATGGACATGGCCGCCGCAACCGCGGTTTTTAAAAACGCAATAAGCGAAATAGCCGTGGATTTTCATAATCAGTTGGCGGCGGGCGCTGAGCTTAAAGATATAAAGCTGCATGCTGGCGAAATATTTGGCATGCCGGTTCAAATGGAATATATCGCCAGTGGCTCGGTCGGCAGTGTTTATAAGATTCAAATTGGCGATGCGGTTTTTGCGTTAAAGATAAACCGGAACGCCGCGGCTGGTGAAATGGCCGTCATGGCAAAGCAATCACGTGCGCGCAATCTGATAAACAAGATGTACATGGCCGCGGTGTTTCAACATGACGGCCGGAAATATTCATGGGTGTTGTCGGATTATATCGGGCGTGACCGCGAGAACAGTTTTGCCCGCGCGATGGAAAAATTATTTTATGCATATTTAACCAAGGGCGTAAATATTACGGACGTGCACGCGAATAATTTTATTGACGGCAAACTTATAGACCAGGCGTCTTTTACCACCCGCGCGGGCAAGATTGATGATATAAAAAAATTGACCCGGCGCGAGGTGGATGCGGTTAAAAAATTAGTCTATTATATAAAGACGGATAATGTTCCGGATTTTCAGAAAATGTTGGAGAAACTGGCCGGAACCAATCCCGCGGTTGTAAATTATATGTTCTTTGCCATAAAATTCGGTAAAAGTCCGATATTTGGTTCGGGCAAGACGGATGCTTTTTCGGTAAAGTTAAGAAAGTTTGAATCCATTGTTGACAGTGTTTTTCGTGGAAATGCACCACAACCGGCCATGTTACATAAACAGTCGCCTGAGCGTTAAATAATACATCTTTGCCGGGGGCTTGTGACGCAGATACAGGGAACATCATTTTGGCCATAAAAGATAATAACATATTGCCGGACTTGTCAAAACTCCACACCACTCCGATGGGGGTTAAGCGGATTAGACGTAATCTGGGGCTGGCCAATGACGATGTTGTTGGCCTGTGCCGCCGGGCGCTGCATTCGGCCGACATGCAATGCGTTCGCCGGGGCAAGAATTATTATATATCCAATTCAGATTATGTCTTTACAGTCAATGTGGCAAGCCACACAATCATAACGGCGCACCGGCTGGGGAATTGGCGAGGGGGCAATTAACGGCCCTTATTTTTTTATTGCATTTGCATTGATGTATGCAATACTTTTGACGAATTATTAATAGGTGTGAATAAGGCCGGCCACTGCATTGTATGTTCGGGATGTGCACGGTTTATACCTGCGGGAAACGCCGCTGTCTATGGCCGGTTGATAAATTCCAAGAGGTTTGTAAAGTGAATGACGGAAAAATATTTTTTGGAAATATAGATGTAACAGAAAGTGATCAAAACTGCAGGCTTACCGGGTGCAAATGTGATTCTGCAACATGCCCGGAAACATGCGGCGGTTTTCCCGTGTTTGAGGTTTATGGCAGAAACTGCAGATACCGGGGGCGTTGATTAAATTATTTGTTCGGCAGAGGGAATGTGCAACAAAAAGGTTATGTTATGAAGTGTAATATTTTGTATCCTGTCGTTATGCTGGTCTGTTGTAACGCGGCTGTGGCGTCCGATATGCCGGCCGGCGGTTATTATGAACGTGAAACACAAAACTGCGACATGGCCGCAATGCAGCGCGAATTAAATGATGCAACGGCCGCACGGCGTGCGGTTATTACCGTTGTAAAATGCGCGCCCGCATCCGTTGCGCAGAATAATCGTTATGACGAATATGCATACGGTTTGTCTGACGGGTATGCGGATGAATACGCGGCCGCGGCGGCCCCGGTGGAACGCGTTGTTTCGCGTCGTTATTATGTTGAGGAAACGGTTCAGCAATACAGGCCTGTTGTTCGTTACGAGCCGGCCGGATGCTATACGCGCATGCGTCGTGTATGCAGTGAATGTGATACATGAATAAAAAAAAGCCGCGATATGCGGCTTTTTTTATTCATAACTTTCCTTGCGGAATACCTTTGCGGCGATTTCATCCACGCTGCGCGTCTGCATTTCATCAGAGGCGGTGTCATCTATTTGCACGGGGATTATTGTTTGCTGTTTGGTGGCATCCAATGGGTGCGACTGGTATGGCACGGTTTCAAAGTTTATTTCACCCATGTTAATACTGCGGATTGTTCTGTTGTACATTGTATGATAATAAATCATACGGTTTTTTAAATCTGTTACAATTGTCCATTGCGTGGCCGACGGCATGTTGTTTGGGGCCTTGCCTACGGCGAACTGTACACCCAACGGCACGTCAAAGTTGTTTAATATATGAAATGCCAGCATTGCGGATTCGTATCCTGTGGCCTGCTGGATTGAATACGATTGCAGAAATGCGGCGCGGACAAATCGTGACGGTGGTGTAAAATCACCCGGCAGACCTAAAAATCCGCTGCCTGATCCGAATGCGGTTAAAGTTACCGCGCCCAGTTTTGTTGGGCCGGCTGTGCCCGGCATCAGGTTCACATAGTTGTTTAGATTTGTCATATGCCACGGATAGCCCGGAGCGTTGGTCAATACCCCCAGGGCGCTGTCGTAAAATTGCGGGACACCGTCAACGATTTCAAGTATAACAACGCGTCCTGTTGCATCAACAATGCGCCAGTGAACGGTTTTTGCCCGTTTGTCTATATTCGCGACGCGGATGTCTTTGATGGCTTCTTTGATTTCATCTATTGTGGAAAACTGAGACAATATCCATGAGACCAACTGAAAGTCTGCGATTGTTATGTCTTTGTATTCGGGATCGTATGGCTGGTATTGCCCGTATTCTGGAAAGTAAAACAATGCTGCGGAAAGTCCCACCTCGTTTGTTCCGTCAACGACAAACTGTGGTTCTTCCACCGCCAGCCCCACGTAACCGTATTTTGATGTAAACTCCATTCCGTCGGTTGCGTTGTTTGGCAATAGCGAGCGCTGCGTATGATTACGTGGAACAATCGTATACATGTTGTCCATTTCGGAACCCGACCAATCTATCGTACGTGCCGCAATAAACGAGTTGTCTTTGGATTTCAGTGTGATACCCGTACAGGCATCGGCACTGTTTGCGCCAATCAGCCCAAGGGCCATGACCAGCGCAGAAAATGTTTTTTTGTATTCCATGCCAGTATTTATGCTTTAAATAAATTTTTTTATCCACAGGAAGGATTTCTTTATAATATTCAACGGTGATTTTATATATTCACACCCATTAAGTGTTTGGCCGCCATGCCTATTGCAAAAGATGCGGCGGACACAAGAAAACAAATCCCCAGCATTTCCAAGAACCGGCGCATAAACGGGCGCCGTTGTGTAAATCCGATGACGCAGTTAAATGCGAATATAATCAGTGCGGCCAAAATTCCCATCATGGCCAGTGCCCAGAATCTGTTTGGAACAACCGCAAATGGAAACAGCAGGGTTGCACTGGTCGCGACATACATTAATCCGGTATACATGGCGGCGCGCAGCGCATACGGGTTTTCTTCTGCGCGCTGGGCCTGATAGTTGGCGGCCGCCATGGACAGGCTGGCCGCGGCGGCGGCGATTGCACCCGTCATGATAATTAGGCGGTTGCTGGCGATGGTAAATGTTAATCCTGCTATTATTCCGGTTAATTCCACCAATGCGTCATGCATCCCCAGCACCAGTGCGCCCGTATATTTGTATTGTTTGCTTTCCTGTTTCATAACGGCCACCATATCACAATTCGTTTTACGATATTATACAAAATATATTTGCCTTGGTATGCAGGAACGGTGTCTTTTGTTGTTGATTTGGGCGGTGATAATAAATATAATAATCACAAATTTAATTGCCGAAAATAAACCACCGGTTTTTATGGCGGTTTTTATTTTTGAAGAAATCCCAGAATTGTGCATTTTTTTACTCCCGCTGCTGCGCCTAAATAAACCGGTGGTTTTATTGCGTGTATGCTGGTTCCGTCAATGGCAATGGCACTTACAGCGGCTGTTTCCGGTGTGACTTTAATAAGCGGTTGTACAGATACCTCGGCGTGCAACTGTGCACTGCATAATAATACAGGATATTGTTGCCCAACGGGGGTATATAAATGTCCGGACAGCAATTACACGTTAAACAGTTCCACCAAAAAATGTACGCGCAGTTCGTCCACGGTTACCAGCAGTGACAGTTATGGCAATTATAAACTGACATATAACACACCGTGTGATGCGGTCGCATGCCTGGCATGGAGTTCAACATCGACAGGTAGTGGCTCTTTGACTGGAACTCTCTGTTATGCATGCGGATTGGGGCCTATTGGCCCTGATGCACAATAACACTGGCAAAGATTACGCGCGCGGTGTATCATGGCTTTCATGATACTGGCGCGCGAATTTTTTTTGCGGTCACCCATGGCCGCGGCCCGCGAACTGGTCGGGGCGTATCTGTGCTGTGAACGCCATGACGGGACGGTGCTGCGTGCGCGTATCGCGGAACTGGAACTGTATACCCAGGACGAACGGGGTTGTCATGCATATAACGGATGCACCGCGCGAAATGATGCGATGTTTTTGGCGGGCGGACATGCGTATGTGTATTTGTGTTACGGGCTGCATAATATGTTAAATATTGTTCTGGGCGATGGTGGTTATGCCGCCGCGGTGTTAATACGCGCGTGTGAATATCCCGGATGCGACGGTCCCGGGAAATTAACGCGCGTGCTGGGGATTTCGCGATCTGACAACAAGGCGGATTTATGTGCGCCCGGCGCCCGCATATGGCTGGAACCGCGGGACCGCGCATGCAAAATTGCGGCCGGCCCACGTGTCGGCATAGATTATGCCGGCCCGGACGCCGCATTGTCCTGGCGGTTTGGAATTGCGGACAGCAAATTTTTAAGCCGCCCTTTTTAAAAACTGTAGTTTACGCCAAAACCGGCAAAGTTAAACCCTCGGTTTGGTTCCGTAAAATCGCCGTTGGAAAAATGCAGTGTGAATAATTCCGCACGCCATGCGTTGGATATATTTTTGCCCATAAAGAGCTTCTCGCCGAAAACCAGTCGGCTGGCCACGTATCTGTCGTGTGAATCGCGCATGTACGGGCCGATGCCGCCGCCGATGTAAAATCCGTGCCATGAAATCAGGGCTATATCCCATGATATGCCGACACCCAGAAACGACAATCCCCGTCCGGAATGATAGGCCGAGTTTTGTACGATGTTAATATTTTGCCGCGCCGGCAGGCGGAACAGCGTCATCGGCTGGCTGTACTGGGCCATTACGGCGGTCATGGGAACAATGTCCCATCGCGTGGGGTCAATCAGCTTAAACAGACTGCCCGGGCCGGTACCCTGGGCCGCATATAATGTGACGGCGTTTTCGTGCGATGCGCCAAACATTGGATTGGATGCACCGAATGCCGGCATGGTGACAAGTCCTAATAAAACAACATATTTTTTCATGTTTTTAATTATACATTAATTTGCATTACACATCAAATAAAGTTGATTGCCTCGGATTTTTTTCTTATTATGTTCCCGTTCAAACAAAAAGGGGAAAATATGAAAAAGGTAATGTTTATTGGTTTGGCGGCCGCCTTGTGCGCAACGTCTGCGAATGCGGGCTGGCTGGAATCGCTGGGGCTGGGGAAGAAGGCGGAACCGGCGACACTGGAAGAGGCGTGCGATACCGCGGAAATCAAAAAAGTTTGTCCGGAGGTTGTTCTGGGTACAAAGACGATTCCGGAATGTCTGGCGGATAATGTAAAGTCTTTGTCTGGCAAGTGCGCCGCATTTGTAAAAAAATCCATTGCTGAGAAAAAGGATGCCGCGATTGCAAAGGTTCAAAATGCAAAGGCAGACATTGCCGCCAAGCAGGCGGAATCCAAGGCTGAATCTGATGCGAAAAGCGCAGAGGTAAAAAGTGCCGCCGCAGCCAAGATTGACGCGGTAAAGCAGGATGTGGCGGAAAAGAAGAACGCGGCTGCGGAAAAGCGCGCCGCAGACAAGGCGGCCGCTGCGGAAAAGAAGGCCGCGGCAAAGGCTGCCGCCCGTGAGATTGCGGATGCCGCCCGTGAAACCGGGGCAGCGGCTGCCGAAACGGGAAAGTCTTTGAAAGAGATGTTTTAATAATCAAACCCGCGTCCGGCGGGTTTTCTTATTTACAGACCCCGCACAAAATGTTATAATTGTGGTAAACAAACGTGGAACTTGCCATTCCTACGTGCTGAAATCAGTAGGTTTCCGGGCTTTCCCGGATACAGGAGAGTATTTATGAAAAACCGTAATTTCGGGGAACTTTTCAAAAACGCGATGGGTACGGTGTTTTTGCTGGCCGGTGCCTTTTTCGTCTGTTCAACACTGCTGTCAATGCGCGCGGTGTTTGCAGACCCGATTGCGCCGATTAATGCCGTGGCATCCGGGGCGCAGTCGCCACGCGGTGGCAATAATGCACGCGCCACAGGGCGCGCCACTGCAACGGCGCGCGGCAATGCGGCCGCAACCGTTTCGCGTACGACCGCGGCCACGCCGTCTGCATCAACCACGGCCCGCACGGTGACCGGCAGACCGACCGTTTCATCTCGCACAACAACGACGCCGGCGGCGTCGCGTGGTGGTGCGGCCGTATCATCACGTAATGTTGCATCGCGTACAACCACGTCGCGCGGCACCGCGGCGTCACGCAATGTTGTGGCGCGAACCGCGACCTCGCCGGCGCGTGTGTCCCTTTCTGGCAATGCCATCCGCGGCAGCAAGGCCAACACGACCAGCACTTATACATACCTGTCAAACAAGCTGTATACTGGAAACTATTCTAATATCATAGATCCGACAACCGGCCTGATTTCGGCAGAGGCGTATAATAACTGTCTGGAATCGTATTACACGTGCATGGATGAAATCTGCACGGCCCGCAACACCGCACAGCGCAGATGCGCCTGCGCCGGCCGCGTAAAGGCATTTGCAGAGGCGGAAACGGCCCTGGAATCCGCGAACGAGGAATTGATTAAGGTTTCCGGTGAACTGGCGCTGCTTATCGCGACCAAGGGCAAGGATGTTAGCGAGGCTTTCCAGTTAACCGATGCCGAAAAGGTAATGAACTGTGTATCATGGCAGGAAATGTCGGAAAAGTACAAGGCCTCCACAGACTCAAACAAGAACAATATTGACGACGGGACCGAATGGTGCCAGGGACACGGCATTTATGATACGTCAAAATGTTCGGCGTCCAAATCACCCGATTACTGTCAGCAAAGCGGAAATTCATTCGGATTTGACATCGCCAACATAGACGGCAGCAGCAGTGACATTCTGGCGTCCCTGCAGTCGTGGGCGAATGCAAAGGAACAGACGCTGACCATTGTTCAAAACGACAACAACAATCTGTTAAACGCGTTTGACAACCTGTCCAACGTGGTGTCCGGCATGGCCGGGTTGAACGGGGCGCTGGCATCATCTGATGATTTAAAGGATTCTTTGGCGGAAACATGGGGGTATGAGCTGTTTGAATACGCGCATAACAATGTTTGCAACCGCGTTTTGGATTCCTGCTTTAACGGCATATACGAGGCCTGCGGCACGCCGCCGTCGTCCGGTCGCAAATGCACAAACGGGTCGTCCCAGTGCCCGTATAATTACAACAGCATGATTTCCGTGTCAAACACCGGCAATTATGAACTGAACTTTGTAACCGGCAACAGCGGATATACGTCATCCAATTCCGCATCCTGTTTCGGTTACGCATCCGCATCCGGCGATCCGTATTCAAACCTGCGCGGGCCGGTCGCTGACGCCCGCCGCAGCATATTGCAGAAATATGCCCTGGATGCGAACGCGGACTGTGACGCGTACGGCGAACAGCTGCGCGCAACCGCCCAGAACATAGGCTATCAAAAGGTTGCCGCCCAGCAGGCGCTGCAGAAAAAGCGTCTGGAATTCGCCCAGGAAGAAAAGGCGACCGTTTTGAACGACGCAATCGCCGCCGCAACGAATTTCAACGAATGCTTAAGCGAGATTATGGATTGCTATGAAACGCAGGTGACGGCAAACACTTCATGGTCAACATCGCGCATCAGAACGTACTGTGCCCAGGTTGCGAATGTTCCGCATTGCTATGAAACGATGATATGCAACCCGTCAAACGCCCAGTTCAAGGGTGTCATAGACAAGGTTGACAGCGCGTCCTGCAAGAACACGGCGGAATACGAAACCAATACATGCCGCAATATCGTAACCTTGAACGACATTTTGAACAAGGCTGCGACAACAGGTGTTAAGTGTGATGTTGGTGAAAACGCGACATGTGATTCCGCGGCGATGCGCGAACAGTGTCTGTTGGATTCGTTTGTTGATGAAATCCGCACCTGGAAGCGTCCCGCCGGCAGCTGCATGGAAGGCTATAAGTGGGATACCACAAAAGACCAGTGTGTTTTGGATGCCGCAAAATAAACAAAAAACGCCCCGTGGGGCGTTTTTTAATGGGGAACATCTTGTTTTGCATAAAAATTTATGCAAAACGCTTGACTTGTTGGCAAAATAGGATAATATTTGCATAAACTTTTAGGCAATGCGCGCATGCGCATAAACAAAAACAACAAACAAGAGAAAGAATATGAGCGATTATGCAATCTTTCAAACCGGCGGCAAACAGTATCGCGTAAAGGCGGGCGATGTTATTAAGGTTGAAAAACTGAACGCCGAAGGCAAGGTTGAGTTTGACCAGGTTTTGATGGCTGGCGATAAAATCGGCACGCCGTTTGTGGCCGGGGCCAAGGTTTTGGCCGAGGTGGTTGAACAGAAACGCGCTGATAAAATTTTGGTGTTCAAGAAAAAGCGTCGTCAGAATTATCGTCGTACGGCCGGACACCGTCAGTTTATCACGGTTTTGAAAATTACGGAAATAAAGGGCTAATTTCTGAACAAGAAATTAAAGGAGCTAAATCATGGCACATAAGAAAGCAGGTTCGGCATCAGCGAACGGACGCGATTCGGCGGGACGTCGTTTAGGTGTTAAAAAAGGCGGCGGCAGCCGTGTTATCCCGGGCAACATCATTATTCGCCAGCGCGGCACGGCTGTTCATCCCGGCTTAAACGTCGGCATGGGCAAAGACCACACGCTGTTTGCGAAAATTGCCGGTATCGTAAAATTCAAGAAAGGCAACGGCGACCGCAAAACGGTTCATGTCTTGCCGGAAGACGATGCGAAATAAAACAAAAGGCGCCCCGCGGTTGCGGGGTGTTTTTTTATAATCCACCCGGTTGCGCCGTATGTGTTTTCTTTAATCCCCGTATGTGATATGGTGTGGATAAATTTTGCTGTTATCAAAACTTGCAAACGGGGAATATTTGTCTTAGAATTCGCCCATCATGAAATTTAAAAAGTTTTTGCGTATTTTGTTAAATGTAATCTTTTGGTGCTTTACGGCCGGTGTGGCGGCGCTGGCGGCGTTGGTGCTGATATACGGTCATGACCTGCCGGATTATAAAAAGTTGGCGACATATGCGCCGCCTGTTGCAACGCGCCTGTATGCGTCCGACGGGTCGCTGTTGATAGAGTACGCCGAAGAACGCCGCGTGTTTATTGACTATGCGGATATGCCGCCCCAGCTGGTAAACGCATTCATCGCAGCCGAAGACCAGAATTTCTGGCGTCATCCCGGTATTGATGTTCAGGGGATAATTCGCGCGGTTGCAAACAATACGCTGGGGATGCTGGGGTTCCATGCGAATTTTTCCGGGGCGTCAACCATCACGCAACAGGTTGCGAAAAACTTTTTTCTAACATCGGAACGCACGCTGTCGCGCAAGATAAAAGAGGCGATTCTGGCGATGAAACTGGAACGCACTTTTTCAAAACAGCATATCATGACGCTGTATTTAAATCAGATATTTTTAGGTGCACGCGCATATGGGGTCGGGTCGGCGGCACTGATGTATTTTAACAAGCCGGTATCGGAATTGTCGTTGGCGGAATGCGCGTTTTTGGCGTCTTTGCCAAAGGCGCCGAACAATCGCGACCGTGCGGTGGAACGCCGCAATTATGTTCTGCGCCGCATGGTTGAGGAAGGTTATATAACCAAGGAACAGGCGGCCGAGGCCGCGGCGGAAGAATTAAACATCAACAGCGGCTTTACCGCCCAGATGGAGCCGGCGTTCCAATATTTCGCCGAAGACGTGCGGCGCCAGTTGCTGACCACAATCGGCCGCGAACAGCTGTATAACGAGGGGTTGTATATCAAGACGACAATTGTTCCGGAATATCAGCGTGCGGCGTCCGCGGCATTGAACAAGGCGCTGGATACATACAACAACGGCCGCGGCGGCAAAGAAAAGCTGCAGGGGGCGATAATTGTCATGAATCCGCACACGGGGCGTGTTTTGGCAATGGCCGGCGGGCGCAGTTTTGCGGAAAGTTCTTTTAACCGTGCAACCCAGGCATACCGCCAGGTCGGATCAACAATAAAACCGTTTGTGTATCTGGCGGCGCTGGAACGCGGCATGTCGCCTGAGGCACTGCTGCTGGACGCGCCAATCGTCGGGGTGCGCGAAAACAACATGATGTGGAAACCGGAAAATTATGACAAGAAATTTCTGGGTGACGTTCCGCTGCGTTTGGCGCTGGAAACATCGCGCAATGTGCCGGCCGTGCGTCTGGTGGAACAGATAGGCGTGCGTGACGCCATTGACGCCGCCCAGCGGTTCGGCGTTTATCCCAAAGACATGGGCAATATGAATCTGTCGCTGGCGCTGGGGTCGGGTGAAACGACGCTGGCCAAACTGGTGACGGGGTATGCGGCGTTTATAAACGGCGGGCGTGCGATTGAACCGAAACTGGTTGATTACATAGAGGACAGGTATGGCCGCGTTATCGGCGGTGATGCGCATAAGATGGTTGAATGGGATGAAGATTTGACCCCGCCTGAGACTGCGGCGGCGGGCGAGGCCCTGTCCGATCCGCAAAGCCTGTATCAGATAGTGTCCATTCTGCAGGGGGCGGTTGAACGCGGCACCGGGCGCCAGGCGCGTGTTGCCGGGCACACAATCGCGGGCAAGACCGGAACAACAAACGATGTGAAAGATGTCTGGTTCGTCGGATTTTCAAAGAATTTGATAGTCGGCGTATATCTGGGGTATGACACGCCGCGGCCGCTGGGGGCGGGGGCGGGCAGTCATATGGCTGCATTGGCGTTCTCGGATTTTATGACGGTTGCGCTGGCGAATGAAAAGAATCAGCCGTTTGCTGTGCCGAACGGATTGAATTTTGTCCGTGTTAACCGGCGCAGTGGCGCCGCCGCGGCCGCGGATCCGAACGGCATGATAATAACAGAGGCATTTAAACCGGGCCAGCGTCCGAATCCGGCCCCGGTTGTACCCGTGCGTGATGGCGCCGTGCCGGCGCCGGCCGCGGCGGTTGTTGGCGGCGTATTTTAGATGCGAATCGGTTGCCGTATGTGATATAATTGCCCCCATATGGGGGCATTTGTCATGAAAAAGATTTTTTTACCGGGTTTTATGTTGATTGCACTGGCCGCCTGTGGTGACGGAAAGGATGCGGACAAGGTTGTTCGTCAATGCGGCGACTATGTTGTTGAAATGGATTTTTCAGATGACGGGGAAACGTTGGGCGCGGTTATAAACGGTGACGCCGTAACGCTGGGGCGCGTTGTCGCCGCATCCGGGGCGAAATATGACGGCGTGGTAAACGACACGCCGGTAACCCTGTGGTCAAAGGGCGATGCATGGACCATGATTCTGGACGGCGACATGGTGATTGAATGCGACGCTAAATAAGATTTATTTTCCTTTTATCTTGTGATAAAATGGTCGGCATAAGAAAGGAGATTTTTTATGCTGACCGATTTTTTCTTGTCCCGCGGCGCCACTTTTTTTGCCAGCGGATGGACACAGTTTGCCGCGGCGTTCGGATGCTCGTTTTTAATAATGCTGATTTTCGGCCGCCCGTTTATTGCCGCCATGCGCAAACTGCAAAAGAAGGGTCAGCCGATAAGTGAAAACGTTCCGGCGTCACACCGGCAAAAGGCGGGGACGCCGACAATGGGCGGTCTGCTGGTTCTGTTGGCGATATTGGTGCCGGCGGTGCTGTTTATGCCGATGCATAATGCGCCGGGGTGGATTGCACTGGCCTCGCTGGTTATGTTCGGGCTTATCGGGTTTATAGACGATTACAAAAAGGTGGCCAGCCAGTCAAAAAAGGCGTCCAACGGTCTGTCGCCCGCCATGCGCCTGATACTGGAAGGGCTGTGCGTTATTGTTCTGGCGTATTTGGTGAACAAGACGATGCCGCCGTATATTCCGGCGTATTCTTTGGCGATTGGTGCGGGGATAATACTGCCGCTGGGGATTTTGTATTACGTGTTTGCTTATTTTGTAATATGCGGTTCTGCAAATGCGACAAACATAACGGACGGGCTGGACGGAATGCTGGCCAAACTGTATATGCCGGTTTTGATTGTTTTGGTGGTGGCGCTCTACGGGGCGACGCGAATCGGTTTTATGGACACGGTTATGTTTTTGCCGTCCGCATCCGGACTGTACGCGGTTCTGGGGGCGGCGTTTGGCGCGGTGCTGGGATTTTTATGGTATAACTCTAAACCGGCGTCAATATTCATGGGCGACGTGGGGTCGTTGGCGCTGGGCGGATTTATGGGTACGGTTGCGATGCTGTTAAAGTCAGAGATAATAATGGGTGTTGCAGCCGGCATGATGGTGCTGATACTGATGTCGTCGTTTGTTCAGACAATGTATTTCAAGATAACCCGTCATGCCACCGGAACGGGGCGCCGTGTGTTTTTGCGCGCGCCGCTGCACCATCATTTTGAAGAACTGGGCTGGAGCGAGACTAAAATAGTTGAACGCTTTTTCATCATGTCCGTGCTGTTTTCCGGCCTGGCGTTGGTCATGTTAAAGTTTGCCTAAACTGTTCCAGGCGGGGTGGCGTATGTTTAAACGAAGCGAAGAAAGCACACTGACCAGTTGGTATTTTGAAATAGACCGGCGTCTGCTGGGCTGTGTGCTGCTGCTGGTGTTTATCGGCATGCTGTTCATGGTGTCCGCAGGTTCCGTCGCGGCCGAACGCATAGGCATGCCGTGGCATTTCTTTTTTGTAAAGGCGCTGCCTTTTTATGCAATAGGTCTGCTGACGCTGTTCGCGGTCAGCATGATGGACAAGAAATGGATTCTTCGCATATCGTGGCTGAATGTTGCGGTGGGATTGCTGCTGCTGATGGTGACACTGGTTGCACCGCATGTGATAAAGGGTTCCGCCCGTTTTGTTTCTATCGGGCCGTTTAATGTTATGCCGTCCGATATAATGAAACCGGGATTCATAATTTTAACGGCGTGGTTCTTGGCCAAAATGCATGAAAAATACGGGGCGAATATTTTTACGAACCGTGATGCGTGGCGCTTTAAATGGCTGGGGTGGTGGACGTATCTGGCGGTGTTCGTGCCATCGTTTTTAATTATTTTAAAGCATCCGGATTTAGGCACGTCAATATTGTACTTTTCTGTCTTGTCCGCGATGATGTTTATGGCCGGACTGCCGCTGTTTGTCGTTCCGATATTGATAGGGGCGCTGGCGCTGGTCGGTGTGTTTGCATTCTTTACAATGTCGCACGTGCATAACCGCGTTATTTCGTGGGCGACGGGCGCCGGCGACACGTACCAGGTGCGCCAGTCCATTGATTCAATCAGGCATGGCGGGCTTCTCGGCAGTGGCGACGACGCGTTTGTTAAACAGTCGCTGCCGGACGCGCATACGGACTTTATTTTCGCCGCAATTGTGGAAGACGTCGGCGCGATAATTGCGTGCGGTCTGCTGGGGATGCTGCTGTATGTGCTGAAAAGGCTGACGACGGATGCAATGGATGCGCGCGATCCGTTTGTGTTTTATGCCGCCGGCGGCGCGGCCGCACTGTTCGGCACACAGGTTTGCATCAACATGATGTCAACGCTGCATATTTTTGCACCAAAGGGAATGACGTTGCCGTTCATTTCATACGGGGGCAGTTCGTTTGTCGCATTCTGCCTGCTGTTTGGAATGATTTTGGCCGTCGTGCGCGAGGACAAGTGGAAATAAAAACAGAACGGCGGGGCGACATTGCGGCCCCGTTTCCTTTTATTGCAAGTGAATATGCACGGTGATATAATATAAACATAAACAACAAAGGCGGATGTTACATGAAAATATGGATAGCAACAGGCGGCACGGGCGGGCATGTGTTCCCGGCGCTTAGCGTGGCGGATGCATTGGCCGCGCGCGGTGACAAGATTATTATTTCGTGCGACGGGCGCGTGCGCGACATGGTTGCCCGCGGGATGCCGGCGCGCGCACGGCGTGTGCATATATGGGCGTCCGGCGTCGGCGCAAAAAGTCGCATGCGCCAGATGTATGCACTGTTTAAAATTGCGGTTTCTGCGGCGGCGTTGTCACTGAGGTTTGTATTTTCGCGTCCCGATCGGATGGTTGCGTTCGGCGGATATGCGTCCGTGCCGGCCGTCTTTGCAGCGCACCTGTGGCGCATACCGACGTTTTTGCATGAACAGAACGCGGCCATCGGACGTGCGAACAAGTTCACCATGCGCTGGGTCAGGACATTGATGACCAGTTTCCCAAGTGTTTCCGGTGTGCCGGCCGGCACCGCGGCCCGGGTGGTTTATACCGGACTGCCTGTGCGGCGTGATTTTTTGGACAAGGCGGCCGCACCGTTGCAGCATGCGGGGCGCATACTGGTTACCGGCGGTTCGCTGGGGGCGCAGATTTTGGATGACACCGTTCCCGGGGCTATTGCCGCGATGCGTAACAAAAAGATTTTTGTCACGCACCAGACGCGTCCTGAAAACGTTGCACGCCTGCAGAAATTTTACGCGGAAAACAAAATTCGTGCGAATGTCTTGTCTTTTGTTCACGACATGGCCGGGTGCATAGCGGACGCTGATTTGGTAATCGGCCGCAGCGGGGCCAGCACCGTTGTTGAATTGCAGACCATCGGCCGGCCGGCGATACTGGTGCCGCTGGGGATTAATCCGGACCAGGCGGCCAACGCGGCGGCGTTCGCAAAAAACGGCGGCGGTTTTGCGGTGGAACAAAACAAGTTTACCGCGCGCTGGTTGACATCGGTGCTGGACGAACTGTTTGACAATCCGACGCGCCTGGACAAAATGGCGGCCAAGGCATATGTTGAAAACCGCGCGACACAAAAAATAGTTGATGCCGTAACAAAATGATATGGGGGCGTTTTTTCTGCTTGCTTGCGATTCGTCATTTGTTCTATGATGTAATCGGAAGGAAAGGAATATGCGGCGAATTACAGTTTCTGTTTTGTCCGTTTTCATTGTATTACCGGCGTTTGGTGGGGCGTTGCCTGTTGTGAATATCGGTGCGGGCGGTGTTTCCGCACGTGATGCGTTTGGTGAGGGAACGCCGCGCCGCGCCGCGGTCAGTGTTTCACCGGCGCCGAAAAATGTTGTCGCCAGAAATACAAAAAAAACACCGGTTGCGTCAAAAAAGTCCGCCGCCGTGTCAGTGGATGCCGGTGAAAAGATTGCCGCGGCGGATGTTTTGATGCCGCATCGGCCCAGTTCTGATTTATGGGCGAAAAGCGACACGCCGTTGCGCATGCCGACGGCGGATGAAATTTCCGTTGTTCGCGCCGATTATGATTTACCTGAGGAAGATTTGGATGCCGCGCCGCGTCGTGATGTGCTGGCGCGTGCGGATAGTGCGCCGTCTGCACGTTCCGGTGCGCTGGATGCGGAGATAGAGCGTTTGGTGGAATTGCAGCGCCGGGCGGACGCGTCCGCGGCGCGTCCTGTGCGTACGGCGTCCGCGTCCCGCCGTGTTATAGCGGCGCCGATCGCTGATGAGGTGGCGCCGGCCCCAATTGAAAAAAAGCGCGCGGCAAAGCCGGCCGCGGCGGCGGACCGGTCTGATGATGTCGCATTGCATCGCTTGGTCGTGCCGATGGACGATGTCGTTGTTCGCACGGTTGAAAAGACCGCGTCGCCCCGCATTGCGGCGGTGCGTGACGATATGACGTCGCTGTCGCCGTCCGAATTGCGCCGTGCATTCCGCAAAACATATTTGTCAGAGAACAAGCATTTGTCAACATACCAGGTGGACGACCGTTTTGACGTGGCCAGCGACATGTCGTCAGAGATAGAGGGTTTCACGGCCAAAAAAGATTTGTCAGAGGCGGGCGGTGTGCGTCCGCTGGAAATCAAGATTCGTTTCCGCGGTGATGATTCGGCCCTGTCGCGTGACAATTATAATCTGTTGACGGAATATGCCGGCATAGTGGTTAGCAATCCAAAGCGTGCGATACAGGTATCCATCCCCAGCCGCGCCACATTAAACATGGATGACCGCAAGCTGGCGGCGCGGCGTCTGGCGATTGTGGAACAGGTGTTGCGTGATACCGGCGTGTCAGAACAGCGAATAATGCCGGTGCTTAGCCAGCGTGACGAGGAAGGTTTTGTCCTGCGCATAATATCCAGCGACCAGTATGAAACGTTAAGCCGGCAAAAGCGTGACATGTTTGGCGATACTGTTGATAAAAAGACGTATAAAAGCATGTCGTGGTAGGTATGGTTTCGCGCTGCTTAAACAGACTTGTTGAATTTTTGTTTCCACCGGCGTGTCCTGTTTGCGGCGCGCCGGTTTCAATTCACGGTGAGCTGTGCGGGGATTGCTTTTCATGCTTTGACTGGATAGGAAATCCAAAATGTGAGATTTGTGGATATCCACTGCCGCGCAGTGCGGCGACCGGGCGCCTGTTGCATTGTCCGGCGTGTGCGGCCGGCGCATGCCGCCTGCGGTGGTTGCGCAGTGCGTGCGTATATGACGATGCGTCGCGGGCGGTAATGTTGCCGTTTAAACACGGCGGCCGGATAAAGTATGCACGTTTTATGTCGCGTGCAATGATTTGGGCGCTGCGCGACGTGGCAATGGATTGTGATGTTGTAATGCCGGTGCCGTTGGCGCGCCCACGTCTGATACACAGAACGTATAATCAGGCAACCCTGCTGGCCCGGCCTATTGCGCGGGCGATGAATGTGCGTCTGGACGTGGACAGTGTTCGCCGCAGGCACCGTCCGGACATGGGGCACATGACCCCGCACCAGCGAAAGGAAAATATCAGCGGCGTGTTTACCGTCGTGCGGCCTGACCGTGTTCGCGGCCGCAGGATATTGCTGGTTGACGATGTGTTTACGAGCGGCGCAACGCTGGGCGAACTGCGGCGAGTGTTGCTGGATGCGGGTGCGGATTCCGTTTGCGGTGTGACATTTTGCCGTGTTGTGCGTGCAATATAGGCGGCACTTGAATTTTGATTTTATTCTGATACGATAAAAAATATGTTTTAGCATGGGAATATTGATGAAAAAAATATTGTTGTTTATATTTGCTGTTATGTTTGCGCCGGTGGCGGCCATGGCGTCGCTGGCCGGGTTTTATCAAACGATTGACGATCATACAAATCAGCCGAAATCAGTCGTACTGTTGTATGAGTATGCCGATGGCGATGACACTCATCTGGCGGGGCGTATTGTCGCGCTGTACGGCGGCGACGGAAAAATTGCGGAAACGGTTGCCGCCCCGGCAAAGGTTGCGGCAAATGTGCGCGGTGCGCCAAAATTTTCCGGGCTGGATATTATCTGGGATATGGAATGGGATGCGGACGACCGCCGGTACGAGGATGGCAAGATTATGGATCCGACATCGGGCAGGGTTTATTCATCCGTCATCTGGCAGGATGCGCCGGGTGTGTTAAACGTGCGTGGCAAAATCGGTCCTGTTGGCCGGACACAGCGCTGGCACCGGATAGACGCGTCACAGCTGCCGCAGGAATTACAGAAATTAAACGCATCCGCATGGACGCCCAACATCAGGAAATAAGAAATGAACATAGAACTGGGAAAAAACATAAACGCGCGCGAGATAGAAACGCGCATCCAGAAATTTTGGGATGAAAACAGTTTCTGGGAAAACGACGTTAAATCGTCAAAGCCCCCGTTTTGCGTAATGATGCCGCCGCCGAATGTGACGGGTAATCTGCATATGGGTCATGCGCTGGACAATGTGTTGACGGACATCATATGCCGCTATAAACGGATGGCGGGTTACGATGTTTTGTGGCAGCCTGGAACAGACCACGCATCCATTGCAATGCAGTTGATGGTGGAACGCGACTTGTCAAAGCGCGGGATAAATCCGCGTACGCTATCGCACGAACAGTTAATGCAGGCGGCGTGGGATTATAAAGAGGACAAAGGCGGCCAGATTATAAATCAGCTGCGCACCCTGGGAACGACGCCCGCATGGAGCCGCCTGTGCTTTACCATGGATGACAATTTGTCGCGCGCGGTGACGAAACAGTTTGTAAAAATGTATAACGACGGACTGATTTACAAGGCGCGCCGCCTGGTGAACTGGTGCCCGAAACAGCAGACATCCATTTCCGATCTGGAGGTGGAGGTTCGCGAGGAAAAGGGAAAGTTCTATTACTTTAAATATCCTTTGGACGGCGGCGGGTTCATAGAAATTGCGACCACTCGCCCGGAAACTTTGTTCGGCGACCAGGCGATTGCGATACATCCGGACAACGAGAAATTAAAGCACTTGATTGGGCGTACTGCGATAATACCGCTAACCGATATCAAGATACCGGTCATCGCCGATGTGCATGCCGATCCGGAAAAGGGTACCGGTGCGGTTAAGATAACGCCGGCGCACGACAAGGACGACTGGGAGGTTGGTCTGCGTCATAATTTAACGCCGCTGTGTGTTTTAACGGGTGATGCAAAGATGCTGGACGTGCCCCAGGTTCCGGAAAAATATCGCGGAATGGATCGTTTCACGGCGCGCGCCGAAATTATCAAGGATATAGATGCGGCGGGCCTGCTGATAAAAATTGACGACAAGGTTATTCCGACGCCTTACTCTGAGCGTGGCGGCGTGGTTGTTGAATACATGGTTCGCGACGAATGGTTTGTTGATGCGAAAAAGCTGGCCGGGCCGGCCATGGACGCCGCACAGCGCGGTGATGTAAAATTCATGCCGGAACACAGATACAATCTGTTTATGGCGTGGATGCGTGATATTCATGAATGGTCCATATCGCGACAGCTGTGGTGGGGGCATCAGATTCCCGCATGGTACGACGAGGACGGAAATATTTACGTGGCAGAGACCGAGCAGGATGCCGTTGCACAGTCCGCCGGTAAAAAACTAACGCGTGACACGTCCTGTCTGGATACGTGGTTTTCATCCGGCATGTGGCCGTTTTCAACGCTGGGCTGGCCGGACAAGACGCCGGAACTGGCAAAGTATTATCCGACGGATTTGTTGTACACCGGGCCGGATATAATATTCTTTTGGGTTGCGCGAATGATAATGCTGGGGATGTACCATATGGGCGATGTTCCGTTCCGTACGGTAAACCTGCACGGGCTTGTGCGCGACGCCAAGGGACAGAAAATGTCCAAGACCAAGGGCAACGGTACGGATCCGTTGACAACCGTTGAAAAGTTTGGCGCGGACGCATTGCGTTACTGGATTGCGACGGCGCCCATCGGCACGGACATCCGTTACAGCGATGACGAGGTAAAGCGCGGCGGCAAATTGCTGACCAAACTGTGGAACGCGTCAAAGTATGTTTTGATGAATCTGACGGATTTTGACCCCGCCACCGCCAAACACGTTCCGGTCGCGGACAGGTTTATAGAAGACCGCTGGGTTTTGCATGAATTAAACAAGGCCGTGGCTGATGCGCGCCGCAATCTGGACAAATATGACAATCATAATTCGCGTGCGGCGATTGACACGTTCTTTTACGATGTGTTCTGCGACCAGTATTTGGAATACATCAAAGACCGTTTCTGGTCGCCGGAAAGTTACGCGCCGGAATCCAAATTGTCCGCACAGTGGACTTTGTTTGAGGTTTTGCGCGCAATAATCGGCTTGTATGCACCGTTCATTCCGTTTATTACAGAAGAACTGTGGCAAAAGATTTATCAGGCGACAGAGGGTGGCAAAACCCTGCATTTGACGGAATATCCGGCCGTTGATCCGTCGCGCGATACAGACGTTTCTGATATGTGCATTGCCCAGGATGTCATAAAGGCCGTGCGCGCCCTGCGTACCGAGCGCAAGGTTGGCAACGGCGCAAAACTGGCCGTGTTGACGGTTCCGGCATCAACGCCCGCGGCATTGTTCGGGGTTATAAAATCCGGCGCGCGCGCGCTTGATGTGCGTGCGGCGGGCGACACGGTTGACTTTGTTGTTGCCGCTCAGGGGGAATAGCAATGTCTGAGATAATGACGGAAAAAAGAGTTCTGCAGGCGTACCAGTGCGACAGATACGGCAAAATGCGCCCGCTGATTTTGATGAACGAACTGCAGGGCATGGGGGACAAGCATGCGGAAAGCCTGGGGGTTGGGTACGCCTATTGCGAGGCCCGCGGAATCGCATGGGTCGTTACGCATTATCTGGTTGATATTATAGAAATGCCGACAGAGCGCGAAGAACTGGCCATCACAACATGGCCGTCGTGCCAGGATGCGTTGCGTGCAACGCGTGATTTTGAAATTCGCGGGGCGGACGGGCGTCTGTTGGTTCGGGCCACCTCTCAATGGGTCTTGATAGACATGGCGCGCCGCCGCTCGTTGCGGTTGGATGAAAATCTGCCGCGGTGGACTGTGAACGAATGCCGCGCATGGAATCGCACGTTTGACAAGTTTCCTGATTTTGAAGCATCCCGGACGCATGTCATGAAATGCCGTTTTGATGATATTGACGTAAATCAGCATATAAACAATGCCGTTTACGCCGTATGGGCGACGGAAAGTGTCGGGTATGCATACCGCAACAGTCACGATTTGCGCCGGATAGAGTTGAATTTTAAGAAGGAAATAAAACCGGACACGCCTGAGGTTATGGTGGATGTAAAAATAGACGGCGATGTTTCGTATCATAAAATCCGCACCGGCGACACGGAGCACGCGTCTGTAATCTGTACATGGACGCCGCGCGGTTAAATTTGAAATGCCGCCTTGGTTGTGATATAATTAAGGCATATAACAAAGGGATAAAAAATGGCATTTGAAAAAAGTACGAAAAAAATTCAGACAATGTCTGCACTGGAAGATATGCGCAAATCGCTGCAAAGCCTGGGGCCGATTCCGAATGATATTGGCATATATGACTATGCCGTTCATTTCTTTAATATAGTTGCAATGTTTCAGGATAAGTATTCTTTGCAAGATTTGTCCGGCAAGAATCCTGTTGCCGGCATGGACGATTTGGCGGCCCATATGGCAAATGCCGGGCGTGACAAGTATGGATGGGTTCGTGCCAAGAAAGGCGAGCCGGTAACATTAAACAATCTGTATCTGGGAAATTTTGCGGGTATTTGGACTGCGCCGGCGGCAGAGTTTAAAGAAAAAGCGGATGACAAATACATTCAGGACAACATTCAGCGTCAGTTGCGCGTTTTTATAAAATCTCACCGTGAACCGATGATAGAGTTAAGCGGCAAGGTTTTAAAGAATGTAAAGAATCCGAACGGCAGCATATTGTTCCGCATGTTTGGAAACGAAAAGGCGATGGAAAAATAAAAAAATCCCGCCGCACGGCGGGATTTTTTATGTGTCGCATCAATTAAAGAAAAAAATTGTGTTGATTTGCATCATAAAAAAAATCCCCCGAACGGGGGATTTTTTAGTTTGCCGCCGTAACGGCCAAACGTTTGCGGCCCACTGCACGACGACGGTTCAAAACCGCGCGGCCAGCCTTTGTCGCCATTCTTTCCCGAAAACCGTGCGTGCGTACACGACGGGTTTTTGACGGTTGATAAGTACGTTTTGTTGCCATAACTAAATCCTTTTGCGTGCGTATTTAACCACAGGTTTTATAAAAACGCAACCTTTTTATTTGCTTTTTATTAACCCGAGCTTTTTTAACCCTTCCAGTACCAGATAATATACAAATACTGCGACAAACAGATTCCAAAACGGTAAAAACATTGTATAAATCCTTTGACTTATCTGGTCTTTTGTGTGTTCTTTGCCATAGAGGCCTTTATGCGGTTGTATTTCTGGATGCTGTTTATTGCCATATTTGTCATGGTTAAAGATATTTTTAACTGCAGTGTCAAGGCCTTGTCATTGCTCGGGTCTTTTGTCATTTCGGATATTATATGCCGGGTTTCATACAACCCCATTAATACGGAAAATCCTTTTTCTTCGCTGCTCATTGCCTGCTCCTTAAACTTTTAATTATTTTGTATAATTTTATCACGTATTTAAAATTTGTCAACTTTATTTTTAAGGTTTATTTCTTGACCCAAAGGGCGGATTTTTGCTATTGTTTTGATGTAAAAATATGGGAAAGGTAAAGTATGTCAGAAATTTTAAATGATGGTGCTGAAATCAAGGTTCCACAGTCTTCGCTGGAACACGAAATGCGGACCAGTTTCTTGGATTACGCCATGTCGGTTATTGTTGACCGTGCGCTGCCGGATGTGCGCGACGGGTGCAAGCCGGTGCATCGCAGAATATTGTATTCCATGAACGATATTGCGCCGGCGACAAAGCCGACATTGAAATCGGCGCGTATTGTCGGTGATGTTATGGGTAAATATCATCCCCACGGCGACAGCTCTATTTATGAGGCTATGGCCCGCATGGCCCAGGATTTTTCAATGGGTGAAATGCTGGTCCAGGGCCAGGGTAACTTTGGTTCTCGCGACGGCGACAAACCGGCCGCCATGCGTTACACAGAGGCCAGATTGTCAAAGCTGGGCGCGTCCATGATGGATGATATGGACAAAGAAACGGTTGACTGGATGCCGAACTTTGACGGCACGTTACAGGAACCGACTGTTCTGCCGACAAAATTCCCGAATTTTCTTGTCAACGGCGGCAGTGGTATTGCCGTTGGTATGGCGACAAACGTTCCGACCTATAATTTGGGCGAGGTGTGCAACGGAATCCTGGCGATATTGGATAACCGTGAAATAACCGATGACGAATTGTTCGGGATTATACCGGGACCTGATTTCCCGACGGGCGCCGTGATTATGGGGCGCGCCGGCGCGTACAAGGCGCATACGACCGGGCGCGGTTCAATTATTGTTCGCGCAAAAACACATATGGAGGAATTTCGCGATCACCAGGCGATAATCGTGGACGAAATACCGTACCAGGTAAACAAGGCCCAGATGATTATTAAAATCGCCGAATTGATCAAGGACAAGCGTATAGAGGGCATATCCGAAATCCGTGACGAGTCGTCCAAGGAAGGGCTGCGTATCGTTATAGAGTTAAAGCGGGATGCGATTGCGGACGTTGTATTGAATCACTTGTACCAGTACACGGAAATGCAGACCAATTTCCCGGTAAACATGATGGCGTTGAACCGTGGGCGGCCGATGCTGTTCAACGTGCGCGGTGTTCTGGATGCGTTTATTGATTTCCGCGCAGAGGTTATACGCCGCCGCACAATATTTGACTTGAACAAGGCGCGTAATCGTGCGCATACGTTGTTGGGGCTGTCCGTGGCGGTCGGCAATCTGGACGAGGTGATAGAGCTGATTAAAAACAGTCCGAATCCGGAGGCCGCGCGCAACGCGTTGGTTGAACGCACGTGGCGCGCGTCTGATATAGAGTCTTATATTCAGTTAATTGACGATCCGAATACGGAATATGAAAACGGAATGTTCCGCATGTCAGAGGATCAGGCGCGTGCAATTTTGGAATTGCAGCTGCATCGTTTGACGGGACTGGAACGCGACAAGATTCATGAAGACTTGGTGACGCTGGGCGCGACAATAAAGGATTTGTTGGAAATTTTGGGCAGTGCCGCGCGCATTATCCAGATTATCCGCGATGAAACAATATCCGTGCGCGACAACTGGGCCAGCCCGCGCCGTACAGAGATTTCAGAGGCAGAGATAGACATTGATATAGAGGATTTGATTGCCCGCGAGGATATGGTTATAACCGTTACCAACACCGGATATATAAAGCGTGTTGCGCTGGACACATACCGTGCGCAAAAGCGCGGCGGCAAGGGCCGAAATGCAATGGCCACCAAAGAGGACGATTATGTCGTACAGGTATTTGTTGCGAATACGCATACTCCGCTGCTGTTCTTTAGTTCCAAGGGTATCTGCTATAAACTAAAAACGTACAAACTGCCAGAGGCGGCCGCCGCGGCAAAAGGGCGCCCGCTGGTAAATCTGCTGCCGCTGCAGACGGGTGAAACAATAACCGCAATTCTGCCGGTTTCCGACGAGGATGTTCAGCGGGTGCGCGAATCCGGCAAGGAACATTTCTTAATGTTTGCAACCGCGTCCGGAACCGTTCGCCGCAACCGCATGTCGGATTTTGATTCCATACGTGCAAACGGAAAAATTGCGATGAAACTGGACGATGGCGACAGTCTGATATCGGTTCTGCCGTGTACCGAGGATCAGGATGTTTTCCTGTCAACGTACCGCGGTCGCTGCATCAGATTCCCGGTGCCGGAAATCCGCATATTTGCGGGGCGCAATTCAACCGGCGTGCGCGGAATGACGATAGCTGATGATGACAGAATTATCGGCATGGCCATGTTGAACCGCGGCGAAGGTGACGCATCCATTCGCGCCGCGTACATTAAGCAGTCGCGTGCGTTGCGCCGCCTGGAAACGGGAATAGAGGAAGAGGCGGATGCGGACGAAGAGGCGACGACCCTGGTGCTGGATGATGCAAAAATGAAAGAAATGGCCGCTGCGGAAGAATTTATTCTGACCATATCGGAAAACGGTTTCGGCAAGCGTACCAGTTCATATGAATACCGCACGACACATCGTGGCGGCGGCGGGTTCGCAAACATCAAGCTGGGGGGCAAGAATACGGCCGTGGCGGGTTCTTTCCCGGTAGAGGACGACCATGACATCATCATGGTGACGGACGGCGGAAAAATCATACGCACGCCTGTGCGCGATGTTCGCATCGCGGGGCGCGCGACGGCCGGTGTGACGCTGTTGCGTACGGCGGAAAATGAAAAGGTTGTTTCCGCAATATCAATCGTGCGCGATGATTCCGCCGAAGAACAGGCGGTGATGGAAACGGATGAATAACGTACGGGATGGTCGGCATGGATAACGAATATTTTGCATCTATAAACGAGGTGTCAAAACGCCTGTCCGTGCCGGCGCATACGCTGCGGTATTGGGAAAAGCAGTTTCCGGTTGCGATTCGTCCGACAACGGGTGCAGGTGGCCGGCGTTATTACCGCGCTGAAACGGTTCGCCGCCTGGAACAGATAAAAGATTTGCTATACAACCGCGGTATGACAATTGCAGGCGTGAAAAAAATGCTGCGTGACGGGGCGCTTGCGGATGCGTCCGCGGCCATGCCTGTGGCGGGGCATCCTGTGGATGCCGGGAAAGCGGCGGCGACCGTCGGTGATGTGACGATTGCGTTGTCGTTGCTGCGGTCTGCGCGGGAATTGTTGACAGGTGAATAAAAAAAAGCCCCGTTTCGGGGGCTTTTTTATCTGCGGCGCTGCTCTGCGCGTTCGCGCGCCAATATGTTTCGTTTCTGTTCCAGTTCGCTTTTGTACGCGTTTAACTTTTTAATCGGCGTGGCGTATTTGTTATAGAAATGTGATTCAATTTCCATGTACACGCTGTCGCTGATGTTGCATAGACGGTCGTGCTCGTCAATCTGGCTTTGGTTGACGGCGTATTCTTTCTTGTTGGAACTGTGGCGCATGGTTGTTAAGATTTCGTCGTTTAACAGTTCTTCTTTTTCGCTTTCAAATTCGCGGCATTTTTTGTTCAGGCGCTCGTTGTCAAAGCGCAGGTCGCCATCGTCGTTTATGATATAGAAAGACGGTTCAAACAGTGTGTAATCCAAATCATATGCGACGCTGTACAAATCCATCAGCGTGCCGCGGCCGGCCATGATGTTTGCCGCCGCTGTTTCATTCCATTCGTTGTGGAATTCGCGCAGTTGACCGGAAATTATCTTTAACTCTTTGTTTGATATGAACGCCGACAACGGGTATTTGCGGGCCAGACGGCTGGTTGAACGTTCCTGAATGCTGTCCACCAGTGCCTGGTTTCTGTTGCGCAGGCTGTCAATTTTTGCAGCGTCCGCGTCAATCCATTCATGCAGTACGGTCAGCATGGCGTTGCGTGACACGGAATCGTCCAGTGCCTGTTGGCGTGCCTTGTATGTCTCTTCTATTGCAATTTTTGTGTCTTGGATTCTGCCGTCCAGCTCTTTGATTTGGCGGTCGCGGGATTTGCATGCAACCAGCATCATGGGCATCATTGCAAATAATGCCGCACGTTGAATCTTGGGTGTAATGTTGTTGAACTTCATTTTCTTGCTCCTCTGTTACCCTGTTGGACTTTTCATCCTATATTTACATTATAGTACCAAAAACAAGTATGTCAAGTTTTTAGTAAAGTTTTTCTTGCGGCTTTTACAAATATAATTTATCTTGCCTTATTATGGCTGGAAAATCTATAAGACATTTTTTTACAAATGTAATATGCGGTCTTGTATACAGCAAGCACGGGCGGAAAAAACTGCGTGTCCTGTTGAATTCCCCTTTAATGGAATATATCAGGTTTATTCGCGCTGATACGGGGCTGTGTTTCCCGCGCATGCGTACGTTTGTCGGCTATCAGGCGCGCAGTCTGATTATCAGTGCGGACAACCGCTGGATATACAAGTTTCCATTGCGGCGTGACAATTATCGCCAACTGGCCCGGCGTGAACAGCGAATTGTTCGCGCACTGCGCCCGTTTTCGCCAATAGACATACCGGATGTGGAGTTAATAGAAAACAAGGGAATGCTGGTTCGTAAATATGAATTCATACGCGGCGTTACGCTGCGCGGCGGTCCGCGTGATGTAATAATGGCCAATCTGGATGTTTTGGCGGCCCAGGTGGCGCGTTTCCTGTATGATGTGGCGTGTGCGGATCCGGATGAAATACGCGATTTAAAGCCGGAACCTGATGCGGCGCCGGGATATATGCGCGGATGGTGCCAGGGTGACGTGTGCGACAATTTTATGATAGATTTAAAAACAATGCGCGTAATTGCCTTTATAGACTGGGAGGATGCGTGCTTTTGTGATTTTTCATACATGTTTAACTGTGAAAAGCGCACGCCCGCGCGTGAGTTTATGAATGCCGTGCACATAGAATATGACAAGATTTGGCACATGCGCGACAAGCAATAAAGAATTATTTGCAAATATTGCAAAAGCTGTTATTATAAGCGCCATGCGGTCCCATCGTCTAGCGGTTAGGACATCGGATTCTCATTCCGGCAACACGGGTTCGATTCCCGTTGGGACTGCCAAATGTTTAAATCATCGCTTTTTACGAACAGTGAAAGTGATTTTTTAATGGAAATCCTAGCCTTTTTACCCTCTACACAGCAGTTCGTAAGTATTTAATTTGAAACAATGTCTTTTCTGCAAATTTCAAACTTTTATATGGCTGTGTAACAATGGTTATGTGCCAGTATTAATAACTAACCTATTGACATTTCATACAAATGATAATATCGTTCATGGTGAATTAAGATAATAGTTGATATTATGTTTGTATTTATTTATCCGTACAATATAAGAAACATGAAAACCAAGAAGGTCGGCACCCAAACCAGAATGCAAATGAGTTGGTGGGGATGGGGTAAAGACGACAATAACGATGACAATAAAAAGGACGATTCTGATGGTGGTGCACACATAGACTGGGACACCTATGATAACATAAACAGTAACAATAACACACCAGAAGATAGGGGTGTTATAGAGGTACCTGCAGGCAGTGAATCCGTAATTTATCAAGACGAAGATGGGAATTATTATGAAATTGATATAGGTGAATTGGAAGATTATGATGACGAAGGTGAAATAGAGCACTCAAAATCTAGTGCTGCAACCAGACGGATTTCAACAAAATCAAAAAAATCTGCCGTTGCGCAAAAAACAACAATGCAAAGATACAACAATCAAATGAGATATAATGCGTTTAGCAGCCGCGTTCGTTAACCCAAGGAGAGGAGAATGACAGATAAATGTAAGGTGTTAACACCTGAAATAGTTGAAAAATTAGATGATTTAATTGCAGAGTTTCATAAAATCGAAATTGAAAACGATTACGATAAAAAAAATGTTGAGAGCAGAATAGCTGTGCTGGAATGGTTAAAGTCCGGTAAAGCAGGCAGATTGGAGGTCGGCAAAAAAGCACAATAATGGATTACTTATTTATTAATAAGAAACATGTTATATATGCTTATCATACTTGTTCAAAAACACCTTTATCTCTTTACCAAATTGCAATAAATCATGCAAGTCATCAGTTCGTAAATTGTTCAGTTGGGACTGCCAAAAAATACAATCCGCCGACAGGCGGTTTTTATTTTTTGTGGCCGTTTATTCGCGGGTGTACGTTTCGCTGTAACCGTTTTCACGTGTCAACACCATGGTGTTTTTGTCCGGTCTGGAAATACTATATGTTTCCGTAAATTTAATCGTTTGGCCGTTGCCAATGCTTTCCCCTGTCATTACCAGTGTGTCGCAGTCTGGCTGTTGCCATGTTTCATACACCAGTGTTGCCATGTTTATTGATTCTGCAACGCCGTTCTTATGCAGCTCAAAACCCTGGGTCATGTTTTCCATTCCGTTAACCGGTGTATGCCAGCGGCCCGTTAAATCGGGGCATTTGTCGCATGCCGTCAACAGTATTACGGGTAAGGCCAAAATAATCTTGTTCATTACATCCTCCTGTTGAAAACAATTATATATGGAAAATAACTTAACGCAAGCGTTGGGAAAAGTGTCGGATGGATATTGCGCAGGCGATAAAATATCATATGCGCAAGGCTTTAACAAAGGAAACCGATATGATGAAAATACATGTTTTTGCAGTTCTGTTTGCCGTAATTGTCCCGGGCGTTGCCAGTGCTGTTTCCGTAACGGGAAACGCCAGTGTCCAGATACAAAACGCCATAACCGCATCCCAGACCCAGCAGATGAACTTTGGCAAGGTTACGCCGGCGGCAACGGCAGGTGTGGTGACGCTGACCCCTGCCGGTGTCGCGTCTTCGTCCACGCTGGGAACATACGGAACGGCCGCGGCCGGCCGGTTTGACATTACCGCACAACCGTCAACGGCGTTGAATGTTACTTTTTCAAACGGCAGCGTGACCAACGGTGCGAATTCCATGACGGTTGACACATTTACATCCACCAGTACGCCCGCCAGCAACACCACCGATGCCAGCGGGAATCTGGCCTTAAACGTCGGTGCAAATTTAAATGTCGGCGCCAATCAGGCATCCGGGACATATAACGGTACATATACGGTAACGGTAAACTATTGATACGTTGGTTTGGTCTTTTTGTGTTTTTTGCGGCTGTCCCGGGTATCGTATCGGCCGCCACGTTTACGGTTGCAAAGAATTTGTCGTTCGGTACGCTGGCGCCGACCGCGGCCAGCGGTTCTGTTGTTTTATCGTTAAACGGTTCCATTAATACAAATTCCGCCGCAACGGTCATATCGTCCGGCACCGCATATTATCCGGGCCAGGCAGTATATACCGGCAGCGGTTTAAGCAGTGTTGCCAATGTTGTTACAATGACCTTCTTGAATTCGTCCGTCACGTTAAGCAACGGTGCGGGCGGCACTGTTACCGTAAACAATTTTACCATCACCCCGAATTTACAGGTGTCGTTGTTAAATCCGTCTGCAACGGCCAATGTTGGCGGCACAATGAACTTTACCGCCGCATCCACGCCGGGAACATATACAGGGTCCGTTCAGATTCAGGCATCTTCATTGCTGGGCGGCACCGCGACGGTGACACTGCCGATAATGCTGACGCTGTGGCGAATGCTGTCGGTTAGCCAGACTGTTCCGTTAAGTTTTGGCGCAATAGAGGTTACCGGTGGAAATTCCGTTGTAAGGCTGTCGTCGCAAAACGGGAATCGCACGGTTACATCCGGACAGGGCGGCGTAAACCTGATTCAAAGCAAGCCCGGCGCCGCCGGCGAGTTTTTAATTACAGGCAATCCGAATGCGTCGGTGACTGTAACACTGCCGTCGTCAGCCACGCTGTCCGGTCCCGGCGCGGCGATGACTGTCAATAATTTTACCCGCACGCCATCCGGCGAAAACACAACTTTAAATTCATCGGGAACGCTGACGCTAAGGGTTGGCGCCAGCTTGAACGTAAACGCCGCCCAGGCGGCCGGAACATACAACGGTACGTATACCGTAACTGTCAGTTATTAAAAAAAGGTTTTTTCATGCTGCGGATAATTTGTGTTTTTATTTTCGTGATATGGGCAGGGGCGGCGAACGGGAATATATCGCTGTCGCCTTATTATCTGGAAATGGACAATGTTGCCACGCGTTCCGGCCAGGTTCGTTTTACCAACACATCGCAATCGGAAAAGACGTACAATATTCAGTTGGTCAATTTCAAACAGAACCCGGACGGTTCGTATGTTACGATATCAGAGCCTGTCGCCGGCAATCCGTTTGCGTCGCCTTTTCTGGAATGGGCGCCGCATCAGGTGACGCTGCAACCGGGCCAGTCCCAGGTTGTGCGTGTCCGCCGCCGCGCGATGGCGGCCGCGCCCGATGGCGAGTATGTGTCGCATATGTTGATTCAGGAACAGGCGTCGCCGTCCATGATGTACGGCACGGCCCAGGGCGGGGCAAACGGGGGCCTGGTTATAAATTTAAAACCGCTCTATGGTGTGTCCATTCCGGTTATGATAGAACGCGGCACGCTTAGTGCGTCCGCCAGCATCGGCGACGTGCGGATAGAGCGCCGCAACGGCAAGCCCGTCGCATCCATACAGGTGCGGCGCACCGGCGATCGTTCATTTTTCGGAACCGTCATAGTGTCGCAGGGACGCCGCGAACTGGGGCGTGTGGCCGATTTTAGAATATTTATGACAACGCCGGTCCGCGTGTTACAGGTGCCGCTGGCCGATGAGCCGTCAAAAGACATCACCGTTACACTTATTGACGAGAATACAAATGAAACATTGGAAACGAAAAGCATTTAGTGTTCTTTGTCAGATTGTTGTCACGGACGCCGCGTTTGCAGAGATGTTGTTGTTGGAACCCAGAATACAGGGTTATGATTCCGGTGCGCTGGTTCATGCCGTGCAGACGTCAGGCACATGTTTTTTGGATGTTCAGGACATGGCCCAGGCATTGCATTTTGACTATCGCCCGGACAGCCGAAAAATTCAATTCATGGATACGGAATTTGTCATGCCGTTGTCCGGGGCGGGGCATATTGTACAGGGCGGCGCGGATTATTATTCCTTGGATTATTACCGGAATTTGTTACCGCTGCGGTTGGATGTGGATACGCTGGAAATGCGCCTGGATGTTGATTCCGATTATATCCTGCCGACAACGCGCGGGGCGGACAACGCGGCGCGGCGCAGTGCGATGACATATTTTCCGGCGGCGGATTCTTTTGCAAATTACAGTTTTGACAACCGATGGCTAACGTTCCCAGTTACTGATTTTATATACCGCCGTTCCCAGAATTTTCACAACTGGCACCGAGACGGATATTCGCGTACAAACGGTAATTTTTATCAGGCGAACATGGCGATGATAGCGGCCGGATTGGACACCCGTTTAACCCTGTTTGGCGATGATTACGGCGAAAACCGGCTAAGCCGGCCGGGCGCGCGCATCACGGTCGGGCGGACAATGCTGGATACGCCGCACAATTTTGTTAATCTGGTGCGTTTTCAGGCCGGCGATATAGTCAGTGCCGGCAACAACCTGTTTTATAACGGCATGCCGGGCCGCGGCGTTGTGCTGAGTTCTTTTAAAGACCTGGTTGTTTCCGCCGATAAAACGATAGACATTAACGGGCCGATGCCTGCCGGGTGGGATGCGGAACTGTATTTGAACAATCAGCTGATAGGATTCAGACAGTCCGGAATTGACGGGCGCTATGAGTTTAAAAATATACCGGTAAATTACGGCTTAAATGATTTCAAGGTGGTGTTGTACGGCCCCTATGGCGAGGTTCGTGAAGAATCGCGCAGGTTTTATTCCGGCACGTCGCCGGTGCGTGCGGGCGAGCTTGGCTATGACATCAGCGCCCAGCAACCGCACAGGTTTGTCATCAACGATAATTATTCATTGGTTCCGCCGTCTGATAAAATTGTTGCAAACGGTTTGTTTTATTACGGCTTAACCGACAGGTTTACCCTGATAGGCGGCATGGCCCGGGCGGGCGGCCCGACAGATGTTACGCGTACAAACCAGTATTCAACGCTGGGGGCGCAGATGGCGTTAAACGGCGTTTCCGTACAGTATAATGCAAACTATAATATGGACAATAATTCATTGGGACATCACTTTGACGCCCAGGGCGACATTTATATCGGCACGCTGTTTACGCGCTACGAATATTACGGGGCGACAAAAACACCCGTTTCACATTATCTGGACGGTTATTTGAACAATCTGTTTGAAGGCCGTCTGACCGGTTCCGTTCCGTGGGTAAATGTTCCGTATTATGTCGCGTATACGCACCGTGAAAAAAACGACGGAAAATTATACCGTGAAATTCAGGCGCGCCTGTCCCCGAATTTTATGCGGTATTATAACGTGTCTTTGGAGAATACATGGCGGCGCACGCCGGATGCAACGGAAAATTATACGGGGCTGCTGGCCCAGGCGACGTACGGGCGCATGCGTGTAAACGGCCGGGTTCAGTATCAGACAATGCCGGAAAGCTATTTGCATGACTATGGCGCGTTTGGGGAATACCGCTGGGATAAAAACACATATGTTCAGGCAACGTGGAATCATGACTGCCGGTCAAACTATGTCGGCGGCGCCGATGTTGACGCGTTTGGTGTTGGCGTCGGCCGGCTGTTTAAATTCGGTGGGCTAACGTTTAATGTTTCATCCGATACAGACCGTAATCTGTCGCTTAATCTTACATATAACATCAGTTTTGGAAAAATCCCGGACAGCCATCGTTTCTTTGCCAATGCAGAAAACCAGATGATGGATTATGGCACAATATATGCGCGCGCAACGGACGATGCCGGAAATCCGGTTGCGGGTGTTGACCTGTTTGTATCGGGTCGTGAAACCCCGTCCAGAACGGATGCGAACGGCGGCGCGCTGATAACGAATTTGGAAACATATCAGAAAGTGATGATGGCGGTTGACGAGTCAAATGTTGACGACATTAGTTTAACGCCGGAATGGACACAGAAAAAACTGGTTCTGCGGCCGGGCGTTGTTCGACCCGTTGACATTCCCATGCGGCGTCTGGGCGGGATAGAGGGCCAGCTGGCCGGCATGGCCGCAACCGCCCGCCACATGGTGCGCATGCGTCGCATGGACGGCACCCTGCATGCGGTCAAAACAGCGGATTTGGACGGGGCGTTTATCTTTGACGGATTGCCGTATGATGAATACGTAATGGAAATTACGGACGGCAGCGGCCGTGTTATTTGCAAATCGCGCGTTCGCATAAAAGAGTCCTTCCGTACAATACGCGTACCGATAAATGTCAACGCATGCCGTGATAATTTTGCGGATTGAATACCGTCGCAAACGGGATGCAAACGTCAAAAACGTTGCTGCATTGTAAATTCCAGGGCGGTTTTGTCGTATTCGCGCTGCCATATGTTGGATTCGCGTTTGGTGTACGAAACGGTGACTGTCGGCACAAAGCCCCATATGTCCAGTTTGTTGTTGGACAGCGACACCGCATAGCGGTGCGTAAAATCGTGTTCCGTGATTTCCGTAAACCGGTTGTTCTTTACCGTCCACCGCGCCGCATCGTATCGCGTCCAATAAACTGACGGTTCCGCGTACACATGGAAACCCCATGGTAATTCCGCGCCGATGCCGACGCCCGCACTTGGCTGCCAGTATGAATAGGTGTCGCTTTTCGCCGCCTCTCTTGTGATGCCGCCGCGTAACAACATGTATACGCTGGCATTAAACGAATAGGTCAGGCGGGTGTTTGCAGAATAAGTCTGTCCGGATAAAATATCGTCATATTCGTCATAGGTGTTGTTCATAAACCGCAGGTACAGTCCGCCGGACAGGCGCCGTGTAAAGTCATAGTTGGTGTCCAGACGCACCCCAATGGATCGGTTGTATGCATCCCATCCGTACCAGCGCCGCGCCGCAACCGCCGCCATCCACACGTCGCCGTTGCCCCATACGTAACGCGGCCCGGTGGACAGTGACAAATACAAATCGTCATAATCGTGCTTGTCGTAAATATTGCTATAAATATTTGCGTCAGACTTCCAGCGCCAATGTTCGCTTAACTTGAACTCGTAATCGCCGCCAAGTGTAAAATTCATTCCGACCGCGGATTCCGGATCCGCCAAATCGCGGCACATCAGACCGAACATGGTCATCACGCATTCTTGGCCGCCGACGCTGTTGTTTACGTTGTTGTCCGGCGCGGCGCCAAAGTTAAACCATATGTTCCAGTTTTTGTTTTTTCGGATGATGTATCGGTAATAGTTCATCATCGCCCGTGCGTTTTCAGGCAAATCTTTGCCCGCCATTGCCAGGCGCAGGTGGTAATCCGCCCGCCGCCACTTTTTTTGGTGCATATAGCACAGGGCCAGTTCAAAGCGCACGCGCGCCAGGTTCGGCTGGGCGTCCAAAATTTTATGGTAAATTTTTATTGCGGTGTCAACATCGCCCGTGCGCGATGCAATCTGTGCCAGCAGGAACCAGCGTTCTATTTCCAGCTCTCCGGACATGCGCGGCATGTTGGTCAGGATTGTTTGTGCATTGTTAACGTCGCCGCGTTCCAGCATGTCGCCGGCCAGAACAAGGGCCTCGCGCGGGGTCATTGTAATTTCCCGCGTGCCGGTCTGTCCGGCGGATTCTGCCCGGGCCAGCCTGGGCAGAATCAACAGCGTAAAAATAACCGCCAGTTTTTTCATTATTTTGCCACACCGCCAAACGCCGCGTTGAACAGCACTTCGTTTTGACCGTCTTTCTCGTCAATGGAAATCAAGGCGGTTGCCTCTGTTGCGTTGCCTTTGTCTCCGTAATAGCTGGTGTTCATTCTGCCGCTGACGCCCTCTGTTACATGATTGACCCTGGTAAAATCCTCATATTCATTGTGCTTGAATTTATACCCGGCCGCAATGTTTTTTTCCGTGTCGTCAAATGCAATGTTGTTTTTGCCATCCGCAGAGGTTACGGTCACATTGTACCAGTTGTCAAAGTTCATATTTAATGTCTGGACGCCGTCTTTGAACACCAGTGTTGCATCGTCTGTTTCAACCGCCATGGGGGCGTCGTTGGCGCTGACGTTGCCGGTTGCCTGGCCGGTGAATGTTTTTTCGCCGGAAATGTTTTCGGCCTCAATGCGCATAACGTCATAGCCGCCGGCAATGGCAAAATGTTCGTTGACTGTTTCGCCGTCCTCGCTCCAGTCAACGTCAACGTATCCGAAATCGGAATACTTCATTCCCATGGCGTCGCCTTTGCCCATTTTTGTTTCAAATATTGCGGATACGCCGTTTTCGTTAAATGAAAATTTGTTCCCTTCCTCTCTTCGGGTCTTGATGTTTTCACCCCACAGCAGCATGTCCGTGCCGATAATTTTGCCATCCGCATCCGTGGTGAATTTTACGGCAATGTCCGGATCGTCTTCGTCCGGAATATCAGCCATGACAAATTTGGCGTCGTCCAGTCTGTATGCCGTGTATTCTTTGCCGTTGTGGTTAACCGACCCCGTGGCGTCGCGTGCGATGTTCGGCAAAGACCCGTCCTTGGCGATTAGTATTTCAGATGCCATGGATGTTATTTCTCTGTTGCTGGCGCGGGCGGCGTCGCCGATTGTTTTGTCGCCGGGGACTGTTGCCGGATTGTTCGCACCCGGCGTAACCGGCGTGCCGTCATGGTGATGACCGGAACCGCCGCCGCACGCGGCCAGTGCCAGAACGGATGTCAATATTGCAATTTTTTTCATCATATCCCCCTTTCTTTATTTATTTAATACCCCACCGAATGCGGCGTCAACAGAAATGCTGTGCAGTTGTGTGTCAGACGACAATGCCCCCGGATGGGAAAACTCAGTGTTTGCAACAGCCTCGTTCACATTGCCGTTGTCGCCAAAATATTTGATTGAAATATAGTGTTCTCCGGCATCTTGGTTGCTGCTCACCTTAAACATGTCATCTTTTATTCCGTCGCCGTTTGACAGTTTAATTTCATCTTTGGTTGCGACAACGTCATACCATGGGTTGTCGGCCTTTGAAAAATTCATGGTCAGCGTTTCCGACCCGTTTTCAAAATGCAGTGTCGCGTCACCGGTTTTTGCAATCATGACTTCTTCTGTGCCGTAACCTGTCCCGGATGGCATGTATGCATTAATTGACGCAACCGCCGTGCCGTGGAAATCGGCCGTGGTTTGCGGTTGTTCAATCAGTTTGTCCGCACGTCCGCCGGTAAATATTGCGCCCTCTGTACTATTGTTTATTTCTTCTTCTTCGCCTTTTATTGTTGCAATCAGATAGCCAAAGTCGGAATATTGCAATCCGGCGTCTTTGCCCAGCAACTCTATTTTGCCGTCAACGTCAGTGTAACTATACGCATTCCCAACGGCATCGTGTTCGGTTATTTTGTTTATCTTGTCGCCGTCTATGTGGTACGTCCATGCATATTGGTTGTCTTGTTCTTTAAAGGCGACAATTTTTCCATCGTTTACAACAAATTTATATTTGTAGCCATTTTGGTCATTTGTGGAAAAATCAATTTGACTCAACTGTGATATATCAATAACAGGTTCTAATTTTTTTGTCTGGTCCGTCGGATTGTTGCCGCCCGGCGTAACCGGCGCGCCGTCATGGTGATGACCGGACCCGCCGCCGCACGCGGCCAGTGCCAGAACGGATGTTAATATTGCATATTTTTTCATCATATCCCCTTTTTGTTTATAGAAAAAAGACCGCCTGCAAAGAGCGTAAGCGGTCGGGGAGTTAGCTAATCATCTTATTATTGACCCCGTTGGTCTTTCGGGTAACCCCGTGTTGTATAACCAACGGCTCCCCGACTTAATACAAGTCAGGGATAAATAACGACGCAATGCCACAGGAAGGTTATCGGATTTACGATGTGTTCTCTGTCTTGCACCGAATAAGATAGGCCAGCTACGACCCCGAACCGATGTCCCCATCAGTTCAATTTAAATTATAACGGTATAAGACTGTGAAAGTAAAGAATTTTTTACATGGAAAACATATCTGCTTGTTGTGGTGGGGCGGCGTTTCCGCATGCCAAATAAAAACGCCCATGCGGGCGTTGTTTTATCTGACGTGCGCCATTTTGCGCATCTGCTGCAGTTGCTGCAGATTCTTTATATGCATTTGGCGCAGTGTCTTCGGCGCTTTGTTAAACCTGCTGTGCTTTGACAGTTTTTGCTTTTTCGCCATGCGCTTTTGCAGTTTTACGCCCATATCCCCGATTTCGTCAATATGCTGCTCAAATGCAGCCTGCTGGGCCGGGGTTAGTTTTGTCTGTGCGTTCATTGCATCCAAAACAACACTGTTGCCCTCGTAAATACGGCTCATCGTTATGGCGTGTGCGATGCGTTCCGCAGACATTCCGCGCGGCGCCGCAAATATTCCGGCGTCTATTTTTTGTTGAACACGGCGGCACAGGTCGTTCGCCTCTTTTTCACCCAGCAATATGTCCAGAGAGCTTTTGCTGGTGCGTGTTAACTGCGCTGATACGGAATCTGTCGCCGTTTTGTTTTTTGCCTGTGTTACAACATGCGACTTTTTCACGTCGTCGGTCAGGTTGTATGCTTGTGTGACGGTATGTTTTGCATCCGGCATGGTTACGGTTTTAAACGTTGGGGCCTTGTCGTGTGATGCGTCGTGCACATTTTTTGACGTGTCAGACGACATCAGCAGTCCCGCCCCTATCGCGGCCAGCCCGGCAACAGTTGCGGTTATGGTGTACATGAATTTCTTTTTGAAAGATTTCTTTGACGTTTTTGTTTCAGTGTTTTGTGGCGCGTCGCTATTTTTTTCTTTCGTGGAATCGGCGGCATTATCAGTCGCGCGGTATGCTTCCGGTTCCGGATTATACTCGCGCAAAGAATCTGTTGGCTCCACAACATATTCTTGCAGGGATTCAAAATCCGGTTCTGGTTCGTGCGCTTGTTTTGTTTCTTTGACTTTGCCGAAACCGAACAGCTTTTTTATTTTTGAAGAAGCCTTGTCCATGCGTCCTTTGACAGTTTTGTCAAACAGCACGTGTTCATCCGGATTTTTCCCCATGGCAATGCAAATATTTCGCATCGCCTGATGGGCGTTGTCACTATAAACGCCGCTTGCATTGCGCCCGGCCTTTTTTATCATTTCTTCAACCAATTCGCACATTTCCGTGTCGTGTGTGTCAAAAGAATAATTGTTGTCGGCAATGGAAGAAATCATGCTTTGCAGTATCGTTTCGCCTGAGCTAAAATAACCGGCGCCCCCCCATATTGATGCCCGCCGGCATTGTTTCATATTTTTCAGATATGCTCTAATGTTGTGTCGTGATACAGAAAAGCCCGAATATGTAAAGTCTTTTGCGGCCCAATTTTCCGTTCCCATAATTTTTGTCCTTTTTTGTGTGATGTTAAAACAAAAAATATTTTTGTCAACACGTTTCTTGCCAAAGGCGGCGTACATAATATTCCATTGATATGATTTTTGAAAACGTGGCGTAGTGTTGCGCAACCTCAGGCCATAAGATACATCATTTTATAAAAACCGCCCAAACGGGCGGTGTTTTCTTAAACTAGGTGGCCGTGCATCTGTTCTTTTACTGCGCCAAGAACGGCGACAGATGCTTTAATATTAACGCTGGCGTGCGCGTGCTATTTTGTTGGCTTTAAGTACCTGTTCAACAATTTCGCTGAACAGTTTATAGTTTTCGTATTTATCGTCATCGCATACGAAAACATAGCAAAAGCGCGCATTGTTTCCGTAAAAATCTGGTCGTACATCGGTATCCAGTTTTACGCCAAAACTGTGTGCCGCGCGAGCAAACAGTTCCTCTTTGGATTCTTTGGGAAACACAACCATGTACTGTGGATACCCCGGCAGAGTCTTTTTAGTCCATAAATGCTGAGTATATCCGTAATCTTCCGCGGATTCACGGATTATGTTATAGATTTCATTTATTTGGATGTGTTGTGTCATTATTGTTCCTTATTTGTCTTGTTGATTTTATTATGAAACAAAAATAATATTTGTCAAGTTTTTGTTGTGTGTCATAAAGAATAAAAATACTGATATGTGAACGTTAATAACGTTTTGCTGTGCAAATGCGAGGCGAATTTGCACAATCCGGCGTACGCATCATTTTATAAAAAACACCCCGGCGGGGTGCTTTTTATAAAACTGGTTGGGGCGCACGGATTCGAACCATGATAAAGAGAACCAAAATCTCTTGTCCTACCATTAGACGACACCCCAAAAGCTTCATGAATTATAGCGGGATTTGGCAATTTTGCAATAACAAAAATCCGTGCCACAAAATCAGTTGATATTTTTTTAATTTTCTGCTTGAAAAATATTCGTTAAAAAATATAATTATTCAGGTTTTTAACAAATCATAAATTCATTTGTTATTATAACGCATGCAGGGGGCGTTGTGCAAGTAAATAAATATGTCTAAAGAATTTACGCTTTTCTGACGGTAAGGAGAATCTATGGCACATAAGGAATTTGTTCGTTTGCTGGAATCAAATATTTTGATTCTGGACAGGCTGTCGGACAGGTTAAAGAAAAATCCGCGCGGGGATATTCGTTTCCCGCGCAATCAGATGAATGTCTTGGTGCGCCTGTATCTGGGCGGGCGTGCCAGGTTGAAAGACATTGCAATGCGCGAAATGGTGCCCGGCCCGAATTTGTGCGCCACGTTTAGAAAGCTGGAGGCGGACGGTCTGGTTGCCAGAACTGTTGATGAGCATGACCGGCGCAACACGTGGTATTCGTGTACGGCGGCCGGCGAACAGGTGGCGCTGCAGGCAATGGACGTCTTTCGCAAGGGGATAGAGCGTCTGTTTGAAAACGTCAGTCGTGAAGACGAGGGTGTTTTAACGGATGCTTTGAAAAAAATGAATACTGTATTGGTAAAGATGGAGTTAAACGATGCATAAGGTAAAATACAGGTTGGTGTTTGGTTTGGTTTGCGCCTGCACGGCGTTTGGCGGTGCGGATGCGATGAACCTGTCGCTGGACGAGGCTGTGGAAAAAATTGTTGCGGAATCCCAGGATGTAAAAAAGGCGGACGCAAATGTAAAAAAAGCCCAGGCCCAGCTGTCTGCGGCGAATTCCAACCGCTGGTTCAAGATTGACGGAACGGCGTCATACATGAACATGATTAATGTTGAAAACCCGTCAAAATCCACGGGTATTGATTTGCCGGCGGCGTTTGGCGGATTGTTGTCTGAAAATATGAAGGACAGTTCGGGCCAGCCGATACATATAGAAATTCCGGATAATATTTTTATGGCCGGCGTATCCGTGTCACAGCCGATTTATACGTTCGGAAAAATAGGCAATGCGGTTAAAAGTGTAAAGTCTGCCATAAAGATGTCGGAATCCAGCCGTGAACTGACCCTGAGAGAGGTGCGCTACAGCGCCGCCAACGTTTACTGGACGGCAAAAATGACGGACGACATTGTAAAGATTGCAAAGGCCGACCTGGATGCGGCGCGCGCCGCCCGCAGCAGTTTGGCGTCCGTCGGTCGTGCAAACCGCATAAACCTGGTAAAGATAGAGTCGGATATCGCGTCCAAGGAAATCAATTTGTCCGATGCTGAGTTCAACCGTGACACCGCGTACAGAATGCTAAAGATTCTGGCGGGCATTGATATGGACGAAGAGATTACATTGACCGATAATTTCCCGAAGACTTTTGGTGATTTGTCCGCCGGCGGTTTGAAAAACAATCCAGAATGGGACATATTGAATCAGCAGGTGCGTATGTATGAGGCCAAGGCAAAGTCTTCCCGTGCGGAATATCTGCCGACACTGGCGGCGACGGCGTCGTATAACTTTATGTCAATGGGCAAAGAGATTGACACGATGTTTGATGAAAAAGGGTCCCAGTCCGCATACTGGGGCGTTGCGCTGCAGGTTCCGATTTTCAGCGGCGGTTTGCACCGCGCCAATGCGACGATGGACGCAATGGATGCAGAGGCCGCGCGCCAGGATTTGGACAAATCAAAGAAAATGAAGACAGAGGAATACGATACCGCGATAAAGAAATACAATCATCTGCGCGGCAATTTGGCGACACTGGAAAATGCGCGTAATTTGGCGTCCAAGGCGTATCAGTTTTCAACAGAACGCTTTGCTGCCGGTCAGACGTCTGCCATAGAGCTGGCCGAGGCGTCCGCCGGTCTGTATCAGCTGGACATGGCGCTGTTAAACGCAAAGTACAATATTTTGATGGCTGCGGAATCAATAAAGAAACTGGGGGAGTAAAATGGAAAAATTAAAGGAACAGGTGGCGCGCATTCGCGCATGGATGCAACGGCCGCGCACAAAGAAAAGACTGTATCTGGTTCTGGTCGTGCTGCTGGCGATGTGGGTGGTGTACCGCTTTGTCGCAATCGGGGTGCAGTATCGCATGCAGGTGTTTAATCCGGCGCGCGCCGCGGCCGAGCACGGCGTGCCGGTAGAGGTGCTGGAAATGAAGCGCGCGCCCGGCGTTGTGCGCGAGCCTCTGACGGTAAAGGGCAACCGCGCCCTGGTGTCCGGTGCGCGTGCGCATATGCTGCGTGCGGGGCAAAAGGTTGGCGCCGGCGAGATAGTATCTGTTGGCGCCGGCATTGATTTGGATACCGGCATGCATGTCGTGCGCACACGCGGCGTAAAGGACGGTTTGCAATTCGCCGAGTTTAAGGCGGACGGCTATTTCGTCCCGGCATATGCGGTGGCGGGCGGCGTTGTGTATGTCGTGCGCGACGGCGCGGCGGCGCCGCAAAATGTGACCGTTGCCCGCAGTGATGCAGACACCGCGTATATTACAGACGGGCTGCGTGACGGTGACATTGTGATTCTGTCGCGTGTTTCGGCCGGTGACAAGGTCAAAATAAAGAAGTAGTTTTTAGGCAAGGAAAATAGGAGAAAACAAAATGTTGAATTTTTTCGTCCGCCGACCGATTACGACACTGATGTTTGTATTGTTCTGGGTTGTTCTGGGGCTGGTGTCGTTTCCGAAAATGAATATAGAACGCACCCCGTCGCTGGATTTCCCGATGGTGACCGCGACGTTCGTGTACCCGGGTGCGGAACCTGCGGAAATTGAATCACAGGTTATCAAAAAGGCCGAGGACGCGATTGCTGAGGTTGCGGGCTTAAAAAAGCTGACGTCGCGCGCGTTTGAAAACGGCGGATACGTCATGGCGGAATTCAACCTGGGCGTAAACGTCAACGACAAGGCGGCCGAGGTAAAGACAAAAATTGACGGTCTGGCATCCGATTTTCCGGATGCGTTAAAGCAGCCTGTTGTTGAAAAGTTGAACCCGTTGCAGGAATCCGTGGTTGACATCGTTTTGCGCGGGGCGTCGGCGCGTGATTTGGAAGAATACGTGGACAACACGCTGTCAAACAAGATTACGGCGATATCTGGCGTGGCCAGTGTTGATGTTTTCGGCGGCCGCGAGCGTGCGGTTCGCATTGCGATGGACCCCGATGAAATGGCGGCGCGCGGTGTGACGATTGTTGACGTTGTGTCTGCGCTGGGGTCCAAGAACTTAAACGTTCCCGGGGGCAAGATTGAAACATCCGCAAATTCGTCCAACGTTCGTTTCATAGGTGAATTTTCATCCGTGGCGGAAATAGAAAATCTGGAAATCGTCACGATGGAGGGCCAGCGCTTCAAGGTATCAGACATTGCAACCGTTTCGGACGAGGCGCGCGACGCCGAAACCGGTGCGCGTTACAACGGCGAAGACGTTGTGGTTGCATCCGTTGTAAAATCAGACGACGGCAACGCCATTAAAATATCAAAGGCGTTGCGTGAACGTCTGCCGGCGTTGACGGCGGACATGCAGACGCGTTTCCCCGGCGCCGAAATGAGCATTGTGTCAGATTCTTCCATCTCTGTTCTGGATGAAACGTACAGCACGATATGGGGCATCGTGCTGGGTATCATATTCACGGTTATCGTTTTGTTGGTGTTTACCGGCAACTGGCGTTCAACGATTATTGCCGGCGTCGTGATTCCGGCATCATTGATAGCGGGATTTTTCTTTATGGACGGTTCCGGATTTACAATAAACGCAATGACTCTGTTGGCGTATTCGTCCGCACTGGGCACGCTGGTGTCAAACGCGATTATTCTGATTGAATCCGCGCTGCAGGAAATGCGCGCGGGCAAGCATCCGGACGACGCCGCCATTGACGGCACCAAAAAAGTCGCGGTTTCCGTTCTGGCCGGTGTCGGAACAAACGTTGTGGTGTTCCTGCCGCTGGCGTTTATGGGCGGAATCGCGGGTCAGTTCATGGCCCAGTTCGGTATGACGGTTGTGTATCTGACGCTGCTGTCGCTGATGTTCTCGTTCACGCTGGCGCCCATGATGATTGCAAAGTTCTTGCGTCTGACCGCGCCAAAGGAAAAGAAATCGCGTGCGACAGAAAAAGCGGCGGATGAAAAAACACCGTTGCGCATGTGGTTTGATTATCAGTTCAGACATTCCGGCCGCGTTGTGGCCATGGCGTTTGGCGTTCTGATTGCGTCCGCGATGCTGATGCGGTTTGTCGGTAACGAGTTTTCGCCGACGACGGACACGAATGAAATGACGATTACCGCACGCGCGCCGATGGGGGCGACGTATGAAAAATCCGTCGCCATTTCACAGCAAATAGAAGACGCGTTGAAAGAATTCCCGGATGTTGTTGCGACAACCGCAAAAATCGGTGAAAACGGTCTGCAGAACATCACGGTAAAGGTTGATTTGCGCGAACTGGGTGTGCGCAAGAAATCGGACAAGCAGCTGGCGCGGGAAATGCTGCCGGTGTTGTCGGAAATTCCGGATGCGGAAATTCAGGTAATGGCGGGCCGCGGAATGTCGTCCAGTTCAAACAACGACATGGTGTTGAACATTTACGGCGAAGACGACGCGGTTCGCAACGAATATGCGGCCCGGGTTCTGGACATGATTAACCAGATACCAGAGGTTGCGACGGCCGTCATGGCACAGCAGACGCCGAACAACGAAATCCGTTTTGTTCCAAATCAGGAAAAGATGAATTTCTGGGGCGTGCAAAATGCGTATGCCGGTACGACGCTGCGTGCGGCGCTGTATGGAAACGACGATTACAAGTACAAAGAGCGCGGCGAAGAATATCCGATAATTCTGGAATTTGCGCGTCCGTTTAAGAACGGCAGCCTGTTTGACAACGTTTACATGAATTCTCAAAAGGGAATGGTTGCGCTGTCGGAACTGGGCGATGTTCAAACCGTGCCCGCGACATCGGAAATACGCCGTTTGGATAAAAGTCGTATTACGGAAATAGACATAAACATCGGCAAATCCACCATGGGTCCGGTACAGCAAAAGATTCAGGCCGGCATGGCAAAAATGGATTGGCAGCCCGGATATTACGCCCAGTTTGGCGGAATGTCGGAAACCCAGGATGAAACGACCGGCGAAATTGGCCAAGCGTTCTTGCTGGCGACGATACTGACGTTTATGTTGCTGGCGGCGATATTGAACTCGCTGACGCATCCGTTTACGATTGCAACGTCAATTATCACCAGCTTTGCCGGCGTGTTCATAATGCTGTTCCTGTCCGGGGCGTCAATGAACGTGGGGGCCATGCTGGCGTTCGTTATGTTGGTGGGTCTGGTGGTTAACAACAACATTCTGGTGTTGGAACCGACCATAAAGCGCATTTCAGAAGGCGCCGTTCCGCGCGTGGCGCTGTGGACGGAATTGAACGATAAAAAGAACATGGTTCTGATGACGTCCATCGCGGTTGTGACGGGAATGCTGCCGCAGTTGTGGAGCACCGACGGCATGAAGGTCGCCATGGCCGCCGTTATGATCGGGGGTATGCTGGCGTCGCTGGTATGGACGTTCACGCTGACCCCGGCACTGTTCTTTATGATGGAACGCCTGCGCCGCAGGGTAAAGCGCATAAAGTAAAACTGTAACGGGGCCGCGGCCCCGTTTGTTTTTTTTATTTGCGGGCGTGAAAAACGCTGATATAATTCCGCGTGTGAAAAGATTTAAAAGGTTTGTTATGCTACAGAAAAAAGATATAGTTGTATTTGATTTTGACGGAACATTGTCCGCGCTTGATTCAAATGTGGAATTTGCAAAATACTGCGCCCGGCGCAGCGTGCGTCCGTGGCTGTTTGCGCCGGTTATGGCGGCCGCTGTTGTGGGGAAATGGTTAAACCCCGGCGGCATGTGGTGGCGCCAGAACATACGACGCTTTTTGACGCCGGAAATGGTGAAAAAGTTTGCGCCCGGTTTTATAAAGCAGCACCGGCGCGAACGTTTCGGCTGGTCCAAAGAGCAGGTGGCCGCGGAACGTGCGGCGGGCCGCATGGTGGTTTTGGTATCCGCATCGCCGGATTATCTGGTGCCGGCGTTGGTGCGCGACATGAAATTTGACGCGGTTATGTGTTCACAGATGGATGCCGCGCGTCCGTGGAAATACAAATTTTTATGCTGGGGCCCGAACAAGGTGTGCGCATTGGATGCGTGGGCCAAAGAAAACAAGTATATACCCCGTGTCGTGCGCAGCTATTCCGACAGCGCGTCCGACATGCCGATGATGGAAATCGCGGGCGAACGCGTGTGGGTTGACCGCAAGACGGGGTTAAGAAAAGCATCCTGCTGATATTGTCTTGGCGCCGTGTTAAGATGACTGCATGGCGATACCATTAATAGATACTTTAAGTGATTTGTTAAGCGCGTCCAGCGGCGCACTGGTCGGTGCGATTGTAACGGGGCTGTTTAATCGCGGCCGCAACAGAACACTGTCAGAGCGCGTAATGACCGGCCAACAGGAATTGGAAAAACAGCAACAGGAAAACGCCCGTCTGTTAGAGGTGATAAAAGAAAAGGAAAGTACGATTTTACAAATGCAGATGGACATACTGGGCCAGGAAAAAGAAAAGACTGCAAAAAAACGGCGGAAATAATCCCGCCGTTTTTTTATTTTGGATTGCCACGTCAGACACTGCCATTGTCATTGCGAGCAGGCGCTTGCGCCGACGTGGCAATCCAGTAAATATTTGCAAATCGCTGTTTTTCTGTTATAATTCCCATTGCATCGGGTGACCCCCGGTGTGAGGTGTAGAAACCTCCGTAAATAAAAACTCCACAACCGGTTGGAGGGCTGTGATATATATGAATAAACAGCACTATATTTACGTAGTTTCTAACCTCCAACCGCCCATTCGTCACGGGCGGTAAGTTTTTTTAATAAAAACCGATGGAGGAAAAAATGAGAAAAACAAACGCGCGCAAGGCCTGTATTCATTCGCATAAGGTGGAACAGAATACATACCGTCCGGCGTGTGAAACATTAAAGAAGGCGCGGATGCTGATGGGAATATCAAAGGAGCGCCTGTCCGCGCGCATGGGCGTACAGCCCAATATGTGGGCGAAATATGAAAACGGGGCGTTGCGAATCCCCGACCGTCTGATGTTGAAAATATTTACGTTCGGTCTGGATTTCTGGTGCGAACGCGATTTATAAATAAAAACGGGGCGTCGCCCCGTTTTAATTTTCGCCGAAATCCATGTCGCGCAATTTTTCCGCGCGCGGCGTAATTTTCCGCACGGATGTCTGCAGTTGTTCTATGTCCGCGGTTGTCTGGGCAAAATGGCGCCCCAGATTGTCCGCCCGGTCGGACAGCCGTGACAAGTCTGTTAACAACAGGTCCAGCTCTTTCTTTATCTGGCCCGCGACGCGTTTTATCTTTATATCCGACAGCACCGCGCGCACGGTGTTCAGCGTCGCCCACAGTGTTGACGGGGATACTATAAACACCCGGCGACGGGCGGCATAGTCAACCGTTGCGCCAAAATCACGATGCAGCATTTCAAATATGGACTCTGATGCGATAAACATCATCGCGGATTCCGCGGTGGTGCCCGGGATAATGTATTTTTCTGCGATTGCATCAATATGCTTGCGCACGTCCAGTTCAAACTGTTTTCGCGCCATGCCGTCGTCCGGGTTTTCCGTCATGCGGGTATAGCTTTCCAGTGGAAATTTACTGTCAATCACCATGTCGCCCGGCGGATACGGCAGGCGGATTACGCAGTCCGGCCGCACGCCCGTCGGCATGACATATTGAAACGCGTAACTGTCCGGGGGCATTACATCCGCGACAATGTCTTCCAGCTGGCGTTCGCCGAACGTGCCGCGCGCCTGCTTGTTCCCCATTAAAATGTTTTTAAAGTTTGCAATGTCCGCACTGATGTTTTTGAGTTCCACCGCATTCTGGCTAAGTTTGCCCAGGCGGTCCGCCAGCACCTCGCGCAGGCGGGTGTTGCTTTCATTCAGCGGGGTTAAATCCGGCACCGGCGGTCGGCGCATCATCATCGCAATCTGCAGTATGACGATTAACACCAACAGGATTAAAATATAGGTTGTCATTTGTCTTTCCTTTGATAATATCAATTATAAGAGGAAATACATATGTTGCAAATGAAACTTTGCGGTGATTTGGTTCTGCGTGAAAAATGCGCGCCCGTGGATACCATATCGCCCGATATTTTAAGTGCCTTGGATGAAATGGTGGCCATGATGCGCGAACAAAACGGCGTCGGCCTGGCCGCGCCCCAGGTCGGGGTGACAAAACGTTTTCTGGTTATGATGGATCCGGATACGGAAACAGTGTACAAAATGATAAACCCGCGTATCGTATCCGCCTCTGATGAAACTTGTAATATGGAAGAGGGCTGCCTGTCCGTTCTGGGGCCGGACAATCTGCCGGTGTTTGCGCATGTTACGCGCCCGGCGGCGGTTGTGGTTGAATGGACGGATGAACGCGGTGAAAAGAAAGGCGCGGAAATGTCCGGTGTTCCCGCGCGCATTGTTCAACATGAAACAGATCATTTGGACGGGCGGCTGTTTATAGACCTGCTGGCCCCGGTGCGGCGCGAAATGGTCATGCGAAAGGTGCGGAAAAGAAAATGAAGCTGGTTTTGATGGGAACAAACGCGTTTGTTGTTCCGATGTTTGAACGGGTTGCGTGCGCCGGCCATGAAATAATGGCCGTGTTCACCCGTGCGCCGAGGCCGGTTGGGCGTAAACAGGTTTTGACCCCGTCGCCGGTGCATGCGTGGGCCGATGCGCGCGGGATTGCGGTGTTTCACAATCCGCGTGAATATAATTTTAAACCGGACATGGTCGTTGTCGTGTCGTATGGGGCGATATTGCGTGACAATGTTTTAAGTTCCGCACCGTGTATAAACATTCACCCCAGCGACCTGCCGCGCTATCGCGGGCCGTCGCCGATACGCACGGCGATTTATAACGGTGACACCGCGTCTGCGGTGTGTTTAATGCGGATAACGCCGGAACTGGATGCGGGCGATGTTTATATGCGCGTGCCGTTTGACATTCATGAAAATGATACAAATGATGTGATAGAGGCGCGCGTCGCCGAAATTGGCGGCGATATGTTGGTGGAATATTTGAAAAATCCGGCCGCATTTGCACCGGTGCCGCAATCAGGTGTGCCGACATTTACACGTAAATTTACCGGCGCTGATGAAATAATTGACTGGTCGCGCGGGGCGCGCCGCGTTCATGATCAGGTTCGCGCACTGGGCGCGGGGCGTACAAAAATAAACGGTGTGGATGTAAAGATTTTGGAAACACGGTTGCGCGGGGAAAATCTGGAAATTCTGCGGTTGCAGCCGGCCGGGAAAAAACCGATGGATTGGAAAAGTTTTGTAAACGGCCTGCATGGGGCGGAAATAAAAATGGGCGAATAATGACGCGGTACAGGGTTGTTCTTGAATATGACGGCACGGGGCTTATCGGGTGGCAGGAAAACCGCCAGGGCCCGTCCGTGCAATCCGTAATGAAGGACGCACTGGAAAAATTCTGTGGCGTGCGCCCGGATGTTGTTGCGGCCGGCCGCACGGATGCCGGCGTGCATGCGGTGGCCATGACGGCGCATTTTGATTTGCCGGACGGCCGCGATGCAGATACGGTGATGCGGGCGCTGAACTTTTACCTGACGGAAAAGCCGGTTTCCGTTTTGTCGTGCGAAATTGCGGCGGATGATTTTCACGCCCGTTTTGACTGTACCGCGCGTCATTACGAGTATATTGTTTTAAACCGTGCGGCGGCCCCTGTGCTGCGCGCCGGGCGCGTTTGGTGGGTGCCGCGCAAATTAAACGTCGCCGCGATGCGGCGGGCCGCCGCCAAATTGCTGGGCAATCATGATTTCACCAGTTTTCGCGCCACCCAGTGCCAGGCGAAAAGTCCGGTAAAGACACTGGATGTATGCCGCATAACGCGCCGCGGCGATGAAATAGTGTTTACATTTGCCGCGCGATCTTTCCTGCATCACATGGTGCGTAATATTGTCGGAACACTGGTTGAGATAGGGCTGGGCCGGCCGTATGATATTGATGAAATTTTTGCCGCCAAAAATCGGAGTAGCTCCGGGCCGACGGCGCCGGCGGCGGGGCTGTACTTTATTGGCGCGGACTATTCCACGGACGGCGCGGCGCGTTGTGGCGCACACGACCGGACGGGTAAATAACAAATCCGCCGCGCAGTATTTTGTGGTCGCACCGCGGCGCCGTCACGTCAAAGTAAGATACGATGTAATCTGTTTTTTCGTCATTGCACAGAGTGTTAATCTCGCGCATTAGCGGAACAAACTTCTGAATATATGCCAGGCGAAAATTTTCCGTCTCATAAATCCATACGCCGCGGTCGCCACGGCGCCGTACATTCGGCGTGCCGACAGGTTCGCCGTTGCGCTGGCGCCATGTGTCAAACGCGAAAAAGTGGTTTGATGCGCGCGCCTTGTTGAACTGTAACCGGCCGTCATATGAAAACGCGACCAGTTCGTGATCAGGCGACGCATAAAACACCGGTCTGGAATGTGTCACGGTTACGGCCGCGCCGCACGCGATAAACAGCATTGCGATGCATGTGTTTACATGGCGCATTATCCATGTGCGGGCGCCGGTGTCGTTTTTGATGAACATGCCGGCCAGAAATCCGAAAATAATCATTGCCATGGCGATGTTTGGTACGTGCGGCATGATAACGTTTGCATACGGCAGGCTTGATATTTCCCGCGCCAGTTGCAGTGCGTGCGAATACAGATATTGCGCCGCGCCCAGCGGCCATGTCCACCCAAATGTCGCGGTGACGGTTCCGATAATAACGGCCGGCATTATTGCAAAAGAAAATACCGGCAGCAGAATTAAGTTGCCTATCAGGCCGTATACTGGCATTGAATAAAAGTGTGCGGCGACAAACGGTGCGGTGAATATCGTTGCAACAACTGATGTCATGGCGGCGGCATATACGGCGTATCCGATTTTGCCGATGCGTGTTGTTTTACGGCACCTGCGGTCGTTCCAAAACCATACCAGACCGAAAATGGCGGAAAAAGACAGTTGAAATCCGGGCTGCATTACATAGTGCGGATTGATAAGAAATATAATGCAAAACGCTATGCATATATTGCGCATGGATATTGCGTTGCGGCCTATTATGAATGCGGCAAAGCCCAGGCTTGTCATTAAAAACGCCCGAATGGTCGCGACATCCATTCCGGACAGAAACAGATAAAACAGCAGTCCCGCCCATGCGCAAACCAATGCCGGTATGCGTGCGGGAATGCGCCGGGTTATAAACGGAATCATGCGCAAAACGCAATAAAATATTGCGAACAGCCATCCGGCGACCAGTGTCATGTGAAATCCGCTGATTGACCAAACGTGGCCGATGCCGGCGGCCGTCCATACGGCGCCGTCTTGTTTTGGAATGGCGTTTTTGTATCCCAGAACCAAAGTGTCCGCCAAAAAAGAATTTCCGTATTTGTGCAACCTGTCGCGCAGAGTGCCGATGCCCGTTGCGTCCGCGTGCGATGTTACGGTTATGTCGTTGATAAATCCCGTCGCGCTAAGGCCGTTGAAATAAGCCCAGCGTGAATAATCAAATGTTTCCGGCGCGTACGACGCGGCCGGCGGAAACATAGAGGCCGTCACGCGCACCGTGTCCCCGATTGCGACCGCTGGTCCGTCCGCCAGATTCAACCGCACGGTTGCATTTCCGGTTAATTTGGATTTTATCTGTTCGGCCGGCACGGATATAAACAGACGTGTTTTGTCCGGCGTATAGTCTATGCCGGTAACGCGCCCGGTGATTTCCGCGTTGCGCATCGGGTGATACAACCGCGGCGTCGCGATTAAGTGCGAGTATGCATATGCATAAGAAATTCCGAATATGAACAACGCGCCTGCGGCGACGGCGTATTTGTTTTTGCGGACAATGCCGAACATTGCCGCCGCGGCGGCAATGGCGATGCCTGCAATGCATATTTCATTGGGTGCTGCAAAGTACATGGCGCCGCCGGCCGCCATTAAAAACGGCGCCCACAAAAATGCATTTTGTTGTTGCAGTTTAAGCCATGCCTTCATGCATGTGATTATAGGAATTTATGCAACGTTCGCGCAACGTTAAAAAGACTGTTTCCCGAAAATAAAGTCGTTTTGCGTGGTTAGTTTGATTAATGTGTCAACATCATCGTCCGGCGCGGATTTTTGACGGATGGTCTTGCCGCATTTTTCGCATTTGTGCGTGATGATAAATCCGTCGCCGGCGGGCTGGGCCGCCACGGGCCGCATCATGGCGCCGCACGTTGCGGCGCGATCGCCGGGGTTGTTGTCCACGTGGCGCGACCACAGGCATCGCGGACAGTGGTTGGTATACCCGTCGCCATGCACAACTGCGCCGCAATGGGCGCAGTTGAAATCTTCTATCCGGCGGGTAAATTTCTTCATTATATCCCCAGTGCGCTGCGGTACATTTTGGTTAATTCGTCCGCCTCGTCCAGTTCATCCGGATCCAGTTTGCGCAGGCGTATCATCTGGCGGATATATTTGGGGTCAAACCCGGCCGACTTTGCCTCGCTGTATATTTCTTTGATGTCGGCGGCGATTGCGGCCGTATCCTCGTTTAATTTTTCAATGCGTTCAATAATGCTTAGCAGTTGCTGATTGTCAATGGCGCCGTGGTTTGCGTTTTTCATGAAAATTCCCCTTGTTTATTCCAGAACTTCATGATATACAATAAAAGCCAAAAATCAAGAAAAACAAATTTAACCTCAAGGATTTGGATATGAAAAAATTCACAAAAATTACTTCGTCCATCGGCCCGAAAAGCAGCAGTCCGGAAATGCTGGAAAAAATGATTGCAGCGGGTGTAAACGTGTGCCGTTTGAATTTTAGCCACGACGGCGGCGATGTTCAGGGGGCAAAAATTGACGCTGTGCGCGCGATTTCCGCCCGCACCGGAAATCCGGTTGCCATTCTGGTTGACCTGCAGGGGCCAAAGCACCGTATTGGAAATTTTGAAACAGAGGACAAGTATCCGATTAAGCCCGGTCAGAAATTTGTGTTTGATTCAGATCCGACCCCGGGTAATTCCAACCGTGTTCAGTTGCCGGATATGGACGTTATGCATTCTTTGAAATCTGGTGACCGCATTCTGTTGAACGACGGCAAGATTGAAATGCAGGTTGAAAAGGTAAACGCCGACAGCATAGAGGCGGTTGTCGTCCGTGGCAACGAAATCTGGTCGCGCCGCGGGTTTAACCTGCCGGATACAGAGGTTGCGACATCCGTGTTGACGGCCAAGGATCGCGCCGATCTGGAATATGCTTTGACCAAGAATCCGGATTATGTTGCGATTTCTTTTGTTCAGAAACCAGAGGATGTTTTTGAAACGCGTGAATTCATCAAGGCGCGCACATCCCATCCGGTAAAAATCATTGCAAAAATTGAACGCCCCCAGGCGGTTGAGAAAATAGAATCCATCGTTGATGCGGCCGACGGTATAATGATTGCCCGCGGCGACCTGGCGGTGGAGGTTCCGTTTGAAACCGTGCCGGCGATTTCGCGCCGCATAGTTCGTCTGTGCCGTGAACGCAACAAGCCTGTTATCATGGCGACCCAGATGCTGGGCTCCATGGTCAGCAGTGATTTCCCGACCCGTGCGGAAATTTCTGATATTGCGACGGCGGCGTATCTGCATGTTGATTCCACAATGACGTCAGAGGAAACAACGATTAGCGAAAATCCGCCCTTCGTTGTTGAAACAATGGCAAAGATTCTGGCGAACGCCGACCATGATTCCATTGAAAACGGCCAGGATTGGTCCGATGTGGAAGATTTGGCGGAAAACGACTGGTCGCTGTCCGTGGCGGTTATGGCCGAATTGAACGGTGCGGATGCAATCGTTGTGTTTGCGCATGATACCGCGGCCGCGACAGAAATTGCATGCCGCCGCCCGAATATGCCGATAATCGCCGTTTGCGACAAGGACGTTGTTGCGAACCAGCTGGCGCTGTCGCGCGGTGTGCGCAGTGTTGTGGATTCCGCTTTGTTCATGTCGCATGATGCGGCGGCCGCCGCGGCAAAGTTTGACATCCGCGGAACACTGGTTTCCGTATGCGGTGAAAAACGCATGGTGACGCTGGTAAAATAATCAAAATATTTTTAAATTGTGATTATATCCGCCCTTGACCACGGGGGCGGATTTTTTGTAGCATTTGAAATCATGAGGGGAATATTTCGTCATATTGTTGCGGTTGCGGCGGTGTTTGTAACCTGTGCGGGTGCGCACGGGGCCGGTTACCGCGCGGTTATGGTCGCCGATATGGATACCGGGCGCGTTTTGTATTCGGAAAACTCAAACGATTTGAACTATCCGGCCAGTTTAACAAAAATCATGACGCTGTATTTGACGTTTGACGCGCTGGAACACGGGCGTTTGCATCTGGACGATTATCTGATTGTGTCACAGTCCGCGGCGAACGCGTCGCCGGTGAAGCTGGGGCTGGCCGCGGGCAGCAAGATTAAGGTGGAGGACGCGATAAAGGCCGTCGCTGTGGTGTCCGCAAATGACGTGGCGCGCGTGTTGGCGGAAAATCTAAAAGGCGGCAAGGAAGGAAATTTTGCATCGCTAATGACACAGGTTGCATCTGAGATAGGATTGGCGAAAACGCACTTTGAAAACTCGTCCGGACTGCCGAATGACGACCACATGTCAACCGCGCGCGATATTGCGCTGTTGTCCATGGCGGTGTATAAGCACTTTCCGCAATACTGGAAATATTTCGGGATAAAGACGTGGACTTATAACGGAAAAACGTATACGAACGGAAACCGTCTGCTGGGAACATATCCGGGGTGCGACGGAATGAAAACCGGTTTTACGAACAAATCAAAATATTCTTTGGTTGCAACGGCAAAGCGTGACGGGCATCATTTGATGTCAGTTGTTCTTGGGGCGGAAAACAAGGATGTCCGCGCGGCGGTTGCGACAAACATGTTGAACAAGGGGTTTAACATGCTGGGGACGAACGCCGCGCCGGTGGTAAAAAATTCACCGGTGGCGGCCCGGCAGCCCGCCGGGACCGTGCCGGCATCTGCGGCAACCGGTGTTGCGGCGCCGGTGACAAAGACCGCCGGTACGGTCCCGGTGCAGGCTCTGTCAGATGTTCACGGCACCGCCGGGGTGCAGTTCGGGGCTTTTTCATCGCGTGGTGCGGCGGCGGCCCAGGCGGCCCGTGTAAAGCAGGTGCTGGGGTCCGGCGTCGTCGTTGACATAGAACCCAGCGGCGATTTGTTCCGTGTGCGTATGAACGGCCTGTCTGATGCGGCGGCCGGTAATATAAAGTCGCACGCCGCCGCGGCCGGAATTGATTGCTATATTTTTCATTAATGTTATTATTGACGCGACATGAATCCAAAAATTGACAAGTTGATAAAAATGTTTGCAAAGCTGCCACGGGTTGGCGCCCGTGGCGGTCAACGCATAGCGCTGGCGTTGCTGCAGGATAAAACGGGCCGTGCGGCCGCACTGGCGGCGGCCATATCGGATGCGGCGTCAACAATTGCGCCGTGTCCGGTATGCGGCACGCTGACCGACAGTAATGCCGCGCGGTGCGAGTTTTGCCGGGATGCGTCGCGCGCCAACGGCCAGATATGCGTCGTTCGCGATTTGTCGGATGTTTGGACCCTGGAAAAGGCGTCCGTTTTCCGCGGGCGTTACCATATTATCGGCGGTCTGTTGTCCGGGGCGGCGGGAACAACGCCGGGGGATTTGAACATCGCGTCGCTGGCGGCGCGCGTGCGCGACGAAAACGTGACAGAGATTATATTTGCATTGCCCAACACGGTTGAGGGGAAAACAACACAGCATTACATAATGTCAGCGGTGGGCGGCGATGCCGGTGTGAATTTTTCAGAACTGGCGTCAGGGGTGCCGCTGGGCGGTGATTTGGATTATATTGACGACGGTACGCTGACACTGGCGTTTGGGGGGCGCAAATCGTTATGACGGATTCTGTCGCATCTTTGCCGCCTGTATCCCAGATGATGCGTGATGCGGGGCTGGAACCGAAAAAGCAGTTCGGCCAGAATTTTTTATTTGATTTGAATTTGACCGGCCGCATTGCGCGGGCCGTGCCTGATATAGATAAAATTCCGGTGATAGAGGTTGGACCCGGCCCGGGTGGTTTGACGCGTGCGATACTTGCCGCCGGTGCGCCGCGCGTAATCGCCATAGAAAAAGACCGTGCCGCGGCGCCCATTCTGTCCCGTATTGCGGACAGTGCGTCCGGCCGTCTGCAAATTGTATACGGTGACGCGTTAAAGACGGATTTTGCGGCATTGGGGGTGGGCGAGTATGCGATATGCGCAAACCTGCCGTACAACGTGGGAACGGAATTGTTAATCGGGTGGTTGCACATGATATGGTCCGGCGCCCCGATACGCAGTTTGACGTTAATGTTCCAGCGCGAGGTTGCACAGCGTATTGTTGCGCGCGGTGGCGGTGCGTACGGCCGTCTGTCAATTCTGACATCGCTGATTGCGGATGCGCGCATTTTGTTTGAAGTGCCGCCGACCGCGTTTGTTCCCCGGCCAAAGGTGTACAGTGCCGTTGTTCAGATAATACCAAACAGTGACAAAATTGCGCGGCTTGCGAATTTGGGGGCGGTTGAACAGTTGACCGCCCGCCTGTTTGGCCAGCGCCGCAAAATGATACGCAGCGTTTTGCCCGGTGTTGACTGGGCCGCATATGGTTTAACCGGGATGGAACGTGCGGAAAACCTGTCGCCGGAAAAAATGGCGCAGCTGGCAAAAAATTTAGTGCTATAAAAAAAGCGTTTTGTTATAATAAGAATCAAGTATCAAGGGAGAGGGATATGTCAGGTTCTGTATTAATATTTTTTGCGGTGTTGTTTGCGCTGGTTTTCATGTTTCGCGCGGCGCGCATTGGAACCGTTGTCGCGTTTTTGTTTGCGGGTGTCTTGTCCGGCCCGTATGTGCTGAACCTGTTCCAGTTAACGGACACATGGCGTTTTTTGGGTGATTTGGGAATAATCTTTTTATGGTTCAACATCGGTCTGCAGATAAACATGAAACGCCTGTGGCAGATGAAGCGGACGATTTTCGGATTCGGCGCGGCCCAGGTTCTGATGGTTGCGGTCATGCTGTTCCCGCTGTTGTACACGGTGACGTCGTGGACGATAATGGGGGCGATAATGGTGGCACTGTTGCTGGCCATGTCCAGCACGTCAGAGGATTTGCAGCTGCTGGCCGACCGGGACGAGCTAAACACAAACATGGGGCACCAGACTTTTTCAATCCTGCTGTTTCAAGATTTGCTCTCTATTCCGCTGCTGGCCATGCTGCCGGTGTTTGCGGGTCGCTCGTTTAACCTGGGGGCGACGGCGATTGACATTTTTGTGTTGTCCATCGGATTGATTCTGGGTGTCGTGATTGTCGGGCGCTTTATATTGAACCCGCTGTTGCGCCTGGTGTCCAAACTAAAAAGCAAAGAGGCGTTTATACTGGTCGTAATGCTGACAATCGCGGTTTGGGCGGTCGTGCTGGGGATGTTTGATTTGCCGGCCGGTCTGGGTGCGTTTTTGGCCGGTATGCTGATGTCGGAAACGATTTACCGTCATCAGATAAGCGCTGAAATATCACCGTATTCAATGCTGTTTTTGGCGCTGTTTTTTGTATCGCTGGGCATGGGGTTAAATCTGCCGTTTTTGATTGACCGTTGGTATCTGGTTCTGTTGGGGCTGGTCGGATTGATTGCGATAAAATTCCTGGCGATATTCATGGTTGCGCGCGTGCGCGGCGTGCCGGATTATGATGCGACAAAAATTGCGCTTATTCTGGCCCAGGGCGGTGAATTCGGTTTGCTGATGCTGCAGACCATGAAGCAGGGCGGCATTAACGCGATACCGTCGTCGCATGAAGAAATTTTGGCTGCGATAATCATACTGTCCATAATTGCAACGCCGCTGTTGCTGGCCGTATATGACTGGATGTCGCGTCGCGGCCGTCTGTTTCCGCAGCGTCATCCGCGCCAGATAACGGAAATGACAACGGATGTTGTCCCGCAGGTTGTCATATGCGGATTCGGCCGCGTTGGCCAGATTATTGCAAAAATGCTGGCGGCACAGAAAATACCGTATGTTGCCATTGATTTAAGCGTCAGTGCCGTCATGGTCGGCCGCGAGGCGGGATACAACGTAGTATACGGCAACACCACAAACGCGGACGTGCTGCGCAGTTTTGGGTTAACACCGCGCAAAACGCGTGCGGTTGTGGTTGCATTAGACAACGCGACGACGGCGCGTGATACGGTTTTGACCGTAAAATCCATTGCGCCGCGGGTCAAGATATTTGCGCGTGCCCGTAATCTGGCGGATTCAAAACTGCTAATGAAAGAGGGCGTGTCAGAGGCTCTACCGGAAACGATAGAATCGTCTTTCTTCTTAAGCCACGGTCTGTTGGAGCATCTGGGTGTGTCTGATGCAAAGATAGAGGCGCTGTTGGACGACATGCGCGCAAATAATTATGAAAAACTTAGCATGATAACGGAAACGCGCTGATGCATGCGGCACCGATTAATACGCCCCCGGAATTTGTCCGCCGGGGGCGATTATTATTTGCTTTTGGCGCTCAGGGCTGTTATATTCTGTGATATTGTTATTAGGGAAAGGCAAATGAAAGGGATATATAAGTTTATTGCAATCGTTTCTGCGGCGGTAATACTGGACCAGGTTACAAAGGGCGTGTTGCTGTATCTGGTAACGGGCGGCGTCCCGCTGTTCGGACCTGCATGGTCTGTCGTGCCGCAACCGTGGATGATTGCGCGTGTGACGGATTTCTTTAACATAGTGTTTACATGGAATCCGGGGACGTCGTTTTCGTTGTTCCGCGCCATGGGCGAGGCGGCGCCTTTTATCATAATAATCGCAACCGGCGCGATAATAGGTTTTATAGGATATTACGCGATGCGGCGTGCGGCGGCAAATGAACGCACGGCACTGGCGCTGATACTGGGGGGGGCGCTGGGGAATTTAATTGACCGCATTCGTTTCGGCGCGGTTGTGGACTTTTTGGATTTTCATCTGGCCTTGCTTCATTGGCCGGCCTTTAACGTGGCGGATGTTTGCATTTGTCTGGGCGTGGGGTTGTATATATTGAACTGGTTTATTGCGCGCCGCCGGTGCGCCGGTAAGTAACATAAGGGGAAAGTAATGGTAAAATATTTGGACAACAAAAATTCCGGATTTAATCAGTGGCGTGCGGCGACGGCGGCGGCCCCCAAAAAGAAATCATGGTTTACGTCCTTTTTATGGTGGACGGCGATATTTGTGGCATGCTGGTGGTTAATCGGCGTATGGATGCGCCCATCACCGCAAACGGCCCCCACGACCGATGGAACGCCGGCGGTGGACGTTTCCGCCGTGCCTGTAAACGCGGGCGAATCTGACAAAATAGGGTTTGATGTTCAGGGGCTGCGCATATCAAACGTTGCGTTAAAAGATTATCAGGCCGGCGGTGATGCGGGCGGCGCCCCGGTCGTTTTGATGCCGCGTGACAAGGATTCTTTTGCAGAGGTTGGATTAATATCCCAGAATACAACCGCGCCGACGGCGGCGACCGTCTGGCGCACGGACGGTGACGCAATGGTGTGGCGCAACCCGGCCGGTGTGGAATTCCGCCGCACGGTTACCGCGGACAACTATATAATAACCGTGACGGACACCGTAAAAAACAATACCGGTGCCGCGATTGCTGTTGCGCCGTATGCGCGTATTGTACGCGCGGCGGAACAAAACGCGTCCGCCGGTGTTTATACAGGTGCGGTCGCATATGCAAACAATGATATAGAACATGAAGACTGGCGCGATTTGGACAAGAAATCGTACGCATACACGACGACAAACGGTTTTGTCGGATTCGCCGACCAGTACTGGGAGACTGTTGCATCAATTGACTGCCCGGACCAGACAATGCGCGCCAAAAAGAATGCAAAAACGTATGAGGCGGATACCGCATCCGCGGCAGTGTCCGTTGCGCCCGGGGCGGATGCCGCAATCGTAACGCGCATATTTGCCGGCCCCCGCGACCAAAAGATTTTAAACGAGGCCTCGGGCCTGATTGCCGGTATAAACAAGACCGTTGATTACGGATGGTTCTGGTTCTTGGCGCGTCCGATGCTGATGCTGTTGAACGCGATACATTCCGTTGTGATGAATTATGGTATTGCGATTATCATAATGACGATACTGTTGCGCATGCTGATGTGGCCGTTGACGCGCAAGTCTTATACGTCAATGGTCGCCATGCAAAAGATGCAGCCGGAAATGGCACGCATACAAAAACTGTATGCCAACGACAAGGCCCGCATGCAGATGGAAATGATGCGCCTGTACAGCACGCACAAGACGTCGCCAATGTCGGGATGCCTGCCGATGCTGCTGCAGATTCCGATTTTCTTTGCACTGTACAAGGCGCTGTTGATTTCCGTGCCTATGCGCGGTGCGCATTTCCTGTGGATACGTGATTTGGCGGCGATGGATCCTTACTTTATCCTGCCGGTGCTGATGGGGGCTACCATGTGGCTGCAGAGTTATTTGCAGACACCGAAAAACAATGCCGCCGCCGCAAATGACGCGATTGCCCAGACACAGCGTTTTATGAAATGGATGCCGGTCCTGTTTACGATACTGTTTGCATGGATGCCGGCGGGGCTGGTTTTGTACTGGACCGTGTCAAACATATTTGGCATAGGCCAGATGTACATTATAAAGCGTCGCAGTGAAAAATAAAATAAACGCCCCCGCGGGGGCGTTTGTTATTTGTTTAGATGTTTGTACAACCCGTCCGGTGTCTGTATCAGCGGCCTGTGCAGTCGCAGGGCCTGCTTGCTTAATGCCACACAGCTGTACGCATGCGCGTCAAAATTCGGGGCGGCGTCACACGGAATATAAACAAAGCACCAGCCGTTCCGGGCCAGCAGTCTGATGTCCCGCATGCAAAGATCTATTTTTGAAACATGCCCAGGTGATGTAAACTGGTACATTGTCATACGGCCGTGTGCGGCAGGCACAATCGGGGCGCAGTGTCGGAATTTTCTGCATACCATGCGCGGTAAAATTTTTGATGTTTTGTCAGAGAATGCGATAATAATCATAAGCGATACCTGTTTTTTATTTTTTTGTTTGTCAAAATTTTATTTATTCAATCCAGCCACGTTCCTTTGCCGCCGTCTGCAGTGTCGCCATTGCGTCGCGCCACAGTGCGGCCGCCTTGTTTTCCGTCCAGATATGCTGATGCGGGGCGCGGCGCCGGTCGCCGAACTGTTTCATCACGGCCAGCTGCTGCGTGCTTAGCCGGCCCGACAAATACAGCTTTGTAATCAATGTTTCAACATCCAGCAATTCGCATGCGCGCCGTGACTGATTGGCTGGCGTGACACGGCAAAATTCGCCGCGCACTGATTTGGAATATAAAAACCAAAACCACAATTGTTCCGCATTCTGAAATTTTTCCGCATTGATGATGTTCTGGGCTGTTTGGTATGTCATATGTTTCCTCCTTAAGTAATATGACGAGGTTGTCTTTGATATATAGACTAAGAATAGAATCCTGTAAATTATTACAACCGATGGTTGAACTGCGAATCGGATTTCTGATTCGTTTTGCGTTTTTAAGCCGTTGCGAACGAATCGCAAAAATACGACAGAACCGATTCTTTTTATGTCGGGTGCATCACATAAAAAAAAGCGCGCCATGTGGCACGCGAAAAATCACGTTTAAAAAATGTCATGTTAATCCTGTCGTATGTTTGTCATATTGTTACGTTTGTTAAAATTTAAATCCCCGCCGTGCGGGGATTTGTCAAAGTATCGGCGGGAAACAGTCTCCCCCGGTTTCCGGACAACAGTTGAATCCCTGTTCGCCCATATCTGTGTATACTTCACCTGTACAGCATCCGTTTGCATCTGGGTTTGTACCATCCTCGCATGTGATTGTTGCCGGTGCCTCTTCTTTTGGCAGGCTTTGGAACGGGTTTTGTATTGCGCCGGTATCCTCGTCATACTTTAACCCCAGAACGTTTTCATTGTATTTCTGGGTGCCGACGCCGCCCGTACTGGCCACACTGTTGGTGTTTGTTGCGGATTGCTGATTCTGGAACAGAGCCTCCTGTTTTGCATTGTTAATGGCTTTATACTGGTTGGATTGGCAATAAAACAGAACAGAACTGTAATCCAAACCAGCATCGTAAACCGCCTGGGTTTGTATATCGCTTAATTTGCCATTTCCATATCCTTCGCAATATTTGCTCCAGTTAAACGAGCGCACCTGGCCAACCCATGACCCGTCGTTATAATTTGGAACGGCGTCACTTTTTTGGTCGCGACGTGGCGCGGTGCTATATTGTGTAATTGCGCATTTTTTACCGGGATTTGATTCCGGATCGCCACAGGTTAATTGTAAGTCCACCGGTGAATATACGGTGATACGTGTTCCGGCCGCAATTGAAAACGGTGGTGTTGTATTGTCCATCATGTCAACGATTAATTTTTGCGCAACCTGGTTCCATGCGGTTATGATTTCATTTTTTGCCAGTTCTGATGAACGTACGGTACCGCTTTGCACAACAGTGTTATTGTCCAAATCTATTTGATTTACAAATTTATCCGCAACAGGTGCAATCATGTTTACAGCCGCCGGCACAATCGCCGTTAACAGCGGCATTACAAACTGTTCCATATAATCCGTACTGCCGCGGCCGGGTACGCCGACGCGTCCCTGGGCGTCGCCGGAAAACGGGTCTTGGCTTTTATCTGCAAAATTAAATTCAACACCGTTTGGCAAAATAAACTGGTACCATTTTATTTCCATTCGTCCGATTGATGTGTATGGCCCCGGCAGGTCGCCCGTTACATATCCCATCAACAGTGTTCCGGTTGGGATTATAACCGTGCGGCCGTTGTCGGCATAAACATTACGGTCAACGGTTGCACGAACCGGAATTGTGTTTGCCGCCAGTGCCTTTACATCTGCGCGAATATCGGAAACGATTGTTGCCGGTATGGGTTTGTACTGGCGTAATATAAAGCTGCGGTCGTACGGGGCAGAGTTTACAACATGTGTTCCGTTTGATTGATATTGTACATCTAATTGGCTTGCCTTTAACGCAACGGTTGCCATGCCGCCCGCTGGGGCCGCGTCTGCCACGGTTGCGGCGGCTGATTTGGCGTTTGGCGCCGGCGCCAGTTTTGGCAAGGCGCCATCCGCAACGGCGGAATATCCGATATGTTCCGCATCTGTCCCTATCTTTTTTGATGCGTCCTTTATATCCGTGATAATTCCATTGTCCGGATTATACACACCGGTCGGGGTGTCGCAGTTTTTATCAGAAAACGGATGAAAATAGTACGCGCCGCGTTCCGGTTTTATCCATCCGATTTGCCGTCCGGATGCGTTATAACCCGGAAATGCGAAATCAGAACACGCCTCTGACTGTGTTTGGGCGGCGGCTGCATCCTGTGCGGGGGCGGGCGCCGGTGCCGGTGTAAATATCTCGGCCGGGGCGATTGTTTCTATATCCTGGCGGATTTCGTCTTTGATTGTTACAGGCTCAGGTTCCGGTTCAACAACAGGCTCCGGTTCTATAAACGGTTCCGGAACCGCAACAGGTTCTGGCTCTGGCAATGGTGTCGGCTGTGGGGCGGGCGTGGTTTTAAGCTCTCCTTTTGCGCCGACAACAAGCGCTATCTTTGTTTTTTCGCTAAGCTTGTCCGGTTCGCGGACGCCGCGCCATTCAATGGTCATTATCACTTTTTCCGGTGCCGCGGCCGCTTCGGGGTTATATGTTACGGATATTTTGCAACCATTGGCCTCGTCAATACTCATCTGTTGCAGGGTGCATTGATCTGCCATGTCCAAGCCCGCAATATCTTTATTGATGGTGATTTTTAATATTTTTACGGGCGCACTGGCCGTGATGATATATTCCGTCTCTTTGGTTTCGCCCACCGGCGTGTTTGACCAGTCTATGGTTTCCGACGGATTTACAAACAGTTGGCGTGAAACATCGTCCGGCGTTTTCAAATCATCGGTCGCCTTGCGCCAGCCGCTGATAAGCAGGGTTAGCAAAATAATCACAACAACAAACGCCGCCGCCATCAACAGCCATTGCACGTGTTTTGGCGTTGTTTTTCGCAGGTCTGAAAATTGCTGTTTTATTTTGCTCATGAATTATCCGCGTTTGTGTATGGGCTTATTGTATTCTTACCACGCTGCAGCTGGCACCGCTGAACTTTAACAGTTGGTCGCACAGTTTTTGCGCCGTGTCAATGTCCACCATCGGCCCGATGCGCAGACGATACAAGCGCGCCGTTGCCGCACCCGCACCCAAATCGCCGACACCCTGTTCGTCAACCGCAAAGAACACCATGTCTTTGTATGGTGTCAGCAGACCCTGGCCGTCTTCACCGCTGAATTTGGCCAGCAGGCCCGTCCAGTAATCATCCAGCGCCTTTACAGATGTGTCCGATTTTAATTCAACCGCGACCCCGCTTTGGTTGCTGGTAATCAGCGGAATGTTTGATTGCGGCAGATAGCTGCCCGCGGTGACGCGTTCCGTCGGCATCATGGTGACGCCGCCGCTGGTCGCGACTGCGCCGCCCGCCAGCGCCGCCTGGCCGTATGCGTTCTGGCCGTACCCCATCGGCATATACGTGCCGGCCCCGGTCATGGCGTTTGCGCCCTGGCCGACGTATACCGGGGTGCCGGTGTAATTTGTTCCGGCCATGTTCATTGCGTTGACATCCATCTGGTATGTTATGTTGTTTAGCGACTGGCCCGACATCATGGATTGCGCCACGTTCGCCTCTGCCAGTGCCATGACCGACGCCGTGTCCGCAATCAGGAACGGCTTTTCACGCTTTTTAATGCATACGATACGCTGACCGCTGCGCAGAATCATGTCACCGACCGCCTCTACAATCAACAGACGGCCGTCTTCGCCATCCGTGCGGAATCCGACCGGCGACTCGCCACCTTCTACCAACAGCGATACAACCGGACGCTGCGTCATGGATATAACCTTGTCGCCAAAGTCAATGTATGTAAATATTCTGTCGCGCCATACGCGTTCCGGCGCGATTACATAGTCGTCCGGGTTTGGAACAAAAATATCCAAATCAAAGCGGAATTCCGACGGGTCAATCTTCATTGACTTAATCCATCCATAGTCTTCACCGTCAACACCGACGGTATTGGATGTGTTGGATTTTTTTGCGAATATTGAATTCATGCTGCCCGATGTTGCGGCGGCCGTGCCCGATGCAACGGGCAGGGTCGCGTTCCCGTCCAAAACGATGTCCACCTGGGAATATGTTATTTCACCGGAATTTGCCGGTTCCGCGCGCAGATAAAACAGATATGTGTTTCCGGATTTTCCCTGCACAATCATGTTTGTGTCGCCGCCCTGTGTGCCGTCCGCGGGGCTGATAAACATTGTGGCGCCGCCCTGGGCCGCTTCAATTTTAAACATGGCGTTGTTTCCGACAACCACATCCGCAATCTGTTCGCCCGCCGGCAGGGTTATCATTGTGGCCATGCCACTGCGCAATTTTACGGGCAAAACAGTGCCAGCGGACCAAGGCAACTGGGCGTATCCGGGTTTAGTACTGCCCGCGGTCATGTTTGCATTCGGATTGTTCCATGCGGTTTGTGCGGCCATGGCCGGCGTACCAGCAAAGCATACCGCCCCCAGGCAGAATACGGATATGTTTAACTTTATTGCGCTTGCGAACTTCATTGCGTTCCTTCCCTTTCGCTGTGCCGTGTCTGTTGTGCATACGCACCCGTGTTATTCAAAATTCAGCGGGTCGCCGTCGCCGGTTTCAATTTCATATCTTTTTACATGAATCCCCAGCGGGTTGTTCAGGCGATCGCTCCATTCAATGACCTTATTATCTTCCTTTTCCAGTTCTACAATGATTGTATACTCTTTTCGGCTGGTCTGTCCATTACTATTTGTGCATAAATAGTTAAAATTCACAGTATATGTCAGACCGTCTTTGCGGCGTGCCGTAACCGGTCGCGGCGGGAATTCCACAGTGCATGTCATGTCAATTATCGCATCGGAATACATCAGTGCGTTCCACATTGCTGTTTTCGTAAACCCGTTGTAAACATCCGGGGTTGACCACATGTTTACGACGCCGTCCTGGCTGTTGGCCCATTTGCGGCGCATTTCGCTGGTCTTGTTGGTGATTTCATTGCGCGCCTTGACGTATTCCTTGATAAACGATGTTTTGTAGGCCTCTATGTACTTTTCATCTGGCGGCATGGAATACAGCCGCACCTCCATATCCGGTTTTACCTGTGTGGTTAAAAAAAACACCTGGGGACGGTTTAGCGGGAACATCTGCCACAGTGTCACGCCCAGTACACCCAGCACGACCAGTGCGCTTGCAAAAACGAACATCATCAATCTTGACAGCAAAACCGGTGGTTCAACACGCGTTGGCAATTGTTCTCCCTCTTATATAATGCTTGATTGTAGACAAAAAAAGAGCTGGCCTGCAAGTAAAAAAAGAAAAAATTGCCCTGATTGTGAAATTTGTGGTACCAAAAAAGTCTGTTTGAATGCAAAATATTGTTTTGTGTATGCTTTTTTGCTTGCGCGGGAACAAAGAAAGTCTTATAATATTTCCGCTTGATTTTCCGTATGCGTGTGGTATTCTAACGCAGACTATGTTGGCACAAACTGCGGCAAACAGGTACGGACAGGGGCATAGTTCAACGGTAGAATATCGGTCTCCAAAACCGCGGATGAGGGTTCGATTCCTTCTGCCCCTGCCACTAAAAAGTCCCGGAAAAGTCGGGGTTGTATGTTTGTGTCGGGCGGATTAAAACGGGATTGTTTATGAAAAAAATACTGGAATATATTAAGTCAATTCGTAGTGAATGGTTCAAGATAGTGTGGCCGTCGCGTGACAGCGTAATTCGTGCAACGATCATGATTCTGGTGTTTTCCGGTTTGGCTGCGTTGTTCTTTTTTATAGTTGACAGTGTGCTGAACAAAATTGTTGGCTGGATTTTCTAAAGCGTCAGGGGGCAAAGAAGATGGATGACAATATGCAGTGGTTTGTCGTAAACGTTCATACCGGGTGCGAGGACAAGGTTGCCCGCGGTCTGCGTGAACAGATTGATAAGCGTCGCTTGAACGCGTATTTCGGGGAAATTTTGGTCCCCACGCGTGAGGTGACGGAGATCAAGGGCGGCAAACGTGTAAAGGCGGAAAGAAAATTCTTTCCGGGTTATATCGTTGTTCAAATGGTTATGAACAATGAAACGTTTTCCTTGGTTCGCTTGATGCCGCAGGTTGTGATGTTTTTGGGCGCGAAAAACAAGCCCATCGCCGTTAGCGAGGAAGAGGCGCGCCGTCTGCAAAAGCAGGTGGAGGAGGGCGCTGTTGTCATGGATGATGTTGAGTATGAGGTCGGACAAGAGGTTCATGTGATAGACGGACCGTTTGCGGGATTCAACGGCGTCGCGTCAGAGGTTGACAATGTAAAACAGAAAATGACGGTGACAATTCTGGTGTTCGGCCGCGAGACCAGCGTTGAACTGGAATTTGAACAGGTAGAGCGGGTTTAACCGCAAAAAGTTTTTGGGTTTTTGCGGAAATAACTTCGCTAAAAATCCGGTGGTAGATGCGCCACATCGTACCACGACACTAACCAAAAAAAATGGAGTGAAAAATGGCAAAGAAAGAAGTTAAGGGATTGGTCAAACTGGTCGTCCCTGCGAAACAGGCAAATCCTGCGCCTCCGATTGGGCCGGCGCTGGGTGCGGCGGGTGTTAACATCGCCGAATTCTGCAAACAGTTTAACGACAAGACGTCTGACAAGGAACCGGGTATGCCGATTCCGTGCATAATCACCGTCTATACCGACCGCAGCTTTGAATTTATCATGAAACTGCCGCCGGTGTCGTACTATATCAAAAAGGCGTTAAAGCTGAAAATCGGCTCCCACAAACCGGGCCGTGATTTTGTCGGCACAATTTCCAAGGCTCAAATCAAGGAAATTGCAGAGGCTAAAATGCCGGACTTAAATTGCTCTACCATTGAATCTGCGATGAATATCGTTGCGGGTCAGTGCCGTTCCATGGGCGTAAAGGTGGAGGAATAAGACATGAAAGCTACTAAAAGACAACAGACATGGACCGTGCTGGACAAGGACAAGCTGTATCCGTTGGCGGATGCGATTGAGGCGCTGCGCGGCTTTACATCCAAAAAGTTTGACGAAAGTCTGGAAATAGCCGTACGTTTGGGTATTGACGTGACAAAAGCGGATCAGAATATCCGTGGAATGCTGTCGCTGCCGAACGGCACGGGCAAAAAGGTTCGCGTTGCGGTGTTTACAATCAACTCTCAGGACGAGGCGAAAAAGGCTGGTGCCGATGTTGTCGGCGGGGAAGAGCTGATTGAGAAAGTTGCCGCCGGCGAAATCAATTTTGACCGTGTTATCGCAACACCGGACATGATGCCGAAAATGTCAAAGGTTGCACGTATTTTGGGGCCAAAGGGTTTGATGCCGAATCCGAAACTGGGTACGGTTACAAACAATGTTGCCGATGCGGTTAAGGTTGCAAAGGCGGGCCAGATTGAATATCGTGCCGAAAAGAAGGGCATTATTCACGCCGGTATCGGTAAAATGTCGTTCCCGACCGAAAAACTGGTTGAAAACGCCATGGCGCTGATAGAACAGTTAAAGAAGGTAAAACCTGCATCGTCTAAGGGGCAGTACATTCTGGGCATATCAATTGCGACAACCCAGGGTCCGGGCCTGAAGGTGGATGCAAAATAATAAACGCCATCGGCGCGCATGCGCGCCGATGGCAATGTGGATTTCTGTCCAAGACTGATGGCGCGGAAACGCTTAAAACACAAAGCCGTCATAGACAAAGAAAAAATTCTTTGGGGCAGGAAAAAGCCCCATTCGGGATAAAAATCCCGATGGGAACAGCCCCAACCGGGGAAACCTGGCTGGAAAGTTTAACAAAACAGATGAAGTAAGGATAGAATATATGAAACGCGAAGAAAAATCAGATCTGATTTCAGCGTTGCAATCGTCCTTGAAAGATGCAAACGGCATTTTCGTGGTTGAAAATCACGGCGTGACTGTAAAGGAAATGGAAGAGCTGCGCAATGAACTGCGTCCGCTGGTTTCCATGTTTAAGGTCGTGAAAAACCGTTTGATGAAGTTGGCGTTGAAAGACACCGACTTTGAACCTGTATCTGCACTGATGCAGCGTCCGACCGCGGTTGCAATCGCGACGGATGCGTTGGCGGTGACAAAGGTTCTGGCGAAATTTGCCGAATCCCACCCCAACTTAACAATCGTCGGTGGTAAAATGGATGCAGACGTGCTTAGCACGGACGACGTTATGCAATTATCCAAGCTTCCTTCCCTGTTGGAAATTCGCGGTACAATCGCCCGCATCCTGGTGGAACCGGGTGCGCGTTTGGCACGTGTTTCCGCAGAGTATGGAAAGAAAGAACAATAATAAATCTCAGGATGGCGACATTCTGATTTACCGATAAGGAGCAAAAAATGGCAGACATTCAGAAGTTAGTTGAAGAATTGTCAAAATTAAGCGTTATGGAAGCGGTTGAGCTGTCCAAAGCGTTGGAAGAAGCGTGGGGCGTTTCCGCTGCCGCCGCTGTTGCAGTAGCAGCAGGCCCGGCCGCAGCCGCCGCTGAAGAAAAGACGGAATTTGATGTTGTTCTGGCCGAAGTCGGCGCGAACAAGCTGGCCGTCATCAAGGCTGTGAAAGACATCACGGGCCTGGGCCTGGGCGAAGCAAAAGCCCTGGTTGAAGGTGCGCCGAAGACCGTAAAAGAAGCGGTTGCCAAAGACGAAGCTGAAAAGCTGAAGGCGACGCTGGAAGGTGCCGGTGCAAAGGTTGAACTGAAATAGTTCAATCCCGGAACCGTACGGTTCTTGTAAAAAATGACCGCGGCTTTCCGCGGCCCGCCGCCGCCCGCCCGGGGATGAAATTCCCGGGCGGGCCAAGCGGCGTAAAAAGCATTAAAAAAAGTTTGTTTGCAAAACGCACAAAAGAAAGGATTAAAACCCATGGCAGTTATCCAGAAATTTAGAAAATATTTTGGTCAAAGTTTTTTGCAAACTCCGCTTCCTGATTTGGTTGAAATTCAATACAATTCCTACAAAGATTTCCTGCAGGCAGATGTTGACCCGCAAAACAGAAAAAATATCGGGTTGCAGAACGTCTTTTCATCCATGTTCCCGATTAAGGATTATGCGGGTATCGCAGATCTTGAATTTGTGGAATATACGCTGGACAAGCCTGTTTACAATGTAAAAGAATGCATGCTGCGCAATATGACATATTCCAGCAAGCTGAAATTGAAGCTGAGATTGATTTTATGGGATGTTGCAGAGGACGGCAAAAAAACGCTGCGCGACATCAAAGAACAAGAGATATTTATGGGCGAAGTGCCGCTGATGACAGAACGCGGCAGCTTTATCGCATCCGGTGTTGAACGCGTTATCGTTTCCCAGATGCATCGTGCCCAGGGTGTGGTTTTTGCAACAACAAAAGAGGCCAAGGTTGCCGGGAATCCGACAACATATACCGCCCGTATTATTCCGGAACACGGTTCATGGATAGATTTTGAAGAGGCCAAGGGTGTTATTTATGTCCGCATTGACCGTCGCCGCAAGGTGCCGGCGACGGTTCTGTTGCGTTGCCTGCCGACGGCGGACGATGAAAAGAAATGGGCGGCGGATCCGCGCAAGGCCGGCATTCGCGGCATGACGGATACGGAAATACTGGCCGCGTTTTACAAGCGCATACCGTTGTCTTTTGACGGCAAATACTGGGTTGGTGACACGGCATCGTTTGAAGGGCTGGACAAATATCGTCTGAATTATGAACTAATTAATCCCAAAGATAAAAAGGTTCTGGCGGCAAAGGGCGACCGTTTGAATGCAAAGCGTTTGAACAAAATCATGACGGCGTCCAAAAAGTTCGGCATTAACACGGACGCCCTGGTCGGTGAATATCTGTTTGATCCTATCACCAACGCCGGCGAGGTGGTATTCCCGGCCGGTACGGAAATCACAGAAGAAGTCTTGGCCGATTTGGAAAAGATGGGCGTTCGCGAAATATCTTTGATTTCCATTGACAATGCCACGATTTCCGCGCATATGCGCAACACGCTGATGGCGGACAAGACCACCAACCGCGAAGAAGCGCTGATTGAAATTTACAACATCATCCGTCCGGGCGAACGCCCGACGCTGGAGGCAGCGATAAATCTGTTCTCTCGCCAGGGATTTGACCCGGCATATTATGATTTGTCAGCGGTGGGCCGCTTTAAGATGAACAAGCGCTTAAAGATAGAATCCGGTAAAAAGCCGGAAGATGAACGCACTTTGACCAAGGGCGACTTCCTGGCGGTGTTGAAAACACTGACCAACATTATTGACCGCAAGGATACGGTTGATGACATAGACAACCTGTCAAACCGCCGCGTTCGCACGGTTGGGGAATTGCTGGAACAGAATTTCCGCACGGGTATGGTTCGCATTGAGCGTCTGGTGCGTGAACAGCTGTCGTCGCCGAACATTGCAAACATGCAGCCCCAGGATGTGATTAACGTAAAGCCGCTGATGAGTTTGGTGGCGGAATTCCTGGGTACGTCGCAGTTGTCACAGTTTATGGATTCTTATAATCCGCTGTCAGAACTGGAACACAAGCGTTTGATTTCGGCACTGGGGCCGGGCGGATTGAACCGTGAACGTGCCGGTATTGATGTCCGAGACGTGCATCCCACACATTACGGCAGACTTTGCCCGATTCATACGCCCGAAGGTGCGAATATTGGTCTGATTAATCACCTGGCCACATATGCTCGCGTAAATCCGTACGGGTTTATTGAAACACCGTACTATGTTGTGGAAAACAGCAAGATTACGGACAAAATGGTATATTTGACCGCGGACGAAGAACTGGGACACAAAATCGCCCAGGGTAACACTCCCACAACGTCAAATGGTGTTTTGGCCGAAGATATGGTAACGGCGCGTGTTGACGGCGAATTTACCATGGTTCCGAAAAATGAAATTGACCTGATTGACGTTGAACCGCGCCAGGTGGTGTCTATTGCGACAGGGCTTATCCCGTTCGTTGAAAACGACGACGCCAACCGTGCGCTGATGGGTTCAAACATGCAGCGCCAGGCGGTTCCGTTGATGCGTGTTCAAGCCCCGCTGGTCGGTACCGGCATAGAGCGCGAGGTTGCGCGCGATTCCCGCACGGGCGTTGTTGCAAAGCACAGCGGCGTTGTGGAATCCGTTGACGCAAACCGCATTGTGGTAAAGTGCATGAACAGCCGCAATGTTGTGACGGGTGTTGACATTTACAATCTGGAAAAATTTGAGCGCAGCAACAGTGAAACGCTGATTCATCAAAAGCCGCTGGTAAAGGTTGGCGACCGCATTTCCGCAGGCGACATCATTGCCGACGGTGCATCCATGAATTACGGCGATTTGGCACTGGGGCGCAATGTTCTGGTTGCGTTTATGCCGTGGCGCGGATACAACTATGAAGACTCTATTGTTATATCAGAGCGTATTTCCCGCGATGATGTTTTCACATCCATCAAGATTGTGGAAAAGGAATTCAAGGTTCGCGATACCCAGTTGGGGCCGGAAAGTTTTACGCGCGACATCCCCAACGTTGGCGAAGATGCGCTGAAAAATCTGGATGAATCCGGTATCATTTATGTCGGTGCGCGCGTGAAGCAGGGCGACATTTTGGTCGGCCGCGTATCACCAAAGTCCGAAACGCTGTTGACGCCGGAAGAAGCGCTGTTGCGCAACATATTCGGTGAAAAGGCGCTGAACGTAAAAGATACGTCACTGCGTGTCGGTCCGAACGAGGAAGGAACCGTCATCGGTGTGAACATTCTGACACGTCATGGTGTCAAGAAAGACGAACGCACCCAGATGATAGAGTTGCAGAAAATAGAGAAGATCAACAAAGACCGTGACGAAGAAATCGCCATTATTGAAAAGGGCTTTGCAGATCAGATTTTCCAAATCGCCGAAGGTGATACGATTGAAAACGGCACGGGCAGCCTGAAACCGTTTATCGGCAAAAAATTGACCGGTGAAGTGTTTGAGGGAATCAAGGCCGCCGATGTCAAAAAGCTGGTTGTAAAGAACAAGGAGGCACAGGCCAAGATTGACGAACTGCGCGAACAGCACATTGCAAAGCTGAAAATGCTGAACGAGCGTGCCGATGCCGAGGTTGCAAAGGCGACGGAAAGCAATTCGTTAAACGCCGGTGTTTTGAAAGAGGTCAAGGTTTACATTGCCCACAAGATGAAGCTGCAGCCGGGTGACAAAATGGCGGGCCGTCACGGTAACAAGGGTATCGTGTCAAAGGTTGTGCCGATTGAAGACATGCCGCATTTGGCGGACGGAACCCCGGTTGATTTGGTTCTGAACCCGTTGGGCGTGCCGTCGCGTATGAACATCGGCCAGATTCTGGAAACACATTTGGGTATGGCGGCGCGCACGCTGGGCGCCCAGATAGGCCAGGTTCTGGAAGAGGTCAAGGCAAAGCGTGCCGTAACGGATGATCTGCGCAATGTCATGGGCAAGATTTATGGCAAGGAAACAGCGGAAAAACTGGAAAAAATGACGGATACGGATGTCCGGGCAGAGGCGGCGTTGCTGCGCGATGGTGTGCCGATGGCGACACCGACGTTTGACGGTGCCACGCCGGATGACATACGCCGCATGTTGAAACTGGCGAAATTGCCGGAAACCGGTCAGTTTGACCTGTACGACGGCATGACCGGTGAAAAATTTGCGCGTCCTGTGACTGTTGGTGTTATGTACATGCTGAAACTGCATCACTTTGTTGATGAAAAGATTCACGCACGTTCCACCGGCAACTATTCGCTGGTAACGCAGCAGCCGCTGTCGGGTAAAGCCCACATGGGTGGCCAGCGACTGGGTGAAATGGAGGTATGGGCGCTGGAAGCGCACGGTGCCGCCCACCTGCTGCGTGAAATGTTGACGGTAAAGTCGGACGATATTGTCGGCCGTACCAAGATGTATGAATCCATCATATCCGGCAGCAATGACATCCAGACAGGCACACCAGAAGCGTTCAACGTGTTTGTTCGCGAGCTTAAAGGTCTGGGGCTGGCAATGACGCCAAAGAAATTAGACTAACAACGGCGGCAGCCGCGCGGGGGCGAAAGTCCACCCCGCGCGGCGTGCGCGACATTACTGTGAAAGCGACTTGAAAGGAGCAAAATATATGACAAATATGTTGCAGAAGATATTCGGACAAATTGAAACAAAAGAACAGTTTGACGCACTGCGCATTACCATCGCATCGCCGGAAGAAATTCTGTCCTGGTCACATGGCGAGGTAAAAAAGCCGGAAACAATAAACTATCATTCATTGAAGCCAGAGGCCGAGGGTCTGTTCTGCCAGAAAATTTTCGGCCCGGTAAAAGACTATGAATGTGCATGCGGAAAATACAAACGTATAAAATTCCGTGGTGTTATTTGTGAAAAGTGCGAGGTAGAGGTCGGCCCGTCCTCTGTTCGCCGCGAACGCATGGGCCACATAAAACTGGCGATGCCGGTTGCACACACATGGTTCCTGCGTGAAGGCAAGATTGCAACGTTGTTGAACAATCTGCCGCAGAAAAAGCTGGAACAGGTTATTTCATATGATGCGTATATTGTTATTGAACCGGGGTTGACCAACCTGAAGCAATACGACGTCATCAGCGAGGATGAATACCAGGCCGCGGTTGAAGAATTCGGTGCGGACGCGTTTCACGTCGGTATCGGCGCCGAAGGCGTGCGCAGTATCATTGCGAACCTGGATATGGGCGACGAACGCACCCGTCTGCGTGCGGAATTGCAGGAAACAAAGTCAGAGGCAAAGCGCAAGGCCCTGATTAAGCAGTTGAAATTGGTTGAGGCGTTTTTGGATTCCAAAACGGATCCGGCGTGGATGCTGCCGGATATTATTCCGGTTATTCCGCCGGATATGCGTCCGTTGGTAACGCTGGATGCGGGTCATGTTGCGGCGTCTGATTTGAACGATTTGTATCGTCGCGTTATCATCCGTAACAACCGTCTGAAAAGATTTATGGAAATGCACGCGCCCGAAATCATTGTGCGCAATGAAAAGCGCATGTTGCAGGAAGCGGTGGATTCCCTGTTTGACAATGGTCACAAGGCGCGCCCGATGGTGTCCCAGAACCGCCGCCCGCTGAAATCTTTGTCTGATTCTTTGCGTGGTAAATCCGGTCGTTTCCGTATGAACATGTTGGGTAAGCGCGTGGATTATTCCGGTCGTAGTGTGATTGTTTCCGGGCCGTCCCTGAAACTGCATCAGGTTGGTTTGCCGAAAACAATGGCGCTGGAACTGTTTAAGCCGTTCGTGTATGCGCGCCTGTTGGCCGGTGATTATGCAAACACGCTGAAAACCGCCCGCAAGATGGTTGAAAACGGCGAAGATATTGTTTGGGAAATTCTGGAAAAGGTTATTTATCAGCATCCGGTATTGTTAAATCGTGCGCCGACACTGCACCGTTTGTCCTTGCTGGCGTTTGAACCGGTTTTGATAGAAGGCAAGGCGATACGTCTGCACCCGTTGGTATGTAAGGGCTTTAACGCCGACTTTGACGGTGACCAGATGTCTGTTCATGTCCCGATTTCACTGGAGGCCCAGCTGGAGGCGCGCACACTGATGCTGTCTTCAAACAATGTTTTGTCCCCGGCCAGTGGCGAACCCATGATTGTGCCGTCACAGGACATGGTGCTGGGCGTGTACTACATATCGCTGATTAATGGCGAACATACGGACCAATCGCCGCGTTTTGCAAATATGGATGAAGTTCAGCTGGCGCTGGAAAACAAGACCATTACGCTGCATACGCCGATTATCGCACGTATCAACGGCAAGACGTACAAGACGACCGCAGGCCGCATGATTTTGGGCGAACTGTTGCCGAAAAAGGACAACATGCCGTTTGACTTGGTAAACAAGGTCATGCCGGTTAAGGAAATCAAGGCGCTGTTGGCGACAACGTATGAACGCTGTGGCGACAAGGACACCATTCTGTTGGCGGACGCGCTTAAAAACACCGGTTTTGAACAGGCGGCTCGCAGTGGTATTTCCATCGGTTTTGACGATATTGTAATTCCGGCGGAAAAGCAGGAAATGATAGACAAAGCCGAAAAAGCGGCCGAAGAAATTGAGCAGCAGTATCAAAACGGTTTGCTGTCCGGCGGCGAACGTCACAACAAGTTGATTGACCTGTGGCAGAAAACAACGGACAAGCTGGGTGATTTGGCATACGCCGCACTGGGCAAGACATCGGGCGACAACTGGAATTCCATTTTGATGATGGCTTTGTCCGGCGCGCGTGGTTCAAAAACCCAGATTCAGCAGTTGGCCGGTATGCGCGGCATGATGCAGAAGCCGGACGGTTCCATTATTGAGGTTCCGATTATATCCAACTTTAAGGAAGGTTTGACAATGGCCGAATACTTTACGTCCACCCACGGTGCGCGTAAGGGTATGTCGGATACTGCGTTGAAAACGGCTGACGCTGGTTATTTGACACGCCGTCTGGTTGAACTGGCTCAGAATACGGTTATTACGGAACATGACTGTGGCACGACGGAATACATCACGGCAAAGCCGGTATACCAGGGTTCAACCCTGTCCGTGGCTCTGGGGGATGTTGTTTTGGGCCGTACCGCGGCGCACGACATTGTTCATCCGATTACCAAGGAAGTGATTGTTCCCAAAGACGGTCTGATTACCAAAACGTTGGCGAAAAAGATTAACGAATCCGGTCTGCCGAGTGTTGATGTGCGCAGTGTGCTGACATGCTGCAGCGACGGTCTGTGCGCAAAGTGCTATGGTATGGATTTGTCGCGCAATGCGCTGGTTCATGTCGGCGAAGCGGTCGGTGTTATCGCCGGCCAGTCCATCGGCGAACCCGGTACCCAGTTGACACTGCGTACGTTCCATATCGGTGGTATTGCGGCCGGTGGTGCGGAAAGCCACTTTATAGAGGTTCCCGTCGCCGGTAAGATAAAGCTGTCCGGTGTAAACACGATTAAAAATTCCGCTGGGCGTGTTGTTGTGCTGTCGCGCAACGGTGAATTGTCAGTTGTTGACGACAAAGGGGCCGCCTTGTTTACGGCCGCCCTGCCGTATGCGTCCATGCTGATTGTAAACGACGGCGATACGGTTGAAAAAGGCGCCAAGGTTGCGGAATGGGATCCGTATTCCAACACAATCATTGCGGAAAAAGACGGTATTGTGAACTTTAACGACCTGGTTGAAAACGTATCGTACCAGGAAGAGGTTGATTCCATGACCGGCATTGTTTCGCGCAAGGTTATCAACTGGAAGACAAACACCAAAAAGGCGTTAAAGCCGGCGGTTACCTTGGTTGACGACAAGGGCAATGTTCTGTCTCTGGGCGGTAAAAAGATTGCGGAATACCTGTTGCCGATTTACTCTGTATTGAATGTTGCGAACGGCGACAAGGTTGCGGCGGGTGACGTTCTGGCACGCATCCCTGTTCAGACAAAGCGCACCAGCGATATTACCGGCGGTCTGCCGCGCGTTAACGAATTGCTGGAGGTTCGTCGTCCTGCAAACCCGGCGCTGTTGGCTGAGGTTGACGGCACGATTGAGCTGGAGGATGCAAAATCCAAAATCATTATTCGCATTGAGCCGGACGACGGCACCGCGCCTGTTGAATACGCGGTTCCAAAGGGTACAAATCTGTTGGTGCGCAGTGGCGACACCGTCCGCAAGGCGGACAAGCTGGTTGACGGCGACCCGGTTCCGCAGGATATTCTGCGCATACTGGGACAAAAGGCTCTGGCGACATTTATGGTTGAACAGATTCAGCAGGTTTACCGTCTGCAGGGCGTGGTAATCAACGACAAGCATATTGAAATCTTGATACGTGAAATGACGCGTCGTGTGGAAATTACAAATCCGGGCGACACCAGCTTCTTGATGGGCCAGGTTGTAGACCGTGTTGACTTTGAAGAAGAAAACGCGCGCGCACTGCGCGATGGCGGCAAACCGGCCGAGGCGTCACAGGTTCTGGTCGGCCTGACACGTGCGTCGTTGACATCGCGTTCATTTATATCCAACGCATCGTTCCAGCAGACGACCAAGGTTCTGGTTGATGCGGCGATTTCCGGTGCAACGGATAAGCTGGTCGGTATTAATGAAAACTTAATCGTGGGCCGTCTGATTCCGATCGGAACGGGTGCGTATGTTCGCCGCGTTCGCGAAATCGCCCGCGAAGAGGAAAAGGCGGAAAAGCTGGCCCGCGAAGGTGCCGCCCATCAGCAGCTGCTGGACATCTAAGTCCGAATCCGGCCGCGACCGGTGTGCGGGGGAAAATCCGCATGCCGGTTGGGGCGGGGTTAAATTTTCCTTGCAAATGCGGGGGAAATAAATAAAATATAACAACGTTAGAAAATAAAAGGATTCAAAATGGCAACGCCAAAAAGTAAGACAAGCAAGGCCCGCAGTGCACAGCGTCGCTCGCACGATGCGCTGTCTGTAATGCCGTCAACCGTATGCAAATCATGCGGTGAAAAGAAACGTCCGCATCATATTTGCGCGGCCTGCGGTGCAAAATAATATGTAACAGGGATAAAAGGGCAGATTGGGGCGCGCATGCACCCTGTCTGCTTTTTTAATACGATATGTCATCTGAAAAGAAAATTATTGCTATTGATGCCATGGGTGGTGACCGGGGACCGGTTGCCGTATTTGGCGGCATGAATCAGTTTTTGTATCAAAACACCGATGCGGATGTGTTTTTCCGCGTTTTTGGTGATGAAAAAAAACTGCGTAAACTGGCCGGAAAATATCCGCGCGTTGCACGTAATTGCGAAATTATTCATGCGCCCGGCGCCATACGCGCCACGGACAAGGTTCGTGATGTTATCCGCCATGCCCAGGATACGTCAATGTACATGGCGATAAAAGATGTCCGCGAAGGGCGCAGCGGCGTTGTCATCAGTGCCGGCAACACCGGTGTTTTGATGGCGCTGTCAAAGTTGGCGTTAAAAACGATTGACGGTATATCGCGGCCGGCCATTACGACAATGTTGCCGTCCGGTGGTGGTGATTCACGCGTTGTGATGCTGGATTTGGGTGCAAATGTTCAATGCGATGCGGAAAATCTGTTTGATTTTGCCATTTTGGGCAGTGTGTATGCCGAAGAAATCGGCAAAATGCCGCGGCCAAAACTGGGGGTGTTGAACATCGGTGAAGAAGACACCAAGGGCAATGAAACCCTGCGTCATTTGAATCAGGTTCTGATGGCGAACAAGGACGCGTTACCGTATGAATATATCGGTTTTGTAGAGGGGACGGATATCAGCGCCGGCAACGTTCAGGTTGTTGTTACAGACGGCTTTACAGGCAATATCGTATTAAAAACGGTTGAAGGTACCGCCCGCCTGATAAAGCGCGTTGTGGTGGAAAATTTCAAGAAATCCGTTTTGGCGATAATCGGGGCGTTTTTCCTGGTTCATGTGTTTAAGCGTTTAAAGCATAAGATAGATCCGCGTTCATATGCGGGTGCCACGTTTCTGGGGTTAAAGGGTTTTTCTGTAAAAACCCACGGCAACAGCGATGCGCTGGCCTTTGCAAATTCCATTCGTTACGCATACAGTTTAAGTAATGCGAATCTAAACGATGCGATTGCGGCGAGTGCATTATCGGTTGCGTCAATTCGTGACAAATTAAAAGAAGAGCAATCTGTTTAACAAACAAAAACACCCGAATTCGGGTGTTTTTTTCTTGCGCGGATATTTTAAAATTATTATGATAACGGACATATAGGTTGCCGAAAATAAACCACCGGTTTTTACGGCAACTTTTATTTTTGAAAAAATCCCAGAAATCTGCATTTGTATACTCCCGATTTTATGCCTAAATAAACCGGTGGTTTATTTTCGGCGATATTAATAACAGGCATGGCGCACGGTGCATATAATTGTACATCGGTTAGTTCTTCTTATTGTTCTTCTAGTACGAGTTTTGCATCCATCCTAAGTCCCACAAGCGGTATGGCGTCTACAACAACAACAAGCTGTTACAAGACAGGCTCAAATTCATATGGCAAGTTAATATCGGAAACATCTTGTCAATACGGTTGGACGCCACGGGAACACAGTGTGTCAACCACAACCTGCAGCAACGGTGCCAGTATTAAATATACAACGTGCGAGTGTTATTGCAATAACTGCACGACCAGTGCCTGGACCAACGTCAGCGGCAGCAGTACGCACCAAAGCCGTACCGTCGGCAGTTGCAGTTGCAGCTCTGGCACTGCGCAATGCACAAAAACAACACAATACAGATGCCGGGCAGGCTATTACGGTTCCCCCAGCACCAGCAGCAGCGGATGCACAAAATGCACATATACGGATGGTGTTGCGGGTACGTCTGACCCCGACTTAGAGGATTGGGACAACGATAAATTCGGTAACAGTACACGGGGTACGTGCTGGATAGCGGCGGGGGCCAGTTCGTCAGACAGCACCGGTTCGTATTCTTATAAACAGAAATGTTATTTTGAATAATTTTGTCGCATAAAACCAACGCCGCCATATGGCGGCGTTGGTTTTATGGATGAACAGTCCGCGGCAGGCCGGTAAATATTTGCTTTTGTCCATATTCCTGATATAATACTTAATGCATCGGGTTATACCCGGTGTGAGGTGTAAGAACCTCCAATACATAAAAAAACTCCACAACCGGTTGGAGGGCTGTGATATATATGAATAAGCAGCACTATTGTAGTTCTTAACCTCCAACCGCCCCTAATCACGGCGGTGTTTTTAATTAAAAAAACGATGGAGGAAAAAATGAAAACGGTTTTAATAGAATGTCGGCATATCGGACACGAATTCCAACGCGCCCGCAAAAGTGCGTGCATCCCCATGCGTGATGCGGCAAAAATGCTGGGGCTTGATCGGAAAACTTTGGCTAAATATGAGGGCGGCAAACTGCCGATTCCGGACAATATGGTGCATCGTCTGGCGCACTATGGATATGTATTAATGCGCGCAAGACATATGACCGATACGCGTAAACAATAAAAAACAGTCCGGCGGCAATTACTTGCCGCCGGTTGCTCCTCTCCTTCCGATTTCTCGGAAACTGTGCCCATGAAACCGCATGTGGTTATGCAGCCATGGCGACGCCGCGTTTTGATGCATCTTCGGCGTCTATAATCTTTTTAGCCTCTGCGAATACCATTTCCTTTACCCGCAGCGCCAGTGTTTTTGTATCCAGGCCCTCGGCCGCGGTGTCAAAATTATCCGTGCGAATCTGCAGGGATACATATGCCCCCACCAGTGATTTGCGCGGCAAATCTTCTATCGTGCGCGGTGCGTTGCCGTGGCCAATCTGCAGCTCGTCCGACAGGGAAATAATCTGGCGTTCTTCGTTAACCCAAACGGTTGTTGTTAAAACCTTGTTTAAGGCAATCATTATTTCTTTAATATTTTTTGCCATTTGCATCCCCCCTTTGCTGGATTTTGGCCAAAAATTAGGCTCAAGTATGTATTTACTCAGGTATTTACAATTTTTGAGCTAAATTTTATTCCTTTTGTTTTGTTTTTGGCAGAATTCCGGTTTTTTTAGCGGTTTTCTGGGCTTTTGGTTTCTTTTTCTCTTGTCTATACACGAATCATAGAACAAAAACGAATCGCAGGTCAAGCGGAAAATATGTTTATTTGTATTTTATTTATAAAAATATTGATTTGTCATAGTGTGGCATGAAATACCATAAATTTATTATAATATGTCATTGACAAGCGTAAAGGCGCGTGCTAAATTTCGTTTTGAAGAACGGAAACGTCGGGCAATGGCCCATAAACGGCAAGAACATAAAATGTCATTGTTTCTCTCATCTTATGAAAATCGTTTGGATACAAAGGGCCGTATATCTGTCCCGGCGTCTTTCCGGGCTTCCGTGGCGGGTGATAAATTTGCAGGTGTTGTTTTATATCGCTCGTTTACCCATAATTGTATAGAGGGTGTAACAATGTCCCGGATGCAGGCCATGGCCACCGCCGCGGACAAAATGGGCGTTTATGACAGTGATTTGGACGATTTGTCCGCGATGCTGTTTGCCGATGCGCGGCCGCTGGCGTTTGATGTGGCGGGGCGTATAATAATACCGGCGGATATGTTGCATCACGCCGGAATAACGGACAGTGCGGTGTTTGTCGGCCGTGGTAACAGTTTTCAGATTTGGGCGCCGGCCGCGTTTCATGCCGCGCAAATGCGGGCGTTGGAAAATCTGCGAAAATCGCGCCCGAATTTAAAGATTTCAGAATAAAGTGGCCGTGTGGGCCTCTTTTTTTGTCGTTTTGCATAGCGTGATGACCGTGGCAATCTGGAAAGGCGGCAAATGGCGGTGTAATAAAAAATCCGGCTATGCCGGATTTTATTTAGGAGTAATGGTACACTGTGTTGCCGTATTCCATACGGCTCCACTTAAATTGTTACATGTTGTCATGGTTACAGACGAACCCTGGAATGAGCCTAGTGTATCTCTGTATATAAAGGAGTTGCCGTCCACAGTCAATTTGCACTGCTCAAGTTTTTCATCCCATTGTGCGTTTTCAATGGATAAACAACGGGTCTTTGTCATTTTATAGCTTGTGCCAATAGCTAAATCCAGCCAAGTTTTTATGGCATTGTCGTTGTCACTTGCGTTGTTGCCCGTAACGCTCATACAGGTTTTAATAGTGGGCATGCAAGCCTTGATAGCAATGTCGCTGGGGGTGTTGGTGCTGGAAGTGGTTCCGCTGAAATTATAATTGTTCTGCGACAGACATGACGCCACATCCGTAACGCATGCGTCGGCATAGTCGGCCAGAACCTTGTCCTGCTGCGCCTTTATCTGCACCAGTGTGCGCTGCAAATATTCCTTTACAACGTTGTTGTCCATTATAAATTTTTTGCCATTTTTACGGCTGTCGTATGTCAAATCCTGGCACTTGTTCAATACGGATACGCACATACCGTTGTTTTTTCCGTTTGTGTCAACATAGCCTATTTTGGCACGCAGATATTCTATTATATCCGATGAAGTGGCTGTCGGGGCCTTGGCTGTTACATTTTTGTCTATATACTCGGTAATATTGCCGTCGGTCCAAACGTTTTTGTTTGAATCATAGTTCCATACAGAGTATATGCCGGAATTCACTGTGCCGCTTGATGCGGTTACGCCGGATTCACCGGGCATGCTGCCGGAAACCACTTTGCCGTTTACAATATATTTGCCGGTCGGATCCAGACAGTTTTCATAATCACTGCCGCAGACAAAGTCATCCTGCATACATGTGTCCAGCGCGTTTACGCACCCGCGCAGGTCGTACTGGTTCTTTTGCTGGGCCACCATCAGGCGCGCCTTTTGCAGTACGCTTTTCGCGTTGCGCACCGTTGAGGCCATCTGTGTGTTTGTTTCTGTCAGACTGCGCTCGTACTGTATGCACTGCTTGTCTATTTCCAAATCGTACGCGTTCGTTATCAGCGATATGTCAACACCCTGGGCCGCGCATGTGTTTAACACGGACGCCTTGCATCGTGCGGTCGCCGTTTTATAGAGCTGTTCGCCGCGCTGGTTGCTGATACTGCTGGTGTTGGCGGTGCCGCCGAATATTGACGACAGGTCAAATCCGGTGCTGGAAATCGTAAAGTCCAACAGGCCGGACAAATCCAGGCTAAGCCCTGTGTCCGTTGCGGACGCTGTGCCGCTTTTTACGTCAACAATCAGCCCCTTGATTCTGTCCAAATCGTTTTTCAGCTGAGTGTTGTCGGAATTTTTTTGCATGGCCAGTTCGGCCTCTGTCTGATTAAACAGTGTTTCTATTTCGTCACCGGACAGTCCGATGTATTGAATCTTTTGCGCAACATCCTGCAGGTCCTCGGTCGCCTGTTTCAGTGCGGCCTCTGTGGTGGCGTAGTTTTTAAGATTCACACTGCAGCTGCAGCGGCCCTGGTTGTCGTCCAGAACGTTGCAGAAATTATCCATGCACTGTGTGTACTGTGCCTTGCAGAAATCGGTTACCTGGGCCAGTTCGTCCATGTCCGATGTTGTGGTTGCGGCACTGGTCGTGGTGGCGGCGGTTTCCGTTGTTGTTCCCGCCATGCGGATTGTGGGAACCCGCGATGTAACGCCGGATGTGCGCACGCCCACACGCCCCGTGTACAGCGGCGTGTTTACTGTATCCGTTTGAACTATTGATGAATTTGTCGCCGCGCGGGCCGTGCGTGCGGCGGTTGCCGTACCTGTGGCGCGGCGCGGTGTTACGGATGTGTTTGCGTTGCCCGCAACCGTTGCGGTCGGGCGTGACACCGTTGCGCGCGCCGATGCCGCGCGTGACGCGCCGGCGGTTGTGGTGCGTGCCGCGGATGCATTGCGTGTGGTTGTGCCGCGCGATGTCACGTTGCGTACCGGCGCAATGGATGTGCCGCCGGATGCCACCGCACGTGAAGTCGTTGACGTGCGTCCGGTTGCGTTGCGTGCGTTTGCCGCCACCGGTAAAGCCGCCGGCTGGGGCGCGACATTTGTTTCCAAATTGTCAGATACGGGAATTTCCGCATCCGTCATATCAGACGGTTCCATGTCGGAATATTCTATTGCCTCTTCATAAAAAATGGGCGCAACCTCAGCAAATGCGGGTAAAACCAGCAAACCACTAAGCACGGCAATTAATCTTTTCATCGCGAAATCTTCCCTTCTATTACAACTAATTTTATCATAGTTGGATATTTCATGCAAACGAAAAAAGCGGATTTGGCTTGTAAAATCGGAATAATTTGTAATATAATTAGCCCCAGGAAAAAAGGATTCTATTTTGGCCTTGTTAAAAAAAGTTTCGTTGATTGTTTTTACATTGCCGTTGGTCGGATGTACTACTGTGCCGACAACCACCCAGGATAGGCGCCTGGACGGTTATGTGCCAAAGATAACGGCCGCCGATTTTGACTATGACCCGATGCAGACGCCCATTGCGCGCCGTTATGCCAAAGAACTGGCCACGCCCGGGGTCAGTGGCGCCACACTGATTGACGACGGGGTGTCCGCGTTTGTTATACGTGCGGCCTTTGCGCGCATGGCGACCAAGACGATTGACCTGCAGACGTACATATACAGTAACGATTTCTCGTCAAAGGTGTTGGTGGGTGAATTGAAAAATGCCGCCGACCGCGGGGTTAAGGTCAGAATTCTGTTGGATGATTACGGAACAAAATCCGATATTGTTGACGTAATGCTATTAAATCAGCACCCGAATATAGAGGTTAAGGTGTTTAACACTGTTGCCAACCGGTCGCGTTTTCTGTATTATCCGCAGTTCCTGATGGATTTCAACCGTTTGAATTCCCGTATGCATAACAAGCTGTTCATTGTTGACAATGTTGCGTATATAACTGGCGGCCGCAATGTGGGCAGTAACTATTTTTATCCGGAAACGGCGTCAAACTTTTCCGATACGGACGTCTTGTTTTTAGGGGATATGACCCGATATGCAACGGACAGCTTTAATCAGTACTGGCAGCATCATCTGTCCATACCGGCATCCGTGTTCCCAAAGGCAAAATCAAAAAAGGCATTAAAGAAACTGGAACAGAATTTCGCAGAGATTCAGCGTAAAAGCGCCGAAGAGGTTAAGCGTTATAATAAAATCATAACGATGGCTCAGCGTGAATATAACGCAAAGAATTTTGATTTTAGCTGGGGGCGTGGAAAATTCCTGGCCGATCCGCCGGAAAAGGTGGAAATGACCATGGCGCAAAAGCAGGAATACCGGGGCGAGATAATAACCGCACTGCAGCGTCTGTGGGATGATACCGAGCGCGAGGTGTATTTGTCCGCGGCTTATTTCGTGCCGGGCCAGGGCGGATTGGAACACATGATGAAAGAGGAAAAATCCGGTGTTCACATGACCATTGTTACAAATTCTCTGGCGTCAACTAATGCCCCGACTGTGTACGCAAAATGGGAAAAATATCGCAAGAAGCTGATTGCGTCCGGTGCGGATGTTTACGAGTTTATGTTAAGTGCGGAAAATCTGCGCGGCAAGGAACATGATCGCGAACGCAAGCAGTCCAGTTTTTCCGTACTGCACAGCAAGACTATCGTTTTTGACGACGATATTTCATGGATAGGCAGCTTTAATCTGGATCCGCGCAGCGCATATTTCAACACGGAAAATGTTGCGATATTTGAAAGTCCGGAATTTGCAAAAAAGCTGCGTGACATGATTATCGGCGATACCGTGACGTCGTGGCATGTAACCATGGACGGCAATTCAACCCGTTGGACCGGGTGGCGCACGGGCGAGGCCGCGCCGCGTACATACCGGCGCAGTCCGGATACATCCGTGTTCCGCCGCATATGGAAATCTTTGTGCGGCCTGGTTCCGGAAAAGTTTGTTTAGAAAAAACGCGCCCGAACGGACGCGTTTTTATTTGTTCTTTTCAGATGCCTTCTTTTTTCGTGGGCCGCATTTGTATGCATTTTTGTCCGCTGTTGACAACGCTATTGCCACGGCCTGGCGGTGGGGTTTGCCGGCACGGATTTCCGTGCGTATGTTTTCAGAAATTGCGCGGCGGCTGCACCCCTTTATCAACGGCATTGTATTCCCCTGTTTTGCTATGCATGCATGATAGCATATCAAGCGACCTGCATGCATAGGTAAGAAATCGGACCGCATGCTAATTAAAGAAGTCCGGCATTTTCGGCTTTTCCTTTGCGTATATCGCCAGTGTTCCCGCGCGGCGCGCCCGGTCGTAATAGTTTATTTTAAATTCTATTATCTTTAACATTTTGGTTAGTTCGGCCATGCGGGCGCGTGCGGCGCGGCGCCGTTCCAGAAACATGTTGTATCGCTGATCAATCGTTTCGTCGCCCATTGCGCACCATTCCATAAATTGTTTAATATCCGCCAACGGCATCCCGGATTTTTTCAGGCATTCTATTATCCCCAGCGCGTCCAAATCACCCGGCCCGTAATCGCGCACGCCGCCGCGTCGTTTTGCAACATTGCGCAGCAAGCCCGCTTTTTCGTAAAAGCGCAGCGTGTGTTCAGACAATCCTGTTATTTTGGATACTTCGCCTATTTTCATAAAAAAACCTCTTGCGTTAGAGTTAAGTCTAGGATTTATAATAAATAAAATCAAGGGAGGAAATCATAATGAAGAAAATAGTTTTTTTAGGTGCGGCGGCGGCCATTCTGGCGGCCCTCGTATTTGGTGTGTATAAGTATAAGGAGTCAAAAGTGCCAACAGTATATTTTACGCGTGACATATCGCCGGCGGGATTGGTGCGGGCGTACAAGGCGTCCGGGTGGCGGCCTGCGGCGGGCCCGGTTGGGGTAAAGATGTCAACGGGTGAACCGCCGGCCAGCAATTATCTGCGGCCGGAATTAATCAAGGATTTGATAAAGGATGTAAACGGCACCATTGTTGAGTGCAACACCGCATACGACGGCCGCCGTGCGCAAAGTGATGAACATTGGCAGGTAATCCGTGAACATGGATTCTTAGATGTCGCACCTGTTGATATTCAGGATGAAGAAGGCAGCATGGCGATTCCTGTGCCGAATCCTTTGCGCATATCGGAAAATTACGTCGGGACCCATTTTGCAAATTATCCGTCGTATATAATTCTGTCTCATTTCAAGGGACACGCCATGGCCGGATATGGCGGCGCGTTAAAAAACATTTCAATCGGATTCGCCAGCAGAATGGGAAAATCATGGATTCATTCCGGCGGCACCAGCAAGGATAATCCGTGGGGCGGCCAGCAGGATGCGTTTTTGGATTCCATGGCGGATGCGTCCGCGGCCGTGATTGATTATGTCGGGCCTGACAACATGCTGTATATCAACGTCTTGAACCGCATCAGTATTGACTGCGACTGCAACGGGAACCCGGCGGAACCCGATATTCATGATATAGGAATTTTGGTGTCAACCGATCCTGTCGCCATAGACCAGGCGGGCATAGACATGATTACTGCGGCGCCGAACAATACGGCACTGCTTAACAGAATTGCAGAGCGCAACGGCCTGCGCACAATAGAGGCCGCGGAAAAACATAACCTGGGCAGTCGCAAATACAAACTGGTTGATTTGGATAAATAATAAAAACAAAAAGGAGAGAGAAATGAAAAAACTGGCAATGGCAATATGTGGAGTTGCAGTCGCCGCGTGCGGTGCGGCCGATGCAAAAACACTGGTCGCGTATTATTCGCGTTCCGGCAACACCGCAGCGGTGGCCAAGATGATTCAGACGGCGACCGGCGGCGATATATTTGAAATAAAGACGGCCGATGCGGATTATTATCCGGCCGAATACACGCCCATGACAGAGGTTGCAAAAAAAGAGATAGCGGACGGAACGCTGCCGCCCATCAATGATGTTCCTGATTTGACGCAGTATGACACCGTGTTAATCGGAACGCCCATATGGTGGGGGACAATGTCGTCGCCGGTTCGTACGTTTTTAACACAAAATTCGTTAAGTGGAAAAACTGGTGCGCCGTTTGTGTCGCATGGCGGCGGCGGTGCCGGCACATCGTTTGCAGACATTGAAAAATTGACGTCAGGCGCTGCCAACAAACAGGGCTATGCCGTGTATGGCGATGATGCGACCTCTGATGGCATAGACGCATGGCTGACAGAAATCGGGGTGAAATAAAAGCGGGGCGTGGCCCCGCTTTTTATTAACTGTGCGCCGCCAAATGCAGAATAATGCTGATGCAGAAAATTATTGTTATAACGGCCAGTATGATTTTTTGTGTTTTGTGGGCGGGCGCACCGTGACAGTGTTCGCACGCGCACCGGCATTCGCGCATTACCAGATACCACGACAGGGCCAGCATCGCGCCAGAAAATACAAAAATCCACGGTTCCATCCAGTGCGGAATAATATGAAAGTGTGCGGCGTCCGGTGCAATCAGGCCGATAACTGACAGTGCAATCGGCAGACCGCAGCAAAATATGTGCGGCAGAACTGATGCAATCAAACCTATTTTTACAGCTTTGTTTTTCATGTGTCCGCTAATTATATAGTCGCATGCACGGAATGCAAATTAAAAATGATGGGAAACATGTCGTTGTTTGACATGTGCCGGAAACTGGCGTTCCCACCAGGACTCGAACCCGGATTTAATTCTTAGGAGGAATTTGTTCTATCCTGTTGAACTATGGGAACCGTCCTTGTATTTTATCCTCTGATTTTAATATTGCAAGTTGTAATCTCGCCTTGTATAATACGCCCGGAAAAAGGAAAGGTTATGGGAAGCAGACTGATTGGATACGGCTCTTATTTGCCTGAGAAAATCATGACAAATCATGACTTTGAGCGGATTATGGACACCACGGACGAATGGATTGTTCAGCGTACCGGCATGCATGAGCGTCACTTTGCCGCGGATGGCGAAGAGGTTGTTGACATGGCGGCTGTCGCCGCGCGCCGCGCGCTGGATAACGCCGGCATCGGTATTGACGACATTGACATGGTGATTTGCGCAACAACGTCGCCGGAACTGGATTTTCCGTCCGTCGGGGTTCAGGTGTTGGGACGCCTGGGGGCGTCAAAAAATCAGCCGGCGTTTGATGTGCGCGGGGCGTGCACCGGGTATATATATGCGTTGCACTGCGCGCGCGGCTTTTTTGCGGCCGGGATGCATCGGCGCATAATGCTGATTGGTGCGGAAAAGATGACGCGCTTTATTGACTTTAACGACCGCAGTACGGCCGTATTGTTCGGCGACGGTGCGGGCGCCATGATTTTTGAGCATTCGTCATCCGGTTATTCCGGCATTATTGATACGGTTGTAATGGCCGATGGACGCGAATTTGACATGCTGCACGGAACGCCGGATCACAAAATCGCAATGAACGGCCCGGAAACATATAAGAAAGCGGTGACACTGATGCCCGATGCCGCCCAGTATATTATGGAACATGCCGGCATCACGGCGGATAATGTGGATTGGATTGTGCCGCATCAGGCAAATCTGCGCATTATTCACAGCGGGGCCGGGCGTTTGGGGTTCCCGCTTGAAAAAATACTGGTAACCGTGGACAAGCATGCGAATACCAGCGGCGCGTCCGGCGTATTGGCGTTAAGTTACGCGTTGGACAACGGTATTATAAAAAAAGGACAATTAATATTATACCCCGCGTTTGGCAGTGGCCTGACATGGGGTGCGGCACTGATAAGGATGTAAAGATGGCAACAGTAACAAGAATTGATTTTGCAAACCGCCTGCGCGAACGTTTTGGATTAACAACGACGGATGCATATAAACTGGTGGATTTGATATTTGATGAAATAGAGCAGTCTTTGATAAACGGCGAAGAGGTTAAATTCGCCGGTTTCGGCAGCTTTAAGATATTGCAAAAGGCCCAGCGCCAGGGCCGCAACCCCAAAACCGGGGAACCGGCCATAATATCGGCGCGGCGTGTTGCAACATTTCGTCCGTGCACAGAATTCAGAAAGCGGGTTTCAAAATAAAAAAACCGGCATTTGCCGGTTTTTTTATTTTATAAAATACTTGCGCCATAAACATAAAAACGGTAATATAAAACTGTATAAATATATGCCTAAAAAACCAACAGTTTAATTAGGCATAAAACGCGGGGACAAAATCATGCGGAAATCTAAGTTTTTTGTAAAAATAAAAAAAGCTAACTTTATCGTTCCTTTTTTTTCGGCAATCGTGATAGTGGCGCCATTGTCGGCATTTGGATCTGTGGTGTCAGCTACATTGTGTGACGGCACTACAGAGGTGTGTAACCGTGGTTATAAGTATGCTTGTCCAAATGGGAATACAAGCCTATATTGCCCGACCGGCTGGACATTAAGCGGCAGTACGTGCAGTCGTTCCAACACCACAAGCAGTGACAGTACCGGCAACTATAAAATGGAATACACTTCATGTTCCGCTTCCACAAAAACATGTTATTCTGGTAGCAGTACAAGTTCAACTTCGGGTATTGGTGCGACGCTCTGTTTTGCATGTCAGGTTTCGCCGGTTTCGTAAAAAAACATCCCGCCGTATGGCGGGATGTTTTTTTACCACAGTTTCACGCGACTGTCCGGCGCCAGATACATTTTGTCATCCGCCGTTATGTTAAACGCGTCATACCATGCGTCAATATGTGGCAGTATTCCGTTAACACGGTTCTGCCCCAGGGAATGTTCATCCGTTTTTGTTAAACGGATTTCTTCGTCGCCACGAATGTTCTGGGCCCACACGCCGGCGTACGCAATGAAAAAGCGCATGTCTGGACTTAATCCCGCGGCGGTCGTGGACGGTGCGCCGAATTTTTTATATGCGTCGTACGCGATTGTTACCCCCCCGTAATCGGCCAGGTTTTCACCCAGTGTAAATTCACCGTTTGCGTGAATGCCGGGTGCGACCTCTATCCCGTCAAAGAATTTGCGCATCACGTTTGCGCGCGCTTCAAACGCGGCGGCGTCCGTATCCGTCCACCAGTCGCGCAGATTGCCGTGTCTGTCAAATTTGCGGCCGGAATCATCAAAACCGTGCGTCATTTCATGGCCGATGACCGCGCCGATTGCGCCATAGTTGAACGCATCGTCGCTGGCCATGTCAAAGAACGGATACTGCAGAATGCCCGCCGGAAAGCATATTTCGTTTGTTGACGGGTCGTAATACGCGTTTATTTCGTGTGCGTTCATGTACCACAGCTCGGGGTCTTTTTTCTGACCTATTTTGCGCAGCCAGAATTCGTCTTCAAATTCTGCAACACGCACCATGTTGTCCCACAGTGAAATGTCCGCGGATATTTTTAGGTCGCCATAGTCGCGCCACCGGTCGGGATAGCCGATTTTTGCATTAAACCCGCTTAGTTTTTTTATCGCCTGCTTCTTTGTCGCATCCGACATCCATGCCAGGTTTTCCATGCGATCGGCGTATGCACGCTGCAGGTTTTTTACCAGGTTTTCCATGCGTTTTTTTGCCTCTGGCGGGAAATATTTTTGCACGTACAGGCGGCCTATCTCTTCGCCCAATGAATTGTCTATCAATGCGACCGCGCGTTTCCATCGCGGCTTTGGCGTTTTCTGGCCCGCCATGGTGCGGTTGTAAAAATCAAACGATATGTCATAAGATTTGTCGTCCAGCAAGGAATCCGCCGATTGTATGATACAGAACTTCAAGTAATCGCGTATCAGGCCGATGTCCGTGTCGTTCATGATTTTTACAGATTCCGCGATTGCCGCTGTCTGGCCTATGTTTATATGTGTTGCGGCGGCGGCCCCGCGCGCCGCCAGGTACGCGTCCCAGTCAAATCCGGGGAACTGTTTCTTTATTTCATCTATTGACATTTTGTGATAGTTGGCGTGCGGATCGCGCAGCGCCTCTTTGGTGGAAAACGAGCGGGCCATGCGTTCTTCCAATGCGTATAGTTTTTCCGCATCAATCTTTAATCCGAAATTTGCAGACTGGGCCGCAATGAATTTTTTGTATTTTTTGCGAATTTCTTTTGATTTTTCATCCGTGTCAAAATAATAGTCGCGCGACAGCCCCGTTCCGCCCTGGTAAATATTGTACAGGTAATGTTCGCTGTCCATTTCGTCCAACGCCACCGCGTCGCCCCAGAACGCCCCGGCATAGCGGTGCATCCGCCCCAGGTATGCCGGCAAATCCGCGGCGGATTTTATTTCATCCACCGCATCCAGGTATGATTGCACGGGGGCGGTCTTTTCCGTGTTGCGCCGGTTTGTATCCATTGCGATTTTGTACAGCGTGCCTATCTTTCCGGTGTCGTTTTCCGCTATTTCACGAACGCGCGCCAAATTGGTGTCATGCAGCACTTCAAATGCGCCGTACCGGCTGTAATCGTCCGGAACGGGGTTGGCGTTGCGCCAGCCGCGCGTGGCATAGTCGTAAAAGTTTTCACCCGGCCGCACCGATGTGTCCATGTTTTCCGTTTTTATTCCGGCGGTCATAACTTTCTCCCTTGTTGATAAATAAACGACGACACAGGCGACTGCCATCGCGATTATGCCGATTATGTTTAGAATTTTGTTTCTCATTTCCTTAACCTATCAATTCTATCAGTAAATTGTCCAAAGTCAATATGCCCGCATTTGTTGCATGCATGCGGTCGCCGTCAATCATGACCAGATTCCGGTGCGACGCCACAAAGTCATGATTGATTACATCGCGCACGTCCGCCGTCATTTCCACGCCGCGCATTGTGCGCATGCCTGTTATCACCTTTTCAATCGCGCGGTCGCGACGCGACAATTCTGTAAATTGCGCGCCGGCCCCCATTTGTTCATACCATGCGCCGTTGATAAGCGGCCTGCCGGCGGCCCCGCGGCCGATGCCGATATACGGCGCCCCGTCCCATACGTTCGCATTGTGGCGGCATTCGTCGCCCGGGGCGGCGTAATTTGAAACCTCGTACCGGGCGATGGCCAGCGTGCGCCCGATTGCGTCATACATTTCCGCCATTTCATTATTGGACGGCATCGCGGGCCGGTCGGCGGCCAGCGGTGTTCCCGCCTCTATCGTTAATTCGTACATTGAACAGTGGCGCAGTCCGATTGCGTTTATTTCCCGGCACGTCGCCGCGACCGTGTCCGCCGTCTGCCCCGGCAGGCCGTATATAAAATCGGCACTGACGCGCAGGTTCGCCGCATGTCCCGCATCCAGCAGTCGCCGCGCGTCGTTCACCGTGTGCCGCCGTCCTAAAAATTTTAAATCGGCGTCATTCAGGGATTGAACCCCGACGGACAGGCGGTTCATGCCCGCCGCCTGAAAATCGCCCAGGCGTGCCGCGTCAATGGTGCCGGGATTTGCCTCTATCGTTATTTCGCACTCGTGCTGAATTTGAAAGCATTTGGCGACCGTGTCCAAAATACGTCCGAATGCATCCGCCGGCATTAATGACGGCGTGCCGCCGCCAAAAAATATTGTGGGTACGGGGGCGTGGTTCAAAATCCGGCCCCAGTATTGTATTTCTGTGCACATCTCCAGCGTGTATTTTTCCCAATCGGGGCGCACGGCGGATGAAAAAAAAGCGCAATATCTGCATTTTGACATGCAGTACGGCACGTGTATATAAATGTTGTGGGGCGTGGTCATGACGGTTATTGTATCGGGCGATGCATTTCTTGCAAGGTCTAAATTATTATGATATAGTATATATCGCGGATGGAAGGAATGAAAGCAAGATTTTATGCATTTTTATGTGGATTGATTATGCCTGCCGCGGCGTTTGCCGCGAACGAGGGCGTGCCTTCTTATTATCAGACAAGCGCTGGGCCGAATGCGAACCAGGTTGGTTACGATCAGTACAGCGGACAGGGATATTCAAAATATGTGGGCTCTTCCGGCCAGAAACAGGTTGTGGGAACACGATCCACGTCATATCAGGTGCCCCGCGCAAACACCGCGGCGCCGACAAATTACGGGACAATTACGACGAACGGCATCGCAATGCCCGCACAAAGCGAGGCCAGAACAAGCCTGTATGCCGGATATTCCCGCCGCTTTGCGGATTTTGAGTTTAAAACGGGCGTGAATTCCATTCTGGAATGGGACGACATGGTTTTTAATGAGGTAAACGTCGGGGCCCAGCATAACTTTTCACTGCGTAATTTTGACATGTTTGTCTATGGCCAGTATGCGTACGGCAAACTGGAACATGGCGGACTGTCCATGGATTATGATTTAAAGCCGTATGATTCATCAAACCCGGCCGAGGGGATATTTACAATTTCCGTCGGCGATCAGTCCGGAACATCCAATCATTTTAAATTCGGTATCGGTGCGCACCATGCATGGGATATTGCGGGATGGAAACTGTCGCCGTCCGTTGGTTATGAAATATTTAAGCACAACCTGAAAATGAACGACCATTATTATCCGAATCCCGGCATTTACCTGCCGTTGATGACGAACAAGGGTGATTATGTGTTCGGGGACTCGTCCGGTAACTATTATGCATTCCCGCAAGGGGTGGAGGCACCGGATGACCTGTATCAGGTGTGCATGTCGCCTGAGGATATAAAGCTGGTGGATGCGTCAGCCGCGGCGCCGGGTACGGGTGCGCTGTTGCCGTCGGGCGGTCTGAACATGGTTGATTACGACCCGTCTATGGGAACGGTGCCGTGGGGTGTCGGGCCCGGCGACTGTGTTATAATCGGCGGCGACGGTCCGATTGTGGTAGAGGGTACGACGCATATTTACGACACAACGTGGAGTGGTTTTTTCGTCGGACTGGAAATTGAAAAGCAAATGACGCTGGCCGACAAGTTGCGCTTTTATGTACAGTTCGGGTTGCCGAAATATTCGTCAGAGGGTACGTGGCCCATGCGTGACGACTGGCAGCAGAACCCCAGCTTTACGGACGAGGGCAGCAAGGGCGCGTATTCATACGCCGCGGAAATGGAATATAACATGCGCCTGTCGGATCGCATGCAGCTGGCGTTAAAGGTGGATACAAACCTGTTCCATGTCGGCAAGATTCCGGGTAAACTGTACATTGCGGAATACACGGACATTGCGCTGGATGCCAACGGAAATCCGATTTTTGAACAGGTTACGGTTACAAACCCCGACGGCAGTACGTCAACGGTTTATGCACCAGTACTGGAAACGATTCCCGCGCATACGGAACATGTCAGCAATTCTTTGAAAGAGGCGACATGGCAATCGTTCGGTCTGCATCTGGGGTTAAAATACTCATTTTAAAAACATAAGGGCTTCAATATGAAATCCGTTGGAATTTTGCGCGTCTGCGCAGTTGTTGTGATGTTGGGTGCGTGTGCGTCCGCGCGCGCGGGCGGCGCGTTTGATATGGAACGCTGGGATGCGATTTTGGATGACCTGCGCACGCGTGCGGCGGCGGAAAATATATCTGAGGCAACGGTTCGCGCGGCCTTAAAGAACCCCGCGTTTATTCCGTCAATTGTGCGCAGCGACAAGAACCAGTCTGAGTTTAAGCTGACCCTGGATCAGTACCTGGCCCGCACGGTCAGTCCGTCCAGAATTGCAAACGGTAAAAAAATGCGGGCAAAATATCCGACCATGCTGGCACGGGTTGAGCACACTTATGGCGTGCCGCCGCATGTAATGCTGGCCTTTTGGGGGATGGAGTCAAATTATGGCGAATACAAGGCCGCACATCGTTTGACGGATGCTTTTTTGACCCTGATGTATGAAGGGCGCCGGGAAACCTTTTTCGGCAAGCAGATGCTGGCGCTGATGAAGATTGCCGATGACAACAATCTGGACATAACTCAGATTCGCGGCAGCTGGGCCGGCGCCATGGGGCATTTCCAGTTTATACCGACGACACTGGCCATGTATGGGGCGGACGGAAACGGCGACGGCCACATTGATATTATCGGCAGCGTCGGCGACGCCATGTTCAGTGCCGGAAATTATTTGAACAAGCTGGGCTGGAATCAAAATGAAAGGATTGTGCGCGCGGTTGTCGTGCCGGCGGATTTTGATAATGATCTGTTAAAGGGCGATGTAAAAAAGACGCTGTCGGATTGGGCGGCGATGGGGGTGACGTTGCCGGACGGGGCGCCGTTGCCGTCGGCTGATATGACGGCGGGTCTGGTCGCGGACACGACCGCCGGCCCGGCCGCGTCTGCCGCATCAACCGTGCCGGCGGACATGGATGCCGATGTTCAGCCGCGGCCCGTCATACGTGCGTATTTGACGTATCCGAATTTTTACCGGATAAAAAAGTGGAACAATTCCAACTGGTATGCGATTGCGGTCGCGGCGTTGGCCGATGAATTGAAATAGCCTGTTCGCAAGTTTGCGTTTTACAGTAAAATCATTAAAAATAATAATAATTGCGAACGGGGGGAATCTTTGATACTCTTCCCATTATATACATACAAAGGACATAATTTATGGCTATCAAAGTTCGCGATTACGAGGTTCGCCTGGCCCGCAACCGTGATGAGCGCAGACAGGTTCGCGCACTGCGTTACGAGGTGTTCGTAGAAGAAGAGGGGGCGTCCGCCACAGAAGAGCAAAAGGCCCTGCGCGAGGAATATGATTCATACGACCGCCATGCCGACTATATGATTGTTTTGCATGCGGGCCGAATTGTCGGAACATACCGCATAATCAGCCGTAATGCCGCGGAAAAAATGGGCGGATTTTACACGGAAAGCGAATTTGACATATCAAAGATAAAAAAGGCGCGCGGCAATATCGCCGAAATGTCCCGTGCATGCGTTGCGCGCGAATATCGTGAAAACGCGCTGGTTATGCGAATGCTGTGGGCGGGGCTGGGTGAATACGTCGTGCGCCATAAAATCGCGATACTGTTCGGTGTTGCGTCGTGGGTTGGGAAAAACCCGGTTGCATCCGCCCAGGCAATATCATACCTGTATTACAATCATTTGTCGCCGTTGAATTTGCGGGCGCGTGTTATAACGGAAAATTTTGCGGACGGTTTGAATCCGAAAATGTCGCGCATGAACATTTTGCCTGAGGTTTTTGTTGACAAGGATATGGCGCAAAAGGAAATGACCCCGCTGGTAAAGGGGTATCTGCGCCTGGGGGCGTCGTTCGGCCGCGGCGTGTTCATAGACGGGCCGTTTAATTCATACGACGTGTTCGTAATGTTGCAGACAAAAAATATTGCGCCCGCATATCAAAAGCATTTTCTGGGGCGCGAAAACGCGCTGGCCGGTTTGGATGCGGATGCGGCCGGCGGCACCATGCGCACAATCGGCAAGATAATATCGTTCCCGGTAACCGGCCCGATGAAGGTTATGGGTGCGTTCGTTGAATTTTTGCTGCGCGAGGATGCGGCGGATGCCGAATATCGCGATGATTCCGCCGATGTCGCGGACGGGGCGGAACGCGAATGAAAAAGACGGCGTTGTATGCGTTGACGATGGTTTTGGCGGCGTGCGCCTTTCCGCGCACCCCCGGGGACGGCGATCTGTTGAACGCGACGCATAATTTTCAACCGGAACTGTTTTCATCCGGCGCCCGCGGCCAGGTAATAGTGTCTTTGTCGGACAATGTTTCCGATGACGGCTGGTTTGGAAAAAATTACACTGACGGAATTGCGTTCAAAAACCTGCAGTCGGGCGAAGTGTTTTTTCTGTCCACCAAAAAGGGCGTGCGGGATTATGATACGGCCATGCTGACCATTGGCGAGTATGAGGTTACAAATCTGTATCTGCAGTATGTTTATACGACGACATCGTCCGCCGGAAACACGACAATCACGACGACGCACGTTGAAACGGATGAAAATTATCAGGGGGATTGCCGAATCCGCTTTACGGTGCGCCCCGGGCGTGTTTCTTACATCGGCCACTTTGATTTGATTCGGGCGGAAAATCGCGTTGGGGCGGACGGCGTTGCATTGCGCAACAGTTTTAAACTGTCGGATCGTGCGGCGGATATTCCGCAAAAACAGCGTGACAAATGGCGCCGCATGTTCGGGGTTGATTTTGACGTCGCGCCGGCAAAAATAACAAATTGCGGGGGGCGGTGATGAAACGGGCGGCAATACTGGCGGCGGTATTGATTTTATGCGCCGGGTGCAGTGCAAAGGTCGGCAATTCCAAACTGGGGTCGTCGCGCGGGAAAATTGCTCGCCAGATGGCGCCGGTTGAAACAAAATCCGATGTTCGTGCGGCGTTTGGAACGCCGAACTTGATTTTTGAAAAAGATGGCGCAGAATATTACGAGTACAAGACTGTTCGCGGCCATGGTCGCTATCACTGGATTTTGCCTGTCGTCGGATGGGTGATGTCATGGTGGCAGGATGCGTACGTTTATTCTGAGACAAACCTGTTTGTTGCGTTTGACGATGCGGACAACGTGACAAAGTGGGACGTGGTTCAGACGCGTGGAACAGCAGATTAACGGGGACAATTATGGCGCGGGTGCGAAAACAAAATATTTTTAACACGTTTTTTGCGGCGGTAAAATTTTCGCTGTTCTGGTTATTGGTGGGGCTGCAGCTGCCGGTGATTGTTTTGTTGCCGCGGGGGCGCGTTTCCGTCTGGTATATGCGCGTGTTCATGTGGTTCCTGTTAAAAACGGCCGGAATACGCGTGCGTGTGTTCGGGGCGTTAACCCGTCACCGTCCGCTGCTGGTTATAACAAATCATATATCTATTTTTGAAATTGCAACGTTTCCGGTCGCATTCGGCGGCAGCTTTGTTGCAAAAAAAGAGCTGGAATCATGGCCTGTTGTCGGGTGGGTTGCAAAAAAGTTCGGGGTAATATTCGTTGACCGCCGTCCGTCACATGCGGCGGATGCCCTGGCGGTGGTGCAGCAGACCGTTAAAAATGTAAAATATCCCATGTTCCTGTTTCCTGAGGGTACGACAACAAACGGTGCGTATGTAAAGCCTTTTAAAAGCACGCTGTTTAGCTTTGTTGAAAATTCAAATGTTGCGGTGCAGCCCATGGTGACAGTGTATCGCGGCCGTGACGGAACACCGATATCGGACGAAGATATGGCGACACACTATGCCTATTTTGACAATGCGAAACAGGATGCCGGTCCCCGCGCGCCGCGTGAACGCAGCGCTTTTTCACAACTGTTTCACATAATGGTTGTGGGCGGTTTCAGGGTTGACATAACCGTATTGCCGCCGGCGTCGCTCGGGGCGATGGACAGAAAGCAGATAGCGGCCACACTTCAGAAAGTGGTGTCGGACAAATATATGGAATTAAAAGACAAAGAGATAAGAAAATGAAGACAGCAATTACACCCACGCGCGCGGAAAATTTCAGCGAATGGTACCAGAATTTGATAACGGCGGCCGATTTGGCGGAAAATGCGCCGGTTCGCGGATGCATGACGGTAAAGCCGTACGGTTGGGCGATATGGGAATTGATGCGCGATGAAATGGACAGGCGGATAAAGGCCGTCGGTGTTCAAAACGCAAATTTCCCGCTGCTGATACCGATTGAGTTTTTTAACCGCGAGGCGGAACATGTCGCGGGCTTTGCCAAAGAGGCGGCGGTTGTAACGCATTATCGTTTAAAGCAGATTGACGGCGTGTTGCAACCGGACCCGGAATCCAAATTAACCGATCCGTATATAATCCGCCCCACCTCAGAAACAATAATAGGCGAGGCCATGTCCCGCTGGGTTCAATCCTATCGCGATTTGCCGATGAAGCTAAATCAGTGGGTGAATGTCATGCGCTGGGAAATGCGTCCGCGTATGTTCCTGCGCACGTCGGAGTTCAACTGGCAGGAAGGCCACAATGTGTTTGCAACGCATGACGAGGCGAACAAGGATGCGCGCCGTATGCATAAACTGTACGGCGATTACATGCGCGAGGTTTTGGCCATCCCCGCCATCATGGGTGAAAAAACGCCTGAGGAAAGATTTGCCGGCGCCGACCACACATATACGGCGGAACAGATTATGCAGGATGGCAAGGCGCTGCAGGCCGGCACGTCCCACGATTTGGGCCAGCATTTTTCAAAATCTTTTGGCATTCAATATCTGGGAACGGACGGCGCGCTGCATCATGCGTGGACGACCAGCTGGGGAACGTCAACGCGAATGATGGGCGGCCTGTTTATGACGCACAGTGATGACGACGGTCTGGTTTTGCCACCCGCGGTTGCACCGTACCAGGTTGTGATTATTCCCATTGTGCGCGGCGATGATACAGAGGGTTTAAATGCGTATGCGGAAAAGCTGGCCGATGATTTAAGGGCGCACGGCATTCGTGTTTTGGCCGATACCAGCGACATGCGCGCCCCGGACAAGATGTGGAAATGGATTAAGCGCGGCGTTCCGCTGCGTGTGGAAATCGGTGCGCGTGAAATGGATGCTGGCGCATTAACCGTTACACGCCGTGATTTGGGGCGCGCGTCAAAGCAGACCATTGCCGTTGCGGATTTCGTTGCGTCCGCGCGTGAAATGCTGGCCGCGATGCAGCGCGACATGTACGATGCGGTTCTGCGCCGCAATGCGGAAATGATACATAATGTCGGTTCATTGGCGGAATTGTCCGCGGCGCTGTCTGCGGGTAAAACCGGCTTTTTCCGTCTGAAATATGATTTGACACTGGCGCCGGAATTTGATGCAATCATGGAACAGTACAAAATTTCGCGCCGTTGTCTGGATGACGCCGATCCCGAATACGTGTTCGTTGCAAAATCGTATTAAAAAAAACCGGGGCGAAATCCCCGGTTTTTTGATATAATGACACAAAGGCAAAGATGGAGAGAGAAATATGAAAATAGCGATTATAGGCATAGGCAGTGTCGGTGCCGCGGTTGCCACAGCGGTGGCGGGAACCGGTCTGGCACGGGAAATGGTTTTGTTTGACCGCGATGGTCTGCGCGCGCGTGCGGCGGCCGAAGACCTGGGGCATGCGGCGGCGTTTTCATATGATGTAAAGATTACCGCCGTAAACAATTACCGCGGGGTGCGCGGTTCTGACATTGTGATAATTGCCGCCGGCGCAAATCAAAAGCCCGGCGAAACACGCACGGACCTGCTGCATAAAAACGTGGCGGTTATCTCAGACATAATTCCACGCGTCATGGCAAATGTTGATGCGGCGCATGTAAAGCTAATAGTCGTGACAAATCCGCTGGACGTGATGGTTATGCTGGCGCGGCGGCTGGCGAAATTGCCGGCGGCGCGTGTGATAGGTACGGGCACAATGCTGGATACGGCGCGTCTGCGGACAATTCTGGCGCGTCAGTTGTCGGTATCAACGCAGTCCATAAACGCATATGTTCTGGGCGAACACGGCGACAGCAGTGTCGTGGCCTGGGCGCCGGCATGTATCGGCGGGGTTGCGCTGGATGATTTTTGTCGCCAGACCAAGCATCCTTTGACAGCTGCCACGCGCCAGACAATAGAATACCGCGTTCGCAACGCTGCATATGAAATAATACGCGGCCGCGGCGCGACCTGGGACGGCATAGGTGCGGCGGTGGCTGATCTGGTGCGGTGCATTGCAAACGACGAACGCCGCATTTTAACCGTCAGTATGTCCGACGGCGCGGGGCGGGGTGCGGTTGCCATGTCTTTGCCGCGTATCGTTGGGGGCGCGGGCGTACTGGCGACATTGCGGCCGAAACTGTCCGCGGCTGAAGGCGCCGCATTGCGCCGCAGTGCCGGGATTATACGTAAAAATTATGATGCAATTTAACAACAGCGGGGCCGCGGCCCCGCTTGTCTTTTTGGATAACAACCCTATTAAAGGTTCCGCATCGGCTGTGTTATAATTTTGTTTAAGAAACGGGGAACGCTATGGCATACGATGTAGAATATATACTGTTTGACGACGGCCAGGGTTTTTATGCAAATTGTGACGGGCGGCCCGTTGGCCAGATTACATTCGTGCCGACAGGTGCGGATAAAATGATTATAGACCATACAGAGGTGGACGAGGCTTACCGTGGTGCGCATGTCGGGCTGGGGCTGGTGACGGCGGTGGTAAATGTCGCCCGCCACCAGAAAAGAAAGGTTGTTGCACTGTGTCCTTTTGCGGCGGCGATGTTTAGCCGGCATCCGGAATTTGACGACGTCCGCCTGTTGAACGCGCATTAAAAATTACGTTGCCATGTTTTTATTTTTTTATTAGTATCGCGTTCGCGGAAAGAGAGGTTGTTACATGGCGAAAAAATTACATCTGTGGCTTGTTTTTCTTATATTTCTAAACGGTTTTGTCAGCATGGCGCTGGAACTGGTCGTATTGCGCCAGCTGGCCTTTTTTGTCGGCAGTTCGGCCGTGATTACCAGCATTATAATGGGTACGTTTATGGGATTTATGTCGCTTGGGTATTTTCTGGGGACGCGCGGAAAGTTTTCCGCGGGCCGCGCGCGGCGAATACTGGCCGGCAGCTTTTTGACAATATCGGCTTTTGCTGTTTTTGCCGCGTCTTTCCCGTTTGTGTCAAAATATTTTGAGCTGCTTTACCGGTTGGGCGTGACCAGCGGTGTTGTTCAGACGTTTATATTTTCATTTTTGTTCCTGTCTGTGGGGCCGTTTCTGTTCGGATACAACACGACGCTGCTGTCGCGCATATTGCATAAATACAACACAAACTATGCCGGCAATATAATGGCGTGGGATACGATAGGCTCCGTTGCGGCGTCTGTGGCGACAACACTGGCGCTGATGCCGTTTATCGGGGTTAATCATACGGTTATGTTTATTGTTGCGCTGGCGCTGATGGGGGCGCTGATAACGCGCGCCCGGCCGTATGTGTTTGCCGTTGGAGTGCTGATACTGGCCGGGTGCGTAATGATAAACAGCGACCGGGTTCAGGAAAAATATTTCGGTATTATTGTAAACAATGCAAATTCCACAATATCCGTACAGGGCAACGACAGCGTCCGCGTGCTGTATATGAACGGTCTGCCGATGTCTGTGTATTATCCGCAGTATGCCGCCGGGGCCGAATACATAAATTATATAAATGAAAACTTTATATACAACATGCCGCGCGACCGCCGTCGCAAGATACTGGTTTTGGGGGCGGGCGGATTTACGGCCGGCCTGAACGATGATTTCAACGAGTATACATTTGTGGATATAGAGGCGCGTCTGCGCGATATTTCCGAGAGTCATTTTCTGCGATCCAAACTGACGCCCAACAAACAGTTCGTTGTCCGAGACGCCAGCCAGTATTTAAAAAACACCCCGGAAAAATACGACCTGATTATATTGGATGTTTATTCAAATTCTTATCAGATTCCGGAAAATCTAATCACGGCGGAGTTTATGTCGCGGATAAAATCGCGCGTGGCCGATGACGGTATAATAATCATGAACATGGTGACCAGCGCGTCTTTCCGCGATACGTACACCCGTGTGTTTGACAACACGTTCCATCGCGTTTTTCCATACAATACCCAGCGCCAGGTTATGGGAACGGCAAATCCGTGGGTGGCCGGGGACGAAATATCAAACGTGCTGTACATATTTTACAACCGTAAAAACAGCGGGCGGATATACACCATAAACAAGACGCCCGTCATATACGATGTTTATTAAAAAACCGGGGCGCGCCCCGGTTTTTTATTCTTTCATGTTTTCTGCGACAAAATCCCAGTTGACCAGGTTGTCCAAAAATGCGTCTATGAATTCGCCGCGCCGGTTCTGGTAATCCAGATAGTATGCGTGCTCCCACACGTCCAGTGTCAACAGCGGGCGCATGCCGTCTGCCACGGGTGTTTCCGCGTTTGCCGTGGTTATGATTTTATATTCGGCGCCGTCCGTGACCAGCCATGTCCAGCCACTGCCGAAAACGGACAGGGCCGCGGTGCGGAATTCCTGGTGAAAAGCGTCTTCGCCGCCGAACGCCTCGGAAATTTTGACGGGTATCCGCATTTTTTTTGCATCCGGCGTCATGCAGTGAAAAAAGAAATCGTGATTGTATACCTGTGCCGCGTTGTTAAAGATTTTTTTGTCGTTGTTTTTCTTGCTTTCGCGGATTATTTCAATCAACGGCATGTCCGCATATTTTGTGCCAGCAATCAAATCGTTTAAGTTTTTTATGTATGTTGCAACATGCGCCCCGTGGTGATAGTGCAGGGTCTGTTCGCTGATGTACGGCGCCAGGGCGTCCTGGGCGTACGGCAACGGAAATTGGGATAATGCAAACATTTATGTTCTCCTTGTTCTGTATACTGCATATTGTGCGTATGTGTCGCCGCATGCACAACAGGAAAATTTTGCAAATTTTGTTTAAAAAGGTCTTGCACCCGCGCGGCCAGATTTTTATAATCCAAGCATTAACAGCAAGGAGAAAAAATGAAAAAATCATCAATTTTATCGGCCGTTTTGGGTTTGGCTTTTGTTGGCTCCGCGTCTGCGGCGGACATAACGGTCTATTATTCACCGACATGCCCGCACTGCCACCATGCGCGTGAATTTATCAATAATACCCTGATATATGAATATCCGAAACTGTCCGTGACAGAGGTTAATGTGATGGATGAGGCGAATCTGCCCAAATTTCAGGAAACATTGACCAAGTGCGAATATGACAACGGCGGCGTTCCGGTAATGGTTATCGGTGAAAAGTGTTTCCAGGGGTATGCCGATTTCATGCAGCAGGAAATGCGTAACGCCGTAGAGGCCGACATGTCGGACGGTGACAAAAAAGCCGCTGCTGATAACAAGGCCAAAATGGCAAAGGATGCCGAGGGTTTTAAGGCCGCCAACGCGGACCGCGCGAATGCTGTTGTAGAATATAATGCCGCTGATGCTGCGGCCGCTGCGGAAAAAGATGGCGGTAATTCCACGATTTGGTTCTGGGGACTGTTGATTGTTCTGGTTGCAGGTCTGGGCTTCGTTTTGGTTAAAAAGGGCAAGCGCAAATAAGCAAACTGCGAAAACATCGGGATAAGGTATGTTTAATCTGACAAGTCTTGATTACATATACATTGGCGTCATACTGGCGTCAACCGTGTGGGCCACAATTCGCGGCGGCATATATGAAACGGTGGCAACCCTGTCGTGGGTTGTCGCCGCGATAACCGCGCGATTTGTTTCGCCCCTGTTGGACGGCCTGTTGCAACAGTGGTTCGGTTTAAGCGAATCTACGGTCGGAACACTGGTGTCCTCTTATTTCATCGTGTTTTTTGTAATCTTGCTGGTTGTGGGATTCTTTAATCAGAAACTGCGCGACAAGATTCAGGAAAGCATGATGAATGTCACAGACCACACTCTGGGGGTAATATTTGGCATTATCCGCGGTATTGTGGTTATGGGGGTGTTTTATTGGGGGGCGTTGTGGTATTATTCCGATGCACCGATGTTGCCGCGTTGGATTGTGGACGCCAGAACTCGTCCGATTATGCAGTTAACCGCGGTGAAACTGGACAAATGGTTTTTGCCGGGCGAAGAAAACAAATTGTTGCAGCGTGATGTTGCCGGCACACAGGAAGCGATGGAGATTTATAACAATCTTATAAATCCGGCCGTGTCCGATCAGCCGGCGCCCGCACCTGTGGAACCCGCCCCGGCGCCGGAAACAGTGACGCCGGCCCCGGCCCCGGCGGAAACCGCCGCCGTGCCAAAGCCTGCGGAAAAGCCCGCGCCTGCGAAACCGGCGGAAAAGCCAAAGGCAAAGGCACAGACGAAAACGACCCCTGTGGAAAAAAGTGCACCAAAATCAAAACCGGCGGAAAAGCCGAAGACGGCGCCGACCCCCAGTCCGGAAACAGGATACAAATCGTCTGAGCGGACGGCCTTGGAAAATCAGCTGTTGCAAATAGAAACGGCCGCCCGCGCGGCAGAGCAACAGGAAAACGCCCAATAGTGCTTAATAAAATAATAAAGAAAAGGCCCCGCACAGGGGGCTTGTTCATTTGTTTTTTACGTTGCCAAATTGCAATCTGTTTTATTGCCGTTTCTTTTTATATGCCAAAACATACGGTACTAATTTGTCCGGATTACACCCTGACATCCATTTGTGCGGTATTATGATGCTGTTATGCTGGCCGGCCGCCATTTTTGGAACCGGCAACTGTGTGGCGGCGTTTATTATCTGGGGTAATATGACGGACGTCTTTTTCGCACCGCCCGGCAGAATAAACGTAATTTCATCCCCGGCGCGAATCTCGTTGCGCAATTCCATAACCACATGATCGGCCAAGTTGTTTGTAACAACACCCGCTGCGTGGTATTCTGAGCTGCTGCGTGTCGTGTTATAATCGTGCGCGTCCGCGCCCGCCGGTCCGTCAAAAAATGCGGTTGTATACCCGCGGGTTTCCAAGATGTTTAAATCCGCCATGAACGGTGCCGGGTCAAAAGATTCCGGGCCGGCGGCATATGCATCCAGTGCCGCGCGGTATGCGCGCGTGACACTGCCGACATAATATTCGCTGCGGTTGCGGCCCTCTATTTTCAGGGAATCCGGATGAGCCTCTATCACCTCAGCCATACGGGGCATCAGACACAGGTCTTTGGCGTTCATAATGTATGCGCCGCGTTCGTCCTCTTCCAGCGACATTTCAATTCCGCTGTCGTGTTCGCGTAAAATGACATCATACTTCCAACGGCACAGCTGGGCGCATGCACCGCGGTTTGCAGGACGGCCTGTAACAAAGTTGGACAACAGGCACCGCCCGGAATAGCTCATGCACATGGCACCATGAACAAATATTTCCAGTCCCATGTCCGGACACGCCGCACGAATTGACTTAAATTCGCGGTGTGTAACCTCCCGCGCCAGAACGCACAGGCGCGCGCCCGCCGCCTGCCAGAACTTTACACTGCGCGCGGAACAGATGTTTGCCTGGGTTGAAATATGAATTGGAATATCCGGATGGTTTTCGCGCACCCACATTACAATTCCGGGGTCTGACACAATCAGTGCGTCTGGCTGCAGGTATTTTATAATCTTGTCTACACGTGGCATGTTGTCATATTCAAAATCGTGTGCAAACAGGTTAAAGGCCAGGTAAACTTTTTTACCGGCCCGGTGCGCCAGGTTGATTCCCTCCTTAACCTCATCCGTGGTGATTTTTGCGCGCGCCCGCATGGAAAAACCCGGCAGTCCCGCGTATATTGCATCGGCCCCGTACAGCACGGCTGTTTTAAAAGCGTCCAGTGTTCCCGCCGGCGCCAAAAGTTCAGGTAATTTGATCATGTGTTTATGATTTACCGCGTGTGGGGTAAAAGCAAGCAAATTATGAATTTTTGCACTTGATATTTATTTTGCGGCAATGTATAGTATGAAACGCGCCGGCTTAGCTCAGCTGGTAGAGCATCTGATTTGTAATCAGAGGGTCGTTGGTTCAAGTCCGACAGCCGGCACCAGAATTTCCGCGGTATTCCGCGGATTTTTCTTTTTGTATGCATCGGTAATTTGGATGTATGTAGCAAATATGTAGATAAATTTGTGCATATGTTTTTATTTTTTTTCTCGCATGCCGCACGGCGCATAGGACTTTTGATGCCGCCTGTCAAGATAATCTTTTTTTTGACTTTATTCCTTAGGAATGTCATCCTTATACACGTTCGTGTCACAAAAACATGTCTGTTGCCAAGAATGGGCGGATATGGATGCGGACCCCGGTCTTGCCAATAATGGGGGCCGTGGATTTCATCAAAAACAAGGAGTTATAGTGATGAAAAAATCTTTTAAGCTGGCGGCGGCCGCCACTGTTCTGGCAACGCCGGCAATGGCGGATATAATACCCGCACCGTATAACACTTTGAATGCGAACATGGAAAACCCGCTGTATATGCCGGGGCGCAACGTGTTTTATTCAAAACTGTCAAACGGCGTTATGTTAAAGGTGGCCGACGATTCTGAGGCGCACAAGGACAAGCATCATGACGGTTCCACGGAATTTCCGATTATCCGTATTCAGGAAGAAATGGGGTACGGCATCACCGACCGTTTGGCGGCGCATTTTTCGGTTCAGTACACTCATGATGACGACATCGGCCGTACGGGCTTGTCTGCCGGTCGTTTGGGCATGACGTATCGTCTGTTAAATCTGTATAACGGTTTTGTGTGGGATGTGTACGGCGACCTGCATCTGGGTGGTCTGGGCGAAATGCGGGGCCAGTACAATATTACGGGTGACGCTGACACGGCAAAGGATACGCTGACAAAGTTGACGCCTGCAATCATGGCGGGCCAGATGACCAAAGAACAGGCCGCAAAAATGGCGCTGGGGGCGTCGCTGCAGGATGCGCATGGCGTGATTGACTATGACAATTATTCCAACGGAATGTGGGGATTTCATGTCGGTACCAAGGTTGGCAAGGTTTGGGACAAGCTGACGACCAGTGCGTTTGTTGAGGTTCTGCGGACATTCGGCGACGACAACAGCCGCATCCGCATTGTCGGCGACAATGCACCGATTTTGCCGGGATATTCAACCGCGCTGGTTTTGGCGTCCATGGGCGCCCCGGCAGAGGTTGCGGCGGAATTTAAATCCATAACAGAGGTTAATGCCGGCCTGAACGCGTTCTATCAGTGGACGTCAAAATGGTCAACCGGCACATGGTTCCGTTACGAGCATCATGCCGACCAGGGTGTTGAAAAAATAACAACAAATGTTGCGCCGGCGTTGGAACCTGTAAAGAAGGCGTTGGAAGACAAATTGTCTGATATGAATGACGGATTTGACGCCTATATCATCGGTTTGTCTGTCGCGCATCAGTTCACGGATCATGCACAGGTTGCGTTGTATGGTGAATACACGTTTGACAATGCGCATGAACGTTCCCAGAACGGCACCGATGCCAAGGTTGAAGGCGGCGTTCGTGTGAACTTTAAGTTCTAAACGTCAAAAATAATTTAAACAGATATTGGACATACGGGGGCCGTTCGGCCCCTGTTTTATGTTTTGCCAACATGTGATTTTTGTGGTATAATACCCGCAAAGGAATAGAGACGTATTATGAAAAAATTCGGCATATCTGCTGCATTGTTCGGCTTTTTGTTTTCGGGCGCGGCCCCGGCGTTTGCGGCGTATCCCGCGCATCAGGCGTACCAGGCCACCAACGCCCAGGGCCAGGTTGTGTATCTGCCCGGTAATTCCGTGCCGGCAACGAACGGCACGGTCATTGTTCAAAATGGTGCCGCCGCCGCAAATCCGACAAGAATAACCGGGGCGCTGCCGCGTGTGGGGTCCACCGCAACCGCCGCCGGCCGCCAGTATTATCAGCCGGCGGACTATGACCGTCTGGCGGACAGCGGGCTGTACATCGGCGTGTCCGCCGGATATTCTGCCTCTGTAATGGGGTCCATAAGCGCGGATTATAAAAACGAAAAAGACGCCTTTTTTGTCCCCGGCGCCTTTAAGGATGCCGACTTTGATACGGATACTGTTATCCCGTTGCAGCTTTCTGTCGGTGCGTCAATAAACAACGATATTCGTATAGATTTCTCTTACCTGCGTTATTCCGGTCTGGAATATCCGGGGCGCGTGGAATCTTCAAACGGTGCCGGCGGATATGTTGAAACGACGGTTGACGGTGGTTCCATCACCGCAAATGCGACAATGCTGAACGTTTATTACAACATAGATACGTTTACCGGATATATTGCGGGCGGAATGTTGCGGCCGTATGTTGGGGCGGGTGTTGGAATATCGCTTAACACAATTTCCGATTATGTTGTTTATGACAATACCTTTTACTCTGAAAAGGAGCCCGACCAGGCGGCGGCCGGACAGCTGACCGGTATATCCGACATATACGCGTACCACAACGGCGGGACAGAGGAACAGTTTGCCTTTATGCTGGAAGGTGGCGTTACAACAGATTTAAACGGCGGACTAAAACTGGATTTCTTTGTCCGCTACGCCAACCTGGGCAAGGTAAAGACATCGGGCAGCATTATCGTTTCACAGACGGAATGGCTGGGGACGGGCGGTAATGTCACAGATGCCGCCGGTAACATAATATGGGAAGAACCGGCGCCGTACGACAGCGTGTTCCATTACACAAACTGGTACGAAAGCGGTCGCATAGGCATGGTTGACGTTGGTGCGCGTTTGCGTCTGCAGTTCTAAGGGGGCAAATCGGCCGGGCGGGGGGGCTTGGCTGATTTTGAAATAAAAACCGGGCGAGAGAGAATGAAATACAAATCACTTGTGTCTTGTTGTTCTTTAATGGCGGGCATTGTCGGCATTACGTTATCGCCGGCATCGGCCGGGGTGCGTATTGGAAACCTGTCGCGCAGTTACGCCGATTCTTATAATCAGGTAAACGCGCTGCGTATGGGAACGGTTGCCGGTGATTCTGCGGCCCCGCGCGCCGGCCAGGCTACAGGTGCGGGTGTTACAACCGGTATTGACGCAACCGGTGCGGTTATTGATTTGCCGGTGCGTGTCGCGAACGAGGATTTGGCAAAAAAACTGGCCCTGGGCCAGCGTGTGGGCAATGTGGATATAAACACACTGGAAAAATGCAGACGCGTATATCCGGATGGTGAAATGGCGTGGGATACGCCGACCGCCGGCCGCGGCAGTGGCGGTGCCCAGACATGTGTCGCGGTTGTTGAAATGCGCGCAGTCAGCAGTGAAGGCGACGGCAACTATGTTGTGTTGGCGCGTGCAAATGTTGCGGCCGGCGACAGCATGAAATGCAACATAGAAGATTTTCCGGAATACAGTTATACAAAGAATGTTGAAACAATTACGTTTCCGGCCGACCGGGCGCCGACAATGGACGATGTTGTCGCGGTTATGAACCAGGAGCAGAAACAAAATGCCGGGTTAAAGATAGCGGCCGGCGCGCTGATAGGCGCTGTTGGCGGCAATATCGCGGGCAAGGCGGAACGCGGTTCTGACAGCCTGTTTGGCACCGGCAAAGACAAAATGAAGACGACGGCCGTCGGCGCGTTAAGTGGCGCGGCGGTAATGGCCGGAAACTCTTATGCGGGCAAGGTCGGCGGTGATGTTATTTTGTCCACCGGTGTAAATGCGGCCGCCGGTGGCATGATCGGCAACATGATGGCGTCCGGTAACAGCGTCCTGCGCATAGAAGAATGTGAGATTAATGGCGTTAAACAAAGCTGTCTGTGGGGAACATATGTAAAGACCAAAGAATTTACAATCGGCGAGAATAATGTAGACTCGGCTTTCTATAATATAAACACGCACGAGTCCGTTGTATGCATGGGTAAAGACAGAACCAACTGCAAGGGTGCAAGATTGCATAATGTCAGATTAAAGGCGGACGAGGGCAGGACAATAGAAGATTTACAGAAAGATGATTTTCAAGCTATAAAAGGACACCATGAGCTTCAATTTAAATTTGACAAGACCAAGGCAAAGGTTGACCAGGGCGGTTCTGATGGTGATAATATATATGCTGAAATTGCCACCGCAACAGAAGAAGACGGTATGCCGTTGCGTGCAATGGTTGCAGGCGTCAGGGATAAAACATTTGGCATGTCCGGTGATGACTGGGCCAAATGGCGCGGCAATAATCCAAAGGCAAAGGTTTGGGGGCGCGACTATAACGGTGATGCGTACGAACTGGAAGGGGATGCCAGCCTGGAAAATTTTGAACCGCTGTATGTTGACGCCGAAGACGGCGGTCTGGTTGACATCAGCAACAAGGCCCGTTTAAAGGGGACTTTGACCGGTGCCGGTGTCGGCGGTGCGCTGGGGGGATTTGTCGGGTATCAGGGCGCCCAGAACGATATTAACGAGCGCTGGCTTAGTGCGACACGCGAATACAAAGATTCTTTGACCAGTGTATATTGTGTCAGCGGATCACGTTATATGGGCAAGTATAATGATGAACTGGACATGCCGTTGTTGATTGTTGACGAAGAATAGTGAACCCGCCGGCGACGGGGTATCCGGGAATACCGGACGGGCCAGGACTGGATGGGTATAATACACAAATCTGCGAAAACTCGTATTTATTATTATGTCTCAATATCAAACCCGCTGCCTATATTATAGGCCAAAGACATCAATACATCATACTGATTTTGTGTTGTTGGCATTGTAATATTGTCACGCACAGCACGTTCTGTCTCGGCAGTATCAGAACGCAACAAAATGATTGCTTATGCTTTCTTTATTGATTCAACAATCGGTTGTTTGACTGATAAAACAAATTATCCTACACTGTTCTTAATGAAACAATTAATAGTCATATTTTTATTAGTCTTGCCGATATCCACATATGCTAAAACTGCCCTGAACTATGAAACAGATATTGAAAAGTGCGATAGTGCAGCAGAACATGACTTAAATAATCCAAGAAACCGTTCCAATGTGCAAATGGTTCAAATTACGGACACACAGACAGAATGCTATAAGTCTGTTGCCTTGGGCATAATAAATAAACACTATGCCCAAAATGCAAAAAATATGGTTGTGGAATTTAATAACTTTTGCGATATGGCGCAAAGACTTTCACACACGACTATGTATCCGGACAGTTGCGCACCACAATGTGGTACAATCGCAGGGGCTCAAGCCGCGGCATTATACCAGAAAATGGTTCTGGGCTATATAAACTCCCTTATAGAAGCCGCCAAATCCACATCATATTAGTAGGCACTGGTGCTGTATATTCCAAACTCATAATCGCGTCGATTAATAAGTCCCGGAATTACTAGCCCCTTCATGAATATCAAACCTATCACGGTCATACGTGTTTGTATCTGTGGATGATTCTAGCTAAACACGAGATGTAACAAGAATATCTAGTTTTCTCGATCAAAATAAAACCGACAGCCATCCAATAGCATATAAATTTTATTCGGCGCAGATATATATAACTTTTGCACTATTTTATTGTCTTTCAATATCAAAATAGCTGGTACATTTTCGTATTTATCCAAAGGAATTTTTATAACACCAACATCACATATATCTTTTGGTGTATTATCTATAGAATACGTATGATTAAAATAGTTTTCTCCGATAGCTATATTGGTGTTCTCAAAATTGTAGGCTATATTCTGACAATCCGCAGTTATGCGGCTGGCGTACTCAAACCCCGCGTACAGCCATTTGCCGCAATATTCGCACGATTGACCGTGTGTCGGTGTACAGCCAATCAACAACAGCAAAATAAACAGATGTTTTCGCATTGCTCATAATATACATTGCAGAAATATCAAAGTAAATGTTTATTTAATATGTTCCGTTGTTATACATATTCCATTCATAGTTGCGTCTGTTAATCAGTCCATTTGATACTGCGCCCTGGGTTCGATTCCATGCACGCCATGCAGATTCCAACGACGGATACTTGGAACTTGTAAAATCCGAATTATTTATATATTGTACAACCGTAGAACTTGCAAATGCCCCATTGCCTATATTATAGGCCAAAGACACCAATGCATCATACTGATTTTGTGTAAGCGGCACCATAATATTATCCCGCACGGCTCGTTCGGCCGTGGCAATATCGTCTCGCAGCAACTCGGTCGCCGCCTGCTCTGTTATTCCGCTACGAAAATCTTCGCCAGGTTTTATAAGGTGCCCATAACCAATCGTTGCACCCGATGGCAACGGTGCGCCTTCCGGCACAGGTTGTTTGGTCTGATCGTCATATACAACATGATTCCCGTTTTTATCAAGAACCTTATCTTCTTTGCTTTTTAACCAGTTTATTCCTTCGTTACTCATTTTCATATTTTTGACTTCCTTTTCAATTTCGTTCTTTTCTTCTTTTACTTTTGACGAATACGGCTTACTGCTGAGTGTACGACCATCTGGGCCTATTACATCCTCTGTTATTGTACAGCGACAGTTGGGATGTATCGGGATTAAAGGGATGTCATCTTCGCTTTCATATATCTCGCCATCGCGCGATGCACATTCATCACAGGTGTTGTCACCATCTTCACTATGCCAACGCCACACGCGCCGCGTTTTGTTCTTTGGTGTATCTTCATCGTCCTCTGGCAGATCTAGGGTATAAACATCTAGCTGTTTATTTTCTATTGTGCCCAACGGCATAAGAACACGGACATCAATCGTTTCTTCCAGTTCCACATAGGCATCAATATCTATCTCTTGCCCAGCTTCTTCATACTCTGCTTCGGCTTCTTGTTTAGCTTCTTCCAATGCGGCCTCCAAGGCATCCTGCGCTTTATTAAATTGCGCCAACGTCATATCGTATTCTGGTTCGGTCATGCGACCGGTGGCGTCCGTTTGTGCCGTACCGGGATACAGCAGATTTAGGTATTTGTCCGCCATGGCATATACTTTGCTATTTTTATCCATATATTCGGGCGAAGTTATTAAATCCCGTAAAAACTTTGGTGTTTTCATTTGTGATTCCTTTGGGGTAAATAAAAAAGTCCCGCAGAAGCGAGACAAATAAAAAACGGCAACAAAATGTTGCCCTTGTTAGCTATTATACCACAAACATCCGTAAAAAACAACAAATTTAAGTACGGGCAACATCCCTGACTTTGCGAAATTGGCCGGTATATAGTTATCCGATAAATGCGGCGGATTTGGCTGCAATGGCGGATTTATCGGAGTCAGCGAAATAACAAAATCCCCGCAGGATACGGGGATTTTTGCTAATGTTTCGGAGTTTCTCGCAAAGTTGCTTATCACTGGCGGGGCGGCGATAAAATGGAATAGCCGGCTTATAAGAATCCCGCCATACCAGGGACAAAACAGGCTATTTTTACTATTTTGCGCCATAAATAAGCCCCGTCACCCGCAGAAATCCAACCATTTTTACCCAAATTCCCTAAAATTAAAACAGTGAATTAAAGCGCATAATGCAGGGAAAAAGGCAACACTATCAGATAAGATCTACACCAGTTAACAATGGGTCTTTTTGTTTCTTTAAAAAATCTTTATTGACCTTATACTGCTCTGGAAATTTGGAAAAGTCTTTTTTCATCCGTTCAATACCTTCAGTGCAAAGATAAGCTGGTGTGTTGCGCCCTTTTTGGTTCAAAGACGCAACAGACGGATTAAATAGGGGGTCCTGGACATCAACATTGAATAGTTTTTTTACAGCATCGTTGGTCAATTGAATAAAATAAGGAATCCGAACCACTTTATACCCCAATGATTCATATAGCGTCACATTTTGTTCATCTTTTCGGATTATGTCTGGGTTTTTATAATGATGGGTTCCATCAAATTCAATAATTAATTTTAATGTTTCGCTACGATAGTCTGGACGATTTCTACACGTTTCCCCTTTTATCTTTCCCAAAGCCTTATCATGTATCCAATCATGTATATTCGGAAATATCACATCCAAGTATTCATTCAAACCAGTTCTATGTAATCCCGTATCACGATCTATTCCGGCTTTCTTCGCCGCTTCTGTTGTTTCTCTTAAAAATCCCCATTTTTCATTTGTAACATCAAACCCATTCATATTTTCCACCCTATTATTGATTAATAAAATTTTTAACCGTATACTGTTCGCTTAAGCCGGCTCCAGGTAAAGTCTCTAGTTCCTTCACATTTGCAGTCAATGCCTCAATGAACAGTGCTTTAGAATTTCTTGTATCATTTAGCATATCTCTAATGTGTTTTATAAACCTACTATTTTCATCATATTCACTAATACGTCTCTTAAATAAGCTGGTTATATCTTGCCATTTTGCATAATTTGTATCTCTCAATCTAAATATTTGCTTCTGTTTGTCAATATCATTAAAGAAAACATATAAATATAATTGCTTATAATAAGATAAATTACCACTTAAAGCATTTTGTATAGCGTTTTCAATATCGATAATAGACTTTACTTTATTAATCCAATAATCTAATAAATTCTTCTCAAAAACGCCGTTTATAAATCTTTTATTTTTTGCAAACACCTCTGTTTCATCACCAACTATATGAACTAAACTATCTAATGGTTCATGGTCTGCTACCTCAACCAACGGCACTTCATTGTTATTGATAAAGTCTTTTATATTTCGGATTAGAGCATCTGGGGCATTTGTAACTAAATCTTTTTGTATATATGAGCAAAATACTGAATACTTGGTCAAAACCTGTCTCATATTTTCAAGGGATGTAAAAACATAACCTTTTCGAAATAATTTTTCAATATTTTCAACGATTTCTATTTGTTGTGGTTTTCTATATTGCAGCCAATGTTCTAATGACAAAGTATATATTTCTAGTTCTGAACTTGATATACTTGTATGTTCTTGTTCAAATGCTTTATAATCAAAATGCCCGTAATTTAAAAATTCATATATTGTTGGAAACTCAACCAGCCCATACCATTGTTTGGATATAAAAATCCTTCCAAAATGTTTCAGTTTTGTTTGGCTATTAGGTAACAACTCTTGTCCAAACAAAAATTTATATAAAACATCCTTTGTAGGTGCATTTTCTAAGGGTAATTCAAGTTCATTATGGACAGCAATAACCGTAACGTACATGAGCATATTACCAATAGTATTTTCATCTAAATTCTTGTACGATTTTGTTAACGATTGAATTTGCTTAAAAGACTCTATTAGTTTTTTATAAAAACGAAAATTATTTGCTAACAAACTTATATAAGAACGCTCTTCCTTTACATATGCATCTAACTGAACTTGAGCTTTTTGCAGAGAATCATAAATAGAACGTACAAACTGTTGTTCAAATGTTGTTAAATATTTATCTCTTAGCATTATATCTATAATGCCGTCTGTCTTATGCTGAAGAGATATTTTAACTACCTTTTCTTTAAACTCTTTCCATTTTTTTGCATGTTTTTCTATTTGACGGTTTGAATTATATATTAATAACATAGAGAATTTTTGACGAGATAACAGTTCAAAGAATCCCATAAAATCCTCTAAATTTGCACTTTCTGACAATCGTTCCAAATCATCAAAGCAGAAAACAACTTTGGCACTGCTTAATATCGAACTAAAATCAATGTTATTATGATCAAAACCGAGCGCCTTTTGCGCAAAAAATTTTAAAATATGCTCATAAAATTTACCAACAATAATTCCAGCTATTACAATAGAAATGGCTAATACCAAAGTTTTAGCTGTCGGGCTAGTAATCTGAAATGCAAATATTGCCATAATGATGGCTAAAAAAAAGATTAAACCTGTCATTAATGTAAAATGAAATAATACGCTTTTAGTATTTATAGATAAATTTAACAGTTCTTTTTTTAATTCCAATACAGATTTTTTGCCAAAAAGAGATACATATATAGTTTTTTTACCACTTTTCTCTAATTGGCCATGAATAGTTAACTCCGGATTATCTTTATTATACCAAGAATATGTCTTACCGCTGCCCCAATCGCCTTTTAACGAAACTACAGTTCCAGGTACTTTTAATAATTCAGCTATCGCGTTCATATCAGGCCTCCGATTTAAATCCTTTGGTTAATTATGCTTAAAATCAATATATTGTCCATGCTTTTTATAAAACTTGATTTCTGGCCTTGAAAACTGTATAATTCAGCATGAACTCAAAGGGATTTGGGTTCGGGGCTGTGATAAGCCCAGTATGTTCGGTGCGAAATAAAATGGGGGCATCGTTAATCCGATTTTCTATGTTTTTTGCATCGTTATTATCCCTGACCATACTCGGTCGGGGGGCTGTTGTTATATAACAGGATTTCTACAAAAGCAACAGAGTCAATAACATACTGATTTATCAACTCCCCGGCTGTCAATTCCTGGTGGTCTTTTTATATGGATATGGGGGGATTTTCATGACAGATCGAATGAGCAAACAGCCGGTTATCATCGGCGCAAACGGCGTTCAAAAATTAAATCGTATTTCATTAAATAAGGCGACATTCAATGAAGAATGGTTGCAAAATGCCCTGGAACAGGCACCATCTATTTTACCAACGGCAGAAATTGCACCGATATTCGCACCACTCGTTTGTATCGCGCGTGAGGTGCGCCTGAAGACCGACGATAATAATTCCGGGCGCATTGACAATCTGTACATCAGCAAACACGGCCATCTTGTTATCGTTGAAACCAAGCTCTGGAATAATCCGGAGGCGCGACGCGAAGTTGTCGGCCAAATTTTGGACTATGCCAAGGAGGTTAAAGACTGGGATTACGATAAATTAAACGCCATATATCGTGATTACCACAAGACAAAACAAAGTCTGTTTGATGCCATGGTTGCCAGCGGGCATCAGGTCCCGGACGCTGAAGCTAATTTTATAGATACCGTGAATCAGAATATACGCAATGCACAATTCCTGCTGATGATTGTGGGGGATGGTATTCGCAGTGGTGTTGAGAAAATAGCCGATTACATGAATACCAATCCCGATATGCATCATCGCCTGGCACTGTGTGAATTAGAGGTATATGATTTGGGCGACGGGCGACGTTTAATCGTGCCGCAACTGACCACCAAGACCAAAATTATAGAACGCGGTATTATTCGTATTGAAAATGGGAAAATCGGTTTTAATGAATTTTCTCCTGATGAAGAGACCCAAATCGGGCAACATACATCCGATCCGGCACTATCACTGGACGAGGTCGTGAAAGTATTTGATACAAACAACAAAAAACTGACCGCGGAACAAATCAATACATTTGTAGAAGATTTAACTGATTTGGGCTTTACAATAAAAACGACGCCCAGGGCGGCGACAGTGTATTGTCCGGTTCAATCATTAAACACAACAATTCCGTTATTCTTTTTTCCTGGAATTCCCAAGCCGGGTCGCAAAACAGATGCAGCAAAACTATGGTTTTGTCCGGCCAGGATCATCCGACGGATGGAAACATTGGGCTTGCCAACCGATACGGTAAAGAACTTATTAGAAGCATGGCGTCCATTATTGTCGCCAGATCAAACAGTTAAACCTTATACAGATTTGGCGAAGTTCTATTTCTTGGACGAGGGGGTTATCGGTGAAAATACAAAGAAAACAGAATTCCTGGCGGCGATAGAAGAATTTAAGAACAACCTGTAATTATTCCCGGAATATTCCGGGAATTTTATTTTTGGTATGTTATAATATACTCAAAGGATAACGCGTATGAATATTTCCAAGTCTGATTATGTGTTGGGTCTAAAATGTCCCAACGCGATATGGTTCAAGAAATTCCGCAAGGATTTACAGCAGGAATTAAATACCGCCATCTTGGAACGCAGCACCGCGGTTGGGGAACTTGCATGTGAGAAATACCCGGGCGGTGTACGCATTACCGCAAAGCCATGGGAAAGTGCGGCCATTACACAAACGCGCCAGGCAATCGCAAACAACGCCCCGTTTATATACGAGGCAACACTGGCGACCGACACTGGCGAATATTGCGCGGTTGATATTTTGCAAAACAATAATGACGGCACATGGAATATTATAGAGGTTAAATCCACAACGCACCCGCATGACTATCACTATCTGGACGCGTCGTTTCAAAGATACGTTTTTGCTAAATGTGGTGTACAAATTCGCAACTGCTATATCTTAACATTAAATCCGGAATACGTCCGTCATGGCGAATTGGATATTCAGGCGTTATTTAGCGCACATGATGTAACGGCGGATTTACAGGATATAGACACCGTTACCACAGAGGTTGCACGAATCCGCGAAATCCTGAACGGGCCGGAACTGGGCATCGCAATATCCAAGACCAAATGCAATAAATTCTATGAATGTGGCTATAAATGCCATTGCTGGCGTGATATTCCGCCATATTCGGTGTTTGACGCATTTCGTGGTGCGCTGGCGGATGAGGTATATGCAAAATACGGTGCTGACCTGCATAATATTCCGGATGATTTGTACACCAGTCAAATGCACGCGGGTGATATAGAGGCGTTTTTGAACAATACAGAAATCGTAAATCCGGACATTCTGCATGATTTTACAGATCGGTTGCAGTGGCCGCTGTATTTCCTGGATTATGAATCCATTATGCCAGCGGTACCCATGTTCGATAATTCGCGCCCATATCAACAGATTTGCTTCCAATTCTCGCTGCATGTACAGCGCGTGCCGGGCGGCGAACTGGAACATTACGAATATTTGCATAATGTGGCCAGCACTGACCCGCGCCCGGGACTTATAAAGCGGTTAATAGAAACAATTGGCTATACCGGTTCTGTCATTGTGTACAACCAGGGATTTGAACAAGGCCGAAATACAGAAATGGCGCGTGACTTTCCGGAATATGCGGATAATCTGCTGGCAATCAATGACCGAATGTTGGACCTGCTGATGCCGTTCCGGGGACGTGGCCTATATCGCCCATGCCAGCGTGGCAGTGCGTCAATAAAACAAACCTTGCCGGCATTTGTGCCGGACATGTCATACGCAAACATGGGCATTCACAACGGGACCGAGGCCAGCGAGCAATTCATGGACTTTATGACGGGCCGCCAGACCGCCGAACAAACAGCCACCATGATGCAAAATTTGCACGATTATTGCGGCCAAGATACAATGGCAATGGTAAAACTGTTGGACGTTGTGCAAAATAAATGTTAAAAATGAGACCTCTCATGCGATTTTCGCGTTTGTATACAATATTGAATAAATATACCATTATTCATTTCCCAGATAAATCTGGGATTTTTTTGCATAACAATGATTTGATACAAAAAATGCCACTGACAGTTATGACTAATTTTTTGTGCTTGTTTTTATACAGTCAGTCCAACAAACTGTATGTTTTTTAGTGGCTTTTTTATAAAAAAGGTTGATGGATTATTTAACATAACAACCACCCAGTACCCACGATGCGGGTATCCGTCCGTTGTCATAGAAGATGCCTCGTCCGGCACGCAGTTAATACAACACCTAAAAACTGTGACAAAATATAACAGGCATGTAAAGGCCATCCCCGCTGATATGGATAAGGTAACAAGATTTGCAGGAATAACCGTTTATATTGAAAATGGAACAGTATTATTTCCATCTGTTGCCGGGCCGTGGTGGGCGGATTTTCGCGCGGAATTACTGACATTCCCATCCAGTACATTCAAAGACCAATGCGATGCATTTGCCCATGGCGTCAAATACGCATGGTCGCGAGCGAAATACGGTCCGATCCGTGTTGATATAATTTAACCATCAATTTGATTTGACTTATGCACAAATGTAAGCGGTAATGTCACAAACAAAGGAGCAATACAACGAAACAAAAATTAAATAGCCATGATTTTGGACTTAGTTTTTGTGTAAGAGTTCCTACTTTTTTGGTGGTGTTTGTTTTATGCTTTCTGCTTTATATAAAAAATCAGTTTCTCCTATATCAGGACTTTTATCATATTTATTATGGCATTTTTGACACAAAAAGTGAAAATTAGATAGGTCTTGTGTAAAGTTTACAAATAACTCTTCAAACCTATCTATATCAACGACATATTCGTTACCAGTTTCAGATATAATTGATTGATTAAAAAATTCTTTAACGATATCTTTTCTTTCGCAACCACGAATATGTGCACTTTGAATTTCTGCATTTGTTATACCACAATATGCACAAACGCCACTTTTGTGTTTTTTTGTCAGCGCCAATGTCTTATTTCGAGCATAACCATCAAAAAATTTATAAAAACTCTCATATGTTCCTTTAAATTCAGTCAATTCGTAATCCTTTTTATATAACAGAAGAGCTTATATTACAAGATTCCAGTATTGTTGGATAAACGCAGTCAAAATAGAGTTTACGACGCCCTAATGCAGCAACACGCCACATTATGAGCATTTTAGGCCAAAAACACCTTTGACGCAAGTTTTATTTGTTGCAAGTAATTAAATTGGCTTATACAGTGATAAATTATGATACCCATTTATGTTTACTTAGATTTTACCAACGAAATGGTTAAATGGAATGTAACCTCTGGTGTGTTATATGGTCCTAAAAAATTAAAAAACGAAGTTCCTGGCTATGTAAGTTTTTTTATGGTCAGTCGTGCCAGAACAAAACGATTTTGGGAACTTGAACAACGCATAGAAAAAGTAAGATTAGAAAAATTCCCTAACAAAGTTTCACGATTAAATTGTTTATATTTTTTTCAAGAAAAACCCAAAAATTATATATCCAACATTCCGCCATTCGATAGATGTAATTTAACAACGGCTTTTATAGCTTCAGATGCTTCTATTACCAAAGCAGATATGAGATGGTTGGATGCCGCTGCTGCTAATTTGTTAGAAGGAGACGCATGGATAGAAAGCTATTGGCGTGGAGAACCGTGTAACATATCATCAAGACATATGCCTGATGAACCTATTTGGGAATGCTTGACAGATTCTGACATTTTGATTATGGACAAAGAAACAAGGCAAATGTGCTATGATAAGTCATTAAATATTCATGATGATAAGGTTAAAGCTCTACTGATGTTAAATGCTTGGGCATTTCATTGTGGTAAAACATTTGGAAATGTTACATATAGTATAGTTCACAAAGAAGGGAAACTGTATTTTTATCCAATAATGAATGGTGATCCAAATGAAGCCGCACAAATAGCCATTCAAATAAAGCATGAAGACATTGATTATTTTAACGCGATAGGAATGCAACTTTATAAATATCCTAATATTGCATTCGCTACTCCAGATTTCTCAAAATTTGCGGTAGAGATTTCTGAATAAAAATATTTGTTTTAGAATAATAAATCAGTAAGGCAAAGACGCAACATTTGCCAATATTTCAAGCATTATTACATATTTTTATTACATGCCTCCTAATAATTATGCAAGCGGTAAGACTATTAACACAAATAGACTCTATTGACTTGACTTATCGCCGTACATAATCATTCATTGTGTAACCGTACACAGGGAACACTATGAAAATACCAGATAATTATGCTGAATTGCGCGATATGCCAAAAGAGCAAATGCCGCTGTTATGGCTGCAAATTACCCATAATCCGACAACCTTGTCGCCCAAGAATCTGGTTCGACCGTTATGGTATCGGATTCAATGCACACGGTATAAACGTCACCTGGACCAAAAGTACATTACCCGTCTAAACAAATATGCCAGGGCGCCGGAAGAATATCTAAAAAGCGCCCGTAAGATAAAATACGAATTAAAGCCCGGAACGCTTATTCGCAAAACATACAAGGGGCAGCTTTTTACCCTGCGTGTGATTGCCGACAACCGTTTTGAATACAACGGTAAAACATACCCCTGTTTATCTGCCGCGGCATACGCCATGATCGGCATGAAAGTGTCCGGCACAGATTTCTTTGGATTGAATAATAAGGGACTCAAAAATGTCCAAAATTAAATGCGCGATTTATGTACGAAAATCAACCGAAAAGGGACTGGAACTGGAATTCAATTCGCTGCACAACCAGGAAGAAGCATGCCGGAATTATATTCTGTCCCAGTCCTTTCAAGGTTGGGAACATTATAAAACCTATACAGACGGCGGGAATTCCGGCGGCACGATGGAACGACCCGCGTTGAAACAAATGCTTTCAGATATTGCAGATGGGCTGATTCAGGTTGTTGTGGTGTACAAGGTTGACCGACTGTCACGCTCTATCATGGACTTTCATAACATGATGCGGGAATTTGAACAGCATAATTGCAATTTCGTATCTATTACCCAGGCCTTTGACACATCTACATCAATGGGTAAATTGACGCTGAATATGCTGCTGTCATTTGCCCAGTTTGAGCGCGAAGTGTCCGCGGAACGCGTGCGTGATAAAATCCGTGCGAGCAAAGTCAAGGGATTTTGGACGGGCGGTGTGCCACCCCTGGGATACGATGTTATAAACAAGAAATTGGTACCAAATCCCGCTGAAACTGTCACAGTATGCCGTATTTTTGAAAAATATAATGAGTTGCAATCTTTGACCAATTTGCACCACTGGTGTATTACGAACAATATAAAAAACAAACAATGGACAACGCAGAAAGGCGCCACTATGGGTGGCACTGTATTTTGCAAACATGCATTGAACAACTTGCTGCGTAATCCGGTATATATCGGCAAGGTCAGAAATAAGAAAACAAATGAAATATACCCCGGCCTGCATGAAGGTATTGTCCCAGTGATCATATTTAACACGGCGCAAGAACTGTTAAGTCAAAACAACAATCGCCAGACGTCGCAATGCCTTCATCGGCGGTATATGCTGCACCATAAAATCTTTGATATGGTCGGAAATGTGTTTACAAACAAATCCACCAAGAAATCTGATGTACGTCACTATTGTCGCCCGGGCATATATTTGGCCGCCGGCGATATAGAACGTATAACATGCGACACAATTCTGGAACTGTTAAACGGCGACCTGTTACAACTTGTACCGGCAGACATTGCCCAGACCTGGAAGGCCACAGACTTTGAAAATATGACCTATGACGCGCGTACCAAGTTATTAGAAACTTTGCTGGCACAGGCCGTGTATAATAACAGCCATATGACTTTCTATATCAACATTGCACAAATTGCAGATGAATTCCAAACACCGGGCTATACAAACACATGTAATGCGCCGTTATCAACAAATGTATGCCTCAGCAATGATGGGCAACATATTATCATTGAACGTCCAGTCATAATAAACAATCGCGTTTCAACAAACCGGTATGAGGCCTGTGGTCGTACAGTTATGACAATACAAGAAAATAATCAGCAACTGATGCGCGCGCTGGCATACGGTTGGCGATATAAATCCATGTTTGAACGTGGTATAACAATTGAACAAATTGCAAAAACAGAGCATAAAGCAGAGCAAACGATTTATAAATACCTGGCCTTGGCATATTTATCACCCAAAATAGTGTCCAATATTATGGCTGGCACCGCACCCACGGTTGACCTGCAAACATTATTCGCCATCGCCGCAAAGCATATGGATTTTAAGGAATAGGAGAAAGATTTTTACAAACAGGCTTGAAAAGCAGAATTAATAAACCTATTTTTATTGCATGAAAGGAATTTGTAAATTTTGTGGACAAGAAAAGGAATTAATAAAATCTCATATTATTCCAAAATGTTTTTATCAATTAAAAATCAGGGGACCAATGACCGCCATACGCCCTGGCTCTAAAGATCCCATTGATAAAAAAAATTATCAAAATGGGCTTAAAGAACCTTTAATGTGTACGGATTGTGATAATAAACTGGGCACGCTGGATGGATACGCAAACCGAATTCTAGCCCACGCTATAAAAAATCATCCCTTTCAAAATGTCGATGACATCAAAACGTATCTGATGCAGGCACCTGATTTTGACTATGCCAAACTGCGTAAATTTTTTATATCATTAGCTTGGCGTGCTTCAGTGTCATCTGAAAGCTTTCACCTGGGTAAATATGAAGCAATTGCTTTACAGATTCTTAAGGATGAAATTCCAGACGATAAAACATTATTTGTTCCCATTGTATTTCGTAAAAACACCCAAACCGCGGTAGATAATATAACCATGTTTGCCACAAATAAATATTGCGGAAAAACGGCCTGCTTGGTCCGTTTTCCCAATCATGAAATAGCAATTATTACCAATACAAAACATAGTAATAATGAACAAGCCATGCTGCTGTATAAGTCACTGCTTACCCCACGAGAGTTTTTAGTAATTGAAACAAACTTTATATCCCCAGACGATGTAAAACTCATCAATGCAATTCGAGGATGTCAAAAACACCTTCACTGACTTTGCGAAATTGGCCGAGATATAGTTATCCGAGAAATGGGGCGGATGGGCCTGTAACGATGGGCTTATCGGAGTCGGTAAAATAACAAAATCCCCGCGGAACACGGGGATTTTTGATATAAATTTTGTATAATTTTGAACTTATACTTATCACTGGCGGATGGGGAGGGATTCGAACCCCCGGAGGGCTTGCACCCTCAACGGTTTTCAAGACCGTCGCAATCGACCGCTCTGCCACCCATCCGAAACTTTATTCGGACTTATTTTATATTATTTTTTGCGTATTGCAAACGTAAAAATAACAGCGCCCGCAATAAACATTGCACCGGACAGTAACTGGCCCATGGTTAAGCCCCAGCTGGTTAAGAAACCTATTTGAACATCCGGTGCGCGAAACTGTTCGCAAAATATTCTGAACACGGCGTATGCCATGCCTAAAATGCCGCCCAGTGCCCCCGGGTGTCTGCGCAATCCGGTAAAGCGGTACAGGCACACCATTAGGATAAATAAGGCCACGCCTTCCGTGGCGGCTTCGTATAGCGGACTGGGGTGGCGCGGAACGATGTCGCCAGTGCCGGCAAATATTACGCCCAGCGGGCCCGAGGTTGGACGGCCCATAACCTCCATATTGATAAAATTGGCTATACGGCCGAAAAACAGTCCTATGGGGGCGACAACGGCCATTAAGTCCAGCAGGCGCCATGCATTGATTTTTATTTTTCGTGCGGCGATAAATGTTGCGATAATAACGCCGATAAGGCCGCCGTGAAAGCTCATCCCGCCATGCCAGACGGCAAAAATTTCCAACGGATGCGCCAAAAAGAATGACAGGTTGTAAAACAGCACATATCCCAGGCGGCCGCCAAGTATGACGCCCAGAATAACGGCCGTCAGCAAATCGTCCAGCTGTTTTTTTGTTATTTCAATGCCGCTGTTGGGGCGCGCCGCCAAATGACGGAATAAAAAATAGCCGCAGACAAACGCCGCAATATAGGCCAGTGCATACCACCGTATATCCAGGCCTATTATTGAAAACGCCACAGGCGAAATCGGATTTACGATAATTGACATTTGTTATCGTGATTTTTGCTTGTTGCACAGTTGGGCCGCCATTTTGGCATTGTATTTGGATTCCAGGATTTCCTGATCCTCGCGCAGGCGGTTTCTTTCCTGTGTTTCAAAACTAAGATCATAACTGCCCAGCGACACGCTGTCTTCTATTCTGCGCGACTGGTCAATTAAGTATTGGGATAGTTCGTTTTCCTGATATTTGGGCTGCATGATAATTTCCTAATTTTAATGTTGGTGTTGTGCGCGGGCAATCGTCTGGCGCAGGTTGTTAACAGTTTCCTGCAGGCGGGCGATACGGCGTGCGTCCGGATACGTTGCAGAGATTGCCTTTGCCAGCTGCTGTTCCGTATTTTTTAACATTGTTTCTATGTTTGATTTTGCCGTGCGCGCATTATGGGTGGATTGCAGTATATCAATCTCCATGGGGGTGGGGGAGCTATTCTATCTGTCGGCTTAATTGTTCTGATGGTCATTTTGTTCATTTTATCTTGTCCTGTTTAATGTTCCCTGCAAATTTTTCAATATTATGTTTAAGCGTTCCATGCGTGCCGCGTCTTGGACATTGTCCTTTTTCATCTTCTGTATTTCAGCCTCTACTGATGTCGCGCGTGCCCGCAGTCTGTCAATGGTTGCATGATGATTTGCGGCGCCGCTGGCAATATATTCATTGTCGGCAATCTGGTTCAGATACTGGTTGGCCTGTTTTTCCATTTCCGGTGTATAATAATCCATTTTTCGTCCTTTTAGCGTTTAAGAGTGGCCGACAAATTCGCAACAATTTCACGCATCTTTTTCAAGCCAGCCTCTGTGGCGGTTCCGTCAGCCTCCATCCTGGCCAGTTTTTCCTGGGCCGCATGCAGCTGTCTGGAAATGTCCTGCATTGTTTTGTCTTTGTCGTAGCTGGTTAAGTCAGGCTTTGCCCCGCCACGTAAATTACGTTCTCTCTTTTCCGCTGCTTTATGACTTAGGCCGCTCATGTTCAATCCTTTTTTCTTGAATTTCAACAATGATTGTATTATATATATTTAAAATAACAAGGAGAAAAAAGATGATTGCAAAGAAAGCAAAAAATGCGACATCTGCTGCAAATCGTGCGGCGGGCGGCATTGATCTGTACCTGAAACGCATATTTGCGCTGATGTTCGGGGCGGTTGGAATTACGGCCATAACGTCATGGTTGACGATTTATGGCGGCGGAATTCGCCTGCTGGTGAACGAGGGCGGGATGTCCGCATTGTTCTATATCATAATATTCGGCGGTCTGGCATTGTCCATATGGGCCCAGGTTCGCGCCTTTTCCATGAAGCCTGGCATGGCGGCGGCATTGTTGGCACTGTATGCGGTTTTGGTTGGTCTGGGTATGACACCGCTGATTTGGGGTGCGCTGGCGGTTAATCCGGCATCAATATTATATGCGTTTATCATAGCGGCGCTGATGTTCGGATGCATGGCGTTGTTCGGGTATAAGACTGTCAAAGATCTGTCGTTCCTGGGTGTATTCCTGATGATGGGTATGATAGGTTTGGTGTTGGTTGGGCTGGCGTCGTTCATATGGCCGCTGGGCAGCACATTTGCAACAATCGTGTGCCTGTTGGGTGTGTTGATATTCGCGCTGTTTACCGCGTATGACATGCAGAATTTAAAGCGTGCGTACGAGGTTATGCCGGATGAAACGCACCGCAACCAGCTGGCCGTACTGGGGGCGCTGCATTTGTACATATCGTTCATAGCGATGTTCCAGTATCTGTTAAGTTTGCTGAACCGTAATTAAGGAGTGGTAAAAAATGGCATATAAAATAGACCCGGCAAAGTGTATAGGGTGTCACACGTGCATGGGCGCGTGTCCCGTGATGGCAATATCTGTCGGGGCCGATGGCAAGTGTGTTATTGACCCGGCAAAGTGCATATCGTGCGGTACTTGTGCGGCGATATGTCCGGTTGCGGCCATTGCACCGGATGTGCAATAAAAGCTGTTTAATAAAAACATCCCCGTCGTATGGCGGGGTGTTTTTTATGGAATGTAGGCCTTTTTTATTAGCGGGTTTTAATTTTGTACTGCATATATTTCGGACATGCCGCAAAGTATTTTGCAAAGTCTTCATCAACGCTGCTTAATCTTTGTATGTTGTTGTTTTCATCCAAAAACGGCGGGTCTATGCGGCGTGCCTTTTGCAGCAGGGTTACGCCGTCCTGGTCCGTTTTTTGCCGCCATTGTGAAGGTGTGCGATACAGCGGTGCAAAGTCAACGCCGGCCGCATGCATTTTTCCGATTACCTGCATGTCTGTCATATGGAAAAAGTCTTCTTTGGTTAAAATGCCGCGTGCTATGCTTTCGCGGCAAATCTGTGCCAGCATTTCTTCGTAAAAAGCGGAGTTGTAGCTGGAGTAAATCTCTTCATCTGTTTTGTTGAAGGCCCGTGCGAATGTTTGTGCGGAAATGCGGTCGCGCATTACAAAGCCGTTCGGGGTGGCGACGAATGATTTTGCCAATACTTTTTCGTCACAATCCAACAATTTTCCGTATTGATGCATATGGGGCAGGGCGCGCAGGCTGTAATCTATTCTGTCGGCGCACAGGTCGGGCAGTTCGCGCTCTTTCAATTTAAACTGTGATTCATCCAATATTTTGTCCGGATCGTATCCGTGTCGGTTCATAATGTCGGCCAGTTCGGAATTTTTTACAAAGCTCTCGTGTATGTCATCCTGATAACTTTGTGTTTTGGAAGATTCCGGCGCGCCGAAAATTCTGTCTGACAAATGAGAAAACGCCGTATGCGACACGTCGTGTATTAATCCTGCAATTTGTTCCGGAACGGATGCACCGTGTATGCGCAGAACCATCAATACGCCGATTGAATGCTGGTACCGGGATATCGGCGTGGAATAAAACGGCATGTTCGGACACCATGGCCCCAGATTTATGCCCTGTAAACGCTGAAACGTTGGTGATACTATGATGTCGCGGAATACCGGTTCCGATGTTTTAACGACGCCCCAAATGTTATCGCAGCATGTCATGTAAATATTACCTCTTGAATTGCAGTGCAGTATTTTATTGTCAAAAATGCATAAAGTCAAGTATGAGGTAAAAATGCTTGACTTAGAGCGCGGTCTAAGTGTTATAGTTTTTACGTAACTATTAAACGGAGGAAAAATAATGAAAGCAGGATTTGTGATTTTGGGTCTGGTTGCACTGGCCCTGGCCGCCGGCGGGGCGTATGCATGGCGGGCGTCGCGCTGGGACAAGACGTTTGAGAAGAACCCGAATGTGACTGTTCATCGTGTGCATTTTAAAAACCGGTACGGGATAAGACTGGCCGGCGATTTGTATATGCCGAAAAACATTGGAAACGAAAAGCGGGCGGCGATTGCCGTTGCGGGGCCGTTCGGCGCCGTCAAAGAGCAGGTGTCGGGCCGTTACGCCCAGGAAATGGCTGCGCGCGGGTTTGTTGCGCTGGCGTTTGATGCGTCTTATACCGGGCAAAGCGGCGGCCGGCCGCGCAATGTGGCGTCGCCTGATATAAATACAGAAGATTTTTCCGCCGCGGTTGACTATTTGACCACATTATCGCATGTTGATGCGGATAAAATCGGCATCATAGGTATATGCGGCTTTGGCGGAATGGGATTGAATGCGGCGGCGATGGATACGCGCATAAAGGCGACGGTAACATCCACCATGTATGACATGAGCCGCGTTAATGCAAACGGCTATTTTGACACCGCGACACCGGATGACCGTTATGCGCTGCGTGAACAATTAAATGCACAGCGTACCGCGGACGCCGCGTCCGGCGATTATGCGTTTGCAGGCGGTCTGCCGGATGTCGCGCCTGACGACGCACCGCAGTTTATGAAGGATTATGTCGCGTATTACAAGACGCCGCGCGGTTATCATCCGCGGTCCGTCGCATCAAACAAGGGATGGCGCGTCACGTCAAATCTGTCGTTTATAAACATGCCGATACTGGCGTACATCGGTGAAATACGCGCGCCTGTTTTAATGATACATGGCGAAAATGCCCACAGTCGTTATTTTAGCGAAGACGCGTTTAAAAAACTAACCGGCGACAACAAGGAATTGCTGATAATTCCCGGTGCCAATCATACGGATTTGTACGATAATCCGGACAAAATACCGTTTGATAAAATAGACGCGTTTTTCAAAACAAGCCTTAAATAATAAATGAAACAGCCCGCCAGACGCGGGCTGTTTTTTATTATCTTGATTTTTCCTGTGATATTTTTGGATTTTTGGCCTGCCTGTGTGCCAGCTTTTGAATTTTCCGCATGGCGCGCTTTAATGCGTTTGGACGCTGGGCCATAATCTGGTTGCGTATCCGTTTATTATACGTCAGTGATTCTTTGTCTATGTATGTCAGCATAGGTGCATACAGATATTTTAAGAACAGGTTGTATTGTAAAAATTGTGTGCCGACATGCTGCAGTTTTGGCAGATACAGCCTGTCCAGCGGCGCCCGTTGAAAAAGGAAGCTGTCGCCGGCCGTGGTTAGTTCCGGTAATTCCAAATGCAACAGGCTGTTATTGTGTGCCAGAAAGAGGCTGCCGACAGTTTGCAGTTTTGGTGCTTTAAAATCGGCCAGTGTCTGGTTTGACTGTAAAAACATGTCGCCGGCCTCAACAAGTGATGGGAATTCGGCTAATTCCAGTTCCATATTGCATTTCATAAATTTGGAACCCACGCGCGTCAGACGTGGAAAATCAACGTGTTTTATTGTATTGTTGTTTGCCAGAAAAATATCGTTTGCATACAGTAAGTTTGGCAGGCTTATTTCTGTCAGTGCCGTGTTCGCCGTCAAAAAGTGCATTCCCGCATGCTTTAAATTCGGCAGATTTACAGATGTAATTGTTTCGTTTGATGTCAGGAATCCGGAATCGGTGTGTTCCAGCCTGGGCAGGTTTAGATTGCACAGTCCCTCGTTATATGTCAGAAAATTACTGCCGGCTGTTTTAAGATTTTCCATATGCAGCTGTTTCAACAATGTGTTATGTGCCAGAAAATTTTGCGCGGCGTTTTCCACATTTGGAAAATTGAGCCACACTATGCGGCCGCCTTGTAGTTTTATCGCCTCTGTGCCGTCTATGCATACAGTCTGGTTTGGTGCCCGGCCGGTCAGTGTGACTTTTCTGCCGGCGGCCTCTGTCCTGAATGCACGTATAAATCCGTCGTCCACACCTGTCGGGTTTAACAGTTTTTGTTGTTTGGCGTCCCAGATAAAATAGTCCAGCATTGTCTGGCTGTTTTTATCCAGTTCATATATTCGGCCGTGTTGTTCGTAAAAGTTTTCACCTATGTATGCATTGTGTATTTCATAGGTGTATTTTAATATATTGTCGCCGATGCGCACATATCCGTCCGGCAGGGCGCCCCGCGTTGCCGCCCAGTTTACATTGAATCTTGTTTTTAGTGCGGCAGACAGCCCGGCAATTATATTGTCCGGGTTGCTGTCAAATGTGCTGTCAGAGTATTCCACAGAATGATTGTATCTGTTTTTTATTGATATGAATCCGCCGGTCTTGCGCATTTGTATTGATATTACGCTGGTGCCGTATTCATCCTGGCGCTGCGGGATGGGTGACGGCTGTATCTTGTCGGCGCCATATTTGACCGCGTTGACGATATAGTATTCCTGGTGCCGGGTCTCGTCCCTGAATGTGCAAAGTTCTTCATTCTCGCGGAAATACTTTTTTATGCGGTTTTGTTTCGCAAAAGTATCGGCGTATTCCACAAATTCATACCCGGCACGGTGCAGTAATTCAAACGGATCCTGATCTGAATGCTCGTTTGTTGTTTCAAACCGTTTTATTGACCATATATAGCTAAGCAGGGCCGGGTTGGCGTCGCGGCCGGCGAATTTGACCAGTTGTACGATGTTGGGAGTGTCCAACAGGTTATTGTCGCGCAGTGCGCGCGCAAACGCTTCGCCGTTTTGATGCTTTATAATGTCGTATGTCGTTTTTCCCATTGTGTTAACCGATTTAATATAAATATATATACAAATAAATATTTTGTCAATGCTTTTGTTCCTGATGATTTTGCGTTCCAAATACGCCAGAATTTAAATAAGCAACATCACAAACCCAAGGAGACATCACATGATGCTGAAAATGAAAATATGTGCTACGGTTTTTGTTTTATATGAAATTGCGGCGGTATTGCTGCTGCATTGTCCGATGACGTGCAACGCCATGTTCGGCCCCGCATTTTGCAACGACAGCGTGTTCAAATACTTTATTGCGCTGCTGGCCGTGCCGGCTGTGGCCGCGCTGATTGTAATGTGGATTATGCATATAATACACGCCGTGCGCCGTCGTCATTCTTTCTTGTACCGCGCCCAGGAAGCGGTCGGTGACGTCGCCGCATCCATTAAAAAAACGTTAAAGGAATCCGTTTCCAGCCAGGATATAGAAAAATACATAATGGTTGCGTTAATGGCGGGTATAAAAAAATACTCCGATAAAAACCCTGATATAAAAAAATCTTTTGGCAATATAATAAACGCAATCAGTGGCAAGGCCGGTGAATACATGGACATTGAGGCCGAATACGATTCCGAAGACGACGCCCCCGCCGGGAACCGTCGCACCGCCGCGCGCCATACAACAAAATCCAAATCGCGTACACAAAAGCGCGCACGATAATAGAACGATAAAAAACCGCCCAATGGCGGTTTTTTTATCCTGTGTTTACATTTTTAGGCTTTTGTATTCTTGTAAAAACCATTGTTGTTGCTTCTGTATCTTGTCTTTGCCGATTCCGATGCCTGCGACTGTTGCCATCATGGCCGGATACACGTACAGGGCCAGCTGATGATACATTTCCTGGTTTGTCAGGTTTAAAATAAGCATCCCCAGCATTGTCATTAGCTCTGCAAGTATGGCCGCGTTTATACGTCCGCTTTGCCGTCTGATAAAGCGCAATGTTTGCTGCAGTGAATCTATTTTTTCAAATTGTTGCGGGTGGTTTGACAGTTGGGCTTGTTCTTTTTTCTTGTTTAAAATCAGGTCCATTAATATAAAAAGCGCCAGATTTTTCTTGCTATGGGCAATATCCCATGTGTTGATATAAATGTTTTTTTGTTCTGTCATCTTTATTCGCCGTTATATGTTTTTGTAACAATTTAGATGAGGACGTTTATTTTGTCAAGTGCGCCCGCAGAATTATTATTGCAAATTATCATAAAGGGTATAATATAAAGCCTGTAAAATTTAGGGGTTTGAAATGCCAGCAAAAACAATAAATGACATTGTCGCACTGTGCAAGCGGCGCGGGTTTATATTTACCGGTTCTGAAATATACGGGGGGCTTGGCGGGGCATATGATTATGGTCCGTATGGCGTTGAACTGATGCGCAATATCCGCAATGCCTGGTGGAACGCAATGATTTATTCGCGCAATGATATAGAGGGTCTGGATGCGGCCCAAATCAGTAATCGTCTGATGTGGAAATATTCCGGACACGAGGGCGGATTTTCCGACCCGCTGGTTGAATGTAAAAAATGCGGCGCCCGCATGCGCCAGGATAAAATGGCAGACCCGACGAAGTGTGATAATTGCGGCTCTGCGGATATAACCGCGCCGCGTGCGTATCAGCTGATGATGGGCCTGTCCATCGGTGCGACGGCGGATGGGGCGATTAATGCGTACCTGCGCCCGGAAACGGCGACTACAACATATGTTAATTTTAAAAATGTTTTGGATGCGCGCCCGCACAAGCTGCCGTTTGGCATCGCCCAGATAGGCAAGGCGTTCCGTAATGAAATTTCACCGCGCGGATTTGTTTTTCGCATGCGTGAATTTGAACAGGCGGAAATGCAGTATTTTGTAAATCCCGCGGACGACGAACGGTATTTTGAAATGTGGAAGGCCGCCCGCATGGCGTGGTGGACGGATGTGTTGGGTATTCCGGCTGACAAATTACGCTTTTTGCCGCATGAAAAGTTGGCGCACTATGCCAAGGCCGCATGTGATATAGAATACGAATTCCCCGATGGTTTTGATGAGGTTGAAGGCATACACAACCGCCAGGATTTTGACCTGGGGTCGCATACAAAGGGTCAAAAAGAATTTGACATCAAGGCCAATGTAATGGAAAACAAGGACAGTACGGTAAAACTGTCGTACAGCGACCCCCAGACGGGTGAAACATTTATACCGTTTGTAATAGAAACGGCGATGGGGGTAAACCGTGCCATGCTGGCCGTGATGCATAACGCATATACGGAAGAAACACTGCCGGATGGCAAATCGCGGCTGGTGTTGAAACTGCGTCCGAAATTGGCACCGGTAAAGGCGGCGGTTATCCCGTTGGCACGCAATGTTCCGGAACTGTTGGATGTGGCGAACGCGCTTGAAAACAAACTGCGCGCCCTGGCGATCGGCCGTATAGAGCTGGAAAATTCCGGAAACATAGGCAAGAATTATCGCCGTCACGATGAAATCGGCACGCCGGTGTGTATTACCGTTGACCATCAGACGTTGGAAGATAACATGGTGACGCTGCGTATGCGCGATACCATGGAACAGCGGCGCGTCAATATCGCGGATGTTCCGGCGGCTGTTTTGGAAATAATAAACGGTTAAAACAATCCGTCATGTGTGGCGGCGCATGCAAACGAATGGGTAATCTGCACCGTTGTTTGGCGGCGGAACTGTCGGAAATATTTCTGCTGGTTTCATGTAAAAAAATCCCCCGGAATGGGGGATTTTTTTTATAGGAAAAATTCCGTTAAAAATTTAGTTGAATTTTATCTTTGTTTCAATCACAATAAGAAATGAATCCTTGTATTCTTAATATTTAATGGATTTTAAAGGAGAGAGAAAATGACGCATACTGAAATGTGGAACGCAATAGACAGCTTTGCCAGCAGCCGTAATATGACCTGTTCATGCATGGCGCGTCGCAGCGGTTTGGATTCAACCACGCTAAACCGCAGCAAGCGCTGGACGCGTGACGGCAAACCGCGATGGCCGTCCATGCAAAGCCTGGCAAAGGTTTTGGATTCAAACAATGCATATATGATAGATTTTGCAAGGTTTTGTCCAATGCCAAAAGAAAATGAAAAGTAATGTGTGGTCAAAAAACGCGGGAAACCGCGTTTTTTATTCCCGCCAGATGACTGATGGAAACATTGCCTCTATTTTTTGACGCAGGGCCGCGTCGTTAAAAATTTCTTCGCGCATATCCGCCGTTGTTAATTCTTTTTCATCTTCAAAATGCGGAATGTATTTTTGAACGGCAATTTTTGTTACGCCTCGCGCCGCCAATATGTCTGCGATTTCGCATAATTCCGCCTTGCCGACAAAGCGCGGGTCGCATGTTATACGAACCTCCATGTCGCGGGCGGTTTCGCGCCATACGTCCAACGATTGCATCATGCGTTCGTATGCAATGTCGTTGCCGGTTAATTGTTTGTAATTGGTGCGTGTCGTTTTAAAATCAAGACCTATCCAGTCTATCAAGTGGGCAGCACGTTGCAACATTTCCGGATAAAAGCCGTTTGTGTGCAGTCCGATGGCAAAGCCCAGGTTTCGCACGCGCCGTATGTATTCCACTGCGGCGTCACCTTGCATTAACGCCTCGCCGCCGGAAAAAACCACTGCCTCCAGTTTGCCGACGCGGCTTTGCAGCATGGCGAACACTTTTTCCGGATCATATTCGCCATCGCCAACATCCAGCAAATGGCGGTTTGAACAGTATGCACATCGCAGCGGACATCCGCGCAGAAACACCACCGCCGCCAGTTTACCCGGATAATCTATCGTGGTAAATGGCACCAAACCGCCTATTTGAATTTCCCGCATGGCGTTATGCGGCCTTTTTCATCAAGTCACTGTGGCGCTGGCCTGTTGTCAGGCAGTTGCATTCCTTGAATGTCTTTCTCTCGCAAAACTCGGAATACTTTCCGATATTAAAATTAGAAACAGGTCTGATAAATCCCATAGAGCGTGAAAAACGTTCGCACGGGGTTCTTTGTAATGTTGCTGTTTCTGCCATGATGCTTTCCTCCCTTTCGTTGTGTTGTTTTTTGTTTATTGGTCGTTTGATGCACGGGCCGCGGCGGCGATTTCCGCATCGCATTTCGGGCAAAACTCGTAATTCCCCGCCAAATATCCGTGCTTTGGACATATTGAAAACGTCGGGGTCAGCGTCATATACGGAATCCGATAGTTTTCAAATATCGTGCGCACTATCTTTTGTGCGGCGTCGCCGCTGGATACAGGTTCACCCATATACAGGTGCAGCATTGTGCCGCCTGTATATTTGCGCTGTAATTCTTCCTGGTGTTCCAGTGCGACAAACGGATCATCTGTAAAGTTTACCGGCAACTGTGTGGAATTTGTGTAGTACGGCGCGTCCTTGGTGCCGGCGGTGATGATGTCCGGGAAATTTTTGACGTCTGTTTTTGCAAACCGGTAAGAGCATCCCTCGGCCGGTGTCGCCTCCAGATTATACAGATTCCCTGTTTGTTCCTGGTAATTTGCCAGGTTTTCGCGGATGAAATCCATCACATCCAGAACAAGTTTTTTTCCAAATACCGTCGCAATGTTTTCAGCACCGTTTGTAAAGTTCAAAACCATTTCATTCGCACCGTTTACACCGATTGTTGAAAAATGGTGGTTCCAGTTGCCCAGATAGCGTTTTGTAAACGGATACAGACCGCGTTCCATGTTCTTGCTGATTATTGTGCGTTTTATTTCCAGACAGTCGCGTCCCAAATCCAACAGGCGTTTTAATTCGCGGAACAGGCCTTCGCGGTCGCCCTTGTGGGTGTAGCCCAGACGGGCCAGATTAATTGTAACCACGCCGATTGAGCCTGTCTTTTCCGCAGAACCGAACAGCCCCCCGCCGCGTTTTAGCAGTTCGCGCACATCCAGACGCAACCGACAGCACATTGAACGCACGTCCGTCGGATTTAAATCGGAATTTAAGAAATTCTGGAAATTCGGAATACCGTATTTTGCGGCCAGCTCAAACAGCGGCTTTACATTCGGGTGTTCCCATGGGAAATCCGGCGTGATGTTGTATGTCGGAATGGGAAATGTAAACGGCCGGCCCATGGCGTCGCCTTCTGTCATGACCTCTATAAACGCCTTGTTTATCATGTCCATTTCCGTCTGCAGGTCGCCGTATGTGAAATCAACCATCTTTTTGCCGATAAACGGATGCTGGTCCCGCAGGTCTTTGGGGCATGTCCAGTCAAACGTGAAATTGATAAACGGTGTCTGTGTCCCCCAGCGGCACGGCACGGCGCAGTTGAATACCAGGGTCTGCATTGCATTTTTTATTTCCGCATACGACATGTTGTCATATCTGGCATACGGTGCCAGATATGTGTCCACTGACGAGAATGCCTGTGCGCCTGCAAATTCATTCTGCAACGTTCCCAGGAAATTAACCATGTGTGAAATTGCAGTTGCCATGTGTTTGGCCGGCTCGCACTGCAGATAGCCGGGAACGCCGTTAAACCCTTCATATAACAGTTCGCGCAAAGACCATCCCGCGCAATAGCCCGTTAACCAGCCCAGGTCGTGAATATGAATCGCGGCGGTCTTGTGTGCCTCTGCCACGGCGCGCGGATACAGGTTTAACCAGTATTCGGCGGTAACGCGTTCGGATGTGCGCAGGATAAGCCCGCCTATGGAATAACCGATGTTGGCATTCTCTTTGATGCGCCAGTCGGCCGCGCTGACATATCCCTCTATAACCTCTACCGCGTCAACGGACGAATCACGTATCTCGCTGCGCTTTTGGCGGTAAATGATATATGCCTGCGCTGTTTTATAGGCGCGGGCATCCATCAAAGAGCGTACAACAATGTCTTGAATCGCCTCTACCGTCGGGGTTTTATCAATATAACTGCCGTCCAGTATGTTCAGTGCGTTTTGGGTAATAGTCACGATTGCCGGTTCTTCTATTTCCTCTGTCGTGGCGACAGCCTTTTTTATTGCCTCAAAAATTTTTCTGGCGTCAAACGGAACTGTTTCACCGCTGCGCTTTTGCACGGCGACCAGTTTCGTGGTTAACGTTGGAATGACTTGAATTTTTGTCTCTACGCCTGACATCTATTAAACCCCTGTTTTTGTCAAAAAATACAATATGTAGTGGTTGTTGTTTTAATTTACTAACAATATATAGATATTGATAAAGTGGCGCAATATATAAAAAGGAATTTTTTTTGTATTTTTTTCTTTACTTTTAAAAAGGCGGCTCTTCTGCCGATTACAGCAGATTGGCTTGTTATAATATCGCATACCAAAGGGATTTTTGTGTCAAGAAAACTATAAATTTATCGTGGGAACAGATTCGGTTTTTGATAAAAAACACAAAATATAGATATAAAAATACGAATCAGAACATATATGTTGACAATTTGCTTTGTCAACATATCGGATTTTTTAGTATATGATGATTAAATTTATAGGTTGTTTTTCCCAATGTTACGAGTAATAATAACAATGTCTGGGTAATGGTTATCCAGATATTTTATTAATAACATACCAAGAGCATAATTTATGGTTAAAAACATATATGAAATGCTGCAGCAGGTTTGTAATCAGAACAAAGACCGTATTTTCTTTGTCAGACAAAATGAAACCTATGCGGATTTATTAAAAAAAGTAAAACAGCGTGCGGTGCTGTTGGCAAAGCGGTTTGGTGTAAAAAAGGGCGATACTGTGGCGATTCTGTCCGGTAATACGCCAGAATTCATCAAATCTTATTTTGCCATCACATCCCAGGGGGCGCGTGTGCTGATGCTGGATACCGGCTTGTCGGCGGCGGAACATTTAAACATGATGCGCCGCACCGGATGTCGTCTGGCGCTGGCGCAGAAATCGCACTTTGTGGACGGCGGGCCGGAAATGTTTGATATTGAAACGCCCGATGATACGGATGAACGCGATTTTACCGCGGCCGATGTGGGGCGTGATGATTTGGCGATGCTGTCGTTTACGTCCGGTTCAACCGGCAATCCAAAGGTTGTTGGGTTGACGCACAATAACATCCTGTCGTTGGCGGATGGGGCGCTGTTTTACAAGCCTGTTATACATCCCGGATACACGTTTTACGGATTTTTGCCGCTGTATCATATTTACGGTGTTGTGATAAATATTGTCGCGCCGTTGGTTCTGCGGGGAAAACTGTTACTGCAGCCTGTTTTGAACCCGCGTGAGTTTATAGCGGATTTTAAAAAATATCATCCGGAGGTTATACCGGCCGTTCCACGCGTATGGGAAAGTTTTTACAAAAAGATAGTTGATACAGCAAAGGAAAAGCATGCATATACCATGATGCGTATTGTTGTTGCTATGCAGCGGCCCCTGCGCGCGGTCGGACTGCGCCGTGTTGTGGACAAGGTGACGCGTCCCATACACGACATATTCGGCGGCAATACAAAGGTTTTGGTGTCTGCTGGCGCAACATTAAAGCCTACGATTCGCCGCTTTTTTGAACGTCTGGGCTTTGTTGTTGGCGATTGTTACGGTTTAACCGAATGCACGGGGCCGGGGAATTTTAACTTTGCATTCCGTCTGCCAAACGGCAAGATGTATTATGCGGGGCCGTTGCCGGGCAATGAACTGCAGATTCATAATCCGGACAAGGACGGTGTCGGTGAAATATGGCTGCGCGGAAACATGGTTATGCCCGGCTATATTGACAATGATGAGGCCAACGCCGCCGCATTTGAAGACGGATGGTTTAAAACCGGTGATTTGGGCAAGCTGGATAAAAAAGGGAGTCTGATTGTAAAAGGGCGGCAGAAACAGGTAATTGTTCTGGACAGTGGTAAAAATGTTTACCCAGATGAGCTGGAAGATTTATATCTTCAGAACGAGGAAATTTTGGCCGCGGCCGTGTTTGAATACACAATTCGTGGTAAAATCGTTCCGTATGCCGTGTTTCAGGTAAAGCCGGGCACTTCGTCCGCTCGGGTGGCGACGTTGTTAAAGGCGTCAAATTTAAAGATAGCGCCGTATAAATGGGTAAAACACTTTGCCATTACGGAAGATGAGTTGCCCCAGACATCTGCAAAGAAAATAAAGCATTTTGCGGTAAAGGAAATGCTGGATGCGGGGCTGTTCACCCGCGGCGAAGACTAAGAGGTCGCGTTATGTCCCGGGGCGTTTGTCCCGGGATATAAATATTGACAAAAATAAAAATTGTTGTACTATTTTTTTAAAGGGGCCGCCATGACCGAACTGTATGACAATAAGTACATATTGAAACAAATTTCATACAATGTTCATTATCCGTATATCGGCTCGTTCACGCCGCATGAACTAAGCAGTGCTTATTGGTTGCATTACACCGATGAAATGCAGGATGCAAAAATGCTTAGGGTTGGGAATATTGACGGCAATGTGATATGCAATGCATTATGGCGTGAAATGTCGCGTAATCCTGTTCGTTTCGGTGACAGTTCGCCATTTGTGTTCAACGGGCGCAATAATATATACGCCTTTTGCTCGTCGGCGCATTATTGTGTTTCTGATGGCGACACGGCCGGGGTGCTGTATGCCATACGCCATAATTTAATCGGATATATGACTCTTAACGCACTGCCAAACGGCCAGTGGAATGCGCGCTTGGACACCAAAGACGGCGTGGTTTACATCGGCACAAACAAAAATTATGCGATGCTGGCAAAATTGCGGGAATGCATCAAAATAATTGCGCGCCGCAATGTTGCGGATTTTAAAAATAAGAAGGGCCCGTATCGCAATGGAATTGTAAGCAAGCTCTATGGTGTTAATTTGGCGCCCGACGAAGACGATGCGCTGGACCGCCAGCGGGAGTTTTTGGATACAATAACAGAAGAACACGGTATTGAAATGTACACCCAGGCCAGGGCTGAAAAGGAAAGATTTTTAGGCGGGGACGGATATGAAAGATAAAAAAAACGCGCCTTTTGGCGCGTTTTTTATTTGCATACCGCAATATATGGCGGGAACGATTTGTCTGCGTCAATCTGGCCCGTGCCACAGTCCAGACAGTTAAATTTTCTGTTTTGTGAATGCGCGGCGTCCAGTGGAATTGCATGGCCGCGCAGCGCGGATACGTTTTCGGCATAATCGCGGCTGGGAAATCCGAAATAAAACGCGCGCGCGGTTCCGGTACATTCCGACGTCGCCCCGGGATAGCATTTGGGGCTGTCAACTTGGGCCGGATCGGGAATGCATTTTGCCGCGCATGTTTCCGGATCTATTATCATCTGTTCGCAATCGGTGCATGACATCTGCGGCACGCGCAGTGTCGCGCCGGGTTTCCCGTATACGGCGGCGCCTGTGACATGCGCGCATTTTTTCACATCCTGTGTTTTTTCCGGATCGGCGACGCATTCCCATTCCAGATTGTTGTAATTTAGGCGTGCAATCATTCCATTGGGACAGTTCTTTTCCGGAAACGGATTTATGCATTCCCACACACTGTCAATCAAAACGGCCGTTTGCTGCGACGCGCACAGCGGCTTTCGTGATTCGTCCGCAACGCATTCCATTAAATCGGAATCCCATATTGTGTCGCCCTCGCAATTTGTTTTTGTGTTGTATCCGATGCATTGCCACCGGCCGAAACGGTACGCCTTGACCGTGCCGGCGGGACATTCCACATCCGCGATTGACGGTGCGGTAAATTCTTTGTCCGTATCCGGAATTTCATATTGCGTCATATAGACCAGCTGTCCGTCCTGCAGTTCCATGTCGGAAATTATGCCGGCCGGAACAGACCGTTTTGTTGCAGTTCCGCCGGAAATTATAACCTTGTCTTGGAATATGCCAAATGTTCCGGCATCTGAAAAATGCTGTTCCAAAATTTCCATCATGTTGTTGTATTGGTCGGTCGGCACGGGGGCGGTTGCGGTAACGATGAAACTATAGGCCGGTTTTTTCTTGTTCACGATTTCGCACTTTGTTACGTTCAACTTTGTATCAAGACAAATAAAGCGGCTTTGTATTTCATTTTGTGTAACGCATATGTCATTGAATTCCGTGTCGTGCAGTGTTGCATTCTGGGCGGCGGCCGCGCATTCGGCAATGGTTCGCAGATCTGATTTGTTTATGGCATATTCCGCCTCTGTCTGTTCAATGCGACCGGACGGGGCGGTGAACATATAGAATCCGGCCATAAACAGTGCGACCAAAACCATTATAAAAATATTCATCATTCCCCCTTGCGATTTGCTAAAAGTCTAGCTAATATATGAAAAAACTGCAACTTTAAAAAAACGACACTCGTATGAAGAAATGCCTTATGTTTTTAATGTTGGCCGGGTGCGGCTTTCAACCCATGTTTGCCGGCCACGACACTGATATTTATGTTGCGCCGATTTCCGGGATAAACGGCATTGATCTAAGAAACCGCCTGAATGCGAATTTCGGGGGACTGCGGGAACAGGGGGCCCAGTATACGTTGAAGGTTAATTTGGCGGACCCCGTGACACAGTACAAGGCGCTGGAACATACCGGTGACGCCACATGGCAACAGGTGTCTTTGACCGCCAACTTTGAATTGTTCCATGGTGATGAAAAAATTGCATCCGGTCGCGAGGTGGCGGCCGAATCATACACGTTTGTCCGGTATCTGGTTGCGGCAAACGCATCATATAACAATGCTGTCCGCAATATCATAAACGTTTTGGCGGATAAGATAAGCGTGCGTGCAATCACATCCACATCGGAATATGAAAAGGACCGCGCGGATAAGTAATGAAATGGAAAGAGGCGGATTTTAACAACGGTATATCGTCTGTGCGGGCGGTACTGATTTACGGGCCAGATGCCGGCCAGGTGGATGAATTTTGCGACCGCGCCGTGTCAAAGCTGGAGATAGAAAGGGATAATCTGTTTGCGCTGGATTCCGATGAACTGCGCGACAAACAGGATGCATTGTTCGCGGAAAGCTGCAGCCCGTCCATGTTCGGCGGCCGGAAAATGGTGATTATTTCCAATGCCGGCGACGCAAACGCAAAACAGATTGCGGAATTAATATCGCATCCGGGTTTGTGCGCAACGGTTGTTGTTGCGGCCGGTGATTTGCGCGCCGGGGGCGGTCTGCGCGCATTGTTTGAAGGCGGGGATAAAATCGCCGCACTGGCATGCTATACCGATGATGCGCGTTCGTTGGCGACATTGATACGCGGCGCGTTGTCGGCGGAAAACGGCATTTCGCAGATAAGTCCGGACGCCATGGCGTACATGACGACACACCTGGGGGGCGACCGTGGTATTACGCGCGGTTTTCTGGCAAAGATTGCATTGTATGTTGATGACAAGAAATGCGTTGAATTGTCGGATGTTGAAAAATGCCTGCCGGATACGGGGGCGGCGGATATGGATGATTTTCTGTATTCTTTGACCGCCGGCCACATTCAACAGACCATGACCGCATTGGACAGGCTGCTTTACGATAATGCGCAGCCCAACATGATAATCCGCCTGTTGGACGGTCATTTTAAGAAATTAATGACGGCCGTTGTTGACGGCCAGCTGCCGCGTCTGTTTTGGAAGGTGGCGGATAAATTTAACCTGGCCATGAAAATATGGCCGGCGGCGGAAATAGCAATGGTACTGCGTCGCTTAAACGAACTGGAAAAGCAGCTGCGTACGACCGGCATGCCGGCAGAGGTGCTGTTGCGGGATTTTTCATTAAAGCTGGCGGTGCGCGCCGCAAAGCTGGCTGTAAAAAGAAGGAATTAGTAAAATGTTGGCATCTGTTTATGCACCCAAAGATTTCAAGCGTCTGCGCGTGTCCGGGGATTTGGTCGCCCGGTGTTTTGATTTTATCACGCCGCATATAAAGGCCGGAATATCAACCGGGGAAATAGACCGCCTGGTTGCCGCGTTTTTAAAAGAAAACGGTGCACGTTCGTCCGACCTGGGGTATCAGGGGTATCCGAAAAGTATATGCACGTCCGTAAACGATGTCATTGTGCACGGCATCCCCAGCGATGATGTTATATTAAAGGACGGCGATATTGTAAATGTTGATTTGACGGCAGAGTACAAGGGTTTTCACGGCGATGCGTCGCGAATGTTTATGATAGGAAACGTTGCGCCGCGTGCGCGCGAACTGGTTCAGACATGTCAGGATGCATTAAACGCGGCCATATCAATATGCGCCCCCGGCGTGCCTTTGTCGGAAATCGGCCGCACGATAGAGGCTGTTGTAAAACCGCACGGATTTTCAATATCGCGCGACTTTGTCGGGCACGGCATAGGCAAGGTAATGCATGACGAGCCCCAGATTTATCATTTTTATGACAAACGCTGGGACAGGGTAAAGATGGTGCCCGGCCTGGTTTTCACAATAGAGCCGATGATAAACACCGGCCGCGCGGAATGTAGGATTGACCCCGATGGATGGACCGCGCGTACGGTTGACGGCGGTTTGTCCGCCCAGTGGGAACATACCCTGGGCATTACCGAGGATGGGGTTGTAATCTTTACGGAAAAAATGGTATAAGGGGACAGTTGATGGCGGCGGAGAAGAAATCTGATTCGTCTTTTCGCGCCGGACATCGCCAGCGCCTGCGTCAAAAGTTTCTGGATGGGAATCTGGCCGATTACGAGTTGCTGGAGCTGGCCTTAAGTTTTGCGGTGCCGCGGCGCGATGTACGGCCGGCGGCGCGGGCGCTGATGCAGAAATTCGGCACGATATATCAGATTTTAACAGCATCTGTTGACGAACTGGCCGCGGTGCAGGGGATTGGTCGCAACAGTGCGATATTTATAAAAACAATGCACCGGATAATGATGCTGGGGTTTCGCGGTTATCTTATGAAAACCCCGATGTTTCATAATTATTCCCAGTTTGAAGATTATTGCCGGTTGGTTGTCGGCGGAAAAACAGAAGAAGAGGTTCATGTCCTTTATCTGGATAATCAGCTGTGTCTGCTGGCCGATGATGTTCACAGCGTCGGAACAGTTAATGAATCGGGGGTATATCCGGACAAGATAGTGCGTCGTGCCATGGCGCTGGATGCACGCAGTGTTGCACTGGTCCACAATCACCCGACGCCATGCACTTCATTTTCCGACGAGGATAAAAAAATGACATTGGATTTAATGATATTATTGGACAAATTGAATATCAGGCTCTATGACCATTACGTTGTTTCCGGTTCAACCGTATATTCCGCGCGAAACATGCATATGATGGATTCAAAATAATTCCGATACGTCGCACACAACAGGCAGGTCTTGTGTTTCTATGTGGTGTATTTGGTCGTGTATAAGGCTGTATGTGTCACGCACGGCCGGTGTGGGGGTGGGCCAGCTGTCCTCCCATGGGCGGGATATTTTTATCGCACGAAATGCCGGCGAAAAAGCGAATCGTATTTTCTGCAGCGAACATTCCGCGCCTTCTATGGTATAAAAATCATCTGGCGTGATGTCCATGAATCCGTCGCCGGTGTTTATTTCTATTTTATACTGATAGGAAAAATGGCTGGTGCCGTTTTCCTGGCGTGAACGTGTTATCTTGTCCGTCAGGCCGTCGTTGTTTATATCAATGCGAAACGTTTCAACACTGGCCAGTCCTTCGCCAATATCATTTAACGGATATTTTGTTACAGATTCAGGATTTTTCAGACCGTCATCAAATTCGGCCGTATCTGCATCCTCGTTTGTGTCCGCATCCGTATTATTTGTTGTTGCAGCCTGGCCTGGTGTGGCGGCCGGTTCCATATATTCCGGTGATGTGGTGCCGATTGTTCGTCCACTGCGTACATTGCGGTCGCCGGATATTACGTATATCAGCGCGATAATAACAATCAACAGCATAATTAGCAGGATGTTTGGCAACATCGCACCGTGTTCATCATTGACAGATTGTTTTTTATATGTTGTCTGCATGTTTATTCTCGTCTTTCGTTTCCGGGTGTCCAGCCTTCCATTTTGCGTATTATTTTTGCAACCTCGCGCAGTTGGGCGTCACTAAGCCTGCTTAAAGGTGTATTCAGCGGCACCCCCGTTGCCTGTGATACCTGGCGCTGATATGCACTGTTGTTGTTGCCGGCCGATGGCGGCGCCCATGCATGAATTGCCTGGGCCAGCGTTCTTTTTTGATAGCTGGGTGTTTTTAGCAGCTTTACAATCGCCTCCATCCCCGTCTCTTCGTTTGGAAATACGGCAAAGTGTCCGGCCTTGCCGATGCCGCCGTTGCTGTTTGTAAATTTTCCAGGCACAATATTGCCCGGATTATTGTTGCGCCATGCGCGCGTTCCCCGGCTGCGTCTGTTTTTGTGGTTGTCTGCAAACGTGTATATAACGTCGTTGCCTTCGCCGTGGCCCTTTACCGGATCATTGGCACCGTGCGATGTTGTGCCACCGGTGCCGGAATTGTCATCTGACGATTCCGTCCCGTCATTATCCGGATCGGTATCAATGGTGCCGTCATCGGGCGGTAACGGCGCCCCTGTGTCGTAAATGTCAAATTCTTCATACAGATAGTTTCTATCGCGCGGGCTAAGTTTTGCGTTGCGTGCCGCAATAGCCTGTTGCACGTCAGAAATTGAAACCTTTACCGTTTTACATCCCATTGCAAACAAGTCTTTGCCGAAAACGGTGCTCATAATGGGCGGGGCTGCGGATACGATGCCTAAAATTAAAACCAGGTTGCGCAGATTGTCAACCAGGTTGTTTTTTGATCCGCGAATCAAGGCTATGGCCCATCCTGTCAACAGTAATCCGGTAATGACCAGCAGCGCAATCCATGCATATTCCGCAAATGTTGCAAACGCGCGAACAATGCATGCCGGTTCTTCTATATATATGTACTGCGTATCAGCCCCATGCACCCGGAACCCGGCGTTTTGCATTAATTTAAGAATGTTTTCCAGTTCCATTTATATTATGTGCCGTTATTTTTTTGACGCGGCCGTTGTAAAAAATCCCGGGATGGAAAAGTCTTCGTCATTTGCGGCGACCCCGGCCCATCCGAACAGATCGCCCATTAAACCGGTGTCTTCGCGCCGCGCTTTTTTAAACGGCAGGATGTTTTTCAGCTTGCCTATCTTACCCTGGCCCGTGGTGGCCGGTGCGACCGGTATTTCATCCGCCGTGTCGGCAAATTCCGCCGCCAGTTGTTCCAGTGTTGCATCGGCGTCGTCTGATGTATCCGCATCCGCTGTGTCAATATCCATCGGGACTGCGTCCGCCGGCGCATGCAAATTGGCGTCGCCGTGGTCTTCACGCAGTGGCGCCATGCTTTCCAGCAGTTGCTCCAGTGTTTTTTCCGCCGCCGCCGCGGGCGCATTGTCATCAATCATGTCCGCCAGCGATATGTCTTCGGCCGGCTCGTCCCCTATAACGATATTTTCAGATTCCTCTGCAACAGATTCTATTATGGTGTCCTGTTCCGCGTCTGATGTACCCGCGTCTGATATTTCATCCGCCAAATCTTCTGTCACTGTTTCCGCCGGCTGTGCCGTGGCATTGTTACCGCCGGATGCCAGAACGGACAAAATGGGAATGACTTTCTCCGCCGGTTCGTCTGTTTTTGTTTCCGCAGGTTTTGTTTCCATTTCAGGGGCCGGCGCAGCCTCTTGGACGACGGGGGCCGTTTTGCGCGGGCGTCCGCGTGTTTTCTTTACAGGCGCGGCCGGTTCAATATCTGCGGCCGGAATATTTTTTTCCGGCATGTCTGCGGGCCGGTCGTCTGTTTTTATGTCCGTATCTATAATATCAATATTGTTGGGAATGTCGGTTGGGGTTGCGTCCGTAACTTGTTCGGATTGTTCGTCTGTAATCGTATTGGGTGTGTCAATAGCACATGTCGGTGTTGCGGCGGAGTTTTTGTTTTCATTCATGCTGTCACTATCTACCGGAACGCCGAATAACACGGTATCTGAGCCCAGCCCCAAAGTGCCGCGCACTTCTTCAAATGCGGCACGGATATCCGTCATTTCAAAAACTTCGCTGCCGGAAATATAGATGATTTTAGTTTTCATAAAACAAGCCCCCCAACAATTCTGGATTATTATATCATATTTTAGTGTTGAACGCATATAAAAAATATCTTAAACTGCCATATTATGGCCGATATAAAGCATCAGATTTTTCAAGAGTTGTCCGCCCTGGAAGAGGCTGCGTCAAAATTGCGCGGTGCGGCGGTAATTGCCGGTCGTCAAACGGATTTAGAGGTTGCCATTTTAACCGAGCAGGTTAAAAATCTGCGGGATAAAAATGCGCGTGCCGCGGAAATGATTGACAAATCCATAGATATATTAAAGAAGTATGAATGAGCGTTGTATCAATACCGATTGTAAATAAGAACTATCCGATGGGATGTGAAGACGGGCAAGAGGCGCGCCTGATAGAGCTGGGCAAAAAAGTTGATGCGCGTGCGCGTGAAATTTTGGACAAAATTGGCCCGTTACAGGAAAACGCCCTGTTGGCCACATTGTGCATAGTTTTAGCGGACGAGGTTAACAACAGGCCGGCGCCGTCTGTTACAGATGATGATTTGCGTGAAATTTTGGCCCGTATTCGTGAAATAAAACATAAAATATCACAATAAAAAACGCCGCTTAAACAAGCGGTGTTTTTTTGCCGGACAGGCCTTTATATAAATTATATTGTTTTTTGACGCAGCGAATCGCGCAAAATCTTAGCCATTGCCACTTCGCTGTTGGCGGCTGCCGGTTTTGTTGCCGCCATAACTTTCTCTTTGCCCGGTGTCCAGCCTTCTATGACACAGATGGCGTCAACGACTTTTTCCATTTGTTCCGGTGTCAGCTGGGACAGCTTCATGTCCAGATTTAAACCTGTCATGCGCTTTAGTTTCTGTCTGTACAACGTAACGTTGTTTTGGTGGGGCGGGGCGTATTTTGAAATCGCGCGTGCAATCGTCAGGTTGCGATAGCCGTCGCCTTTCAACAGTTCTGTCAACGCCGTGCGTCCGGTTTCTTCGTTCGGAAATACCGCAAATTGGCCGCCTTTGCCGATTGCGCCATTATCAAGGGCAAATTTGCCGTATACTATGTTGCCCGGGTTGTTGTTGCGCCATGCACGGCTGCCGCGGCTGCGGCAAATTGTGTCGCCGTTTTCGCATATGTATAAAATATCCTGCTTTCGGTCAATGGATTTGAACGGCCGCGGCATGAAGAATGGCAGTGCCACCGTATCCACATGCAACGAATCCACGACTTGGAACATTGTATCCGGTTTCACAATGCTGTGACGGCTAATGTTCGGTGTTGGCGCCGCCATTGAATCGGAAATGGAGGATGTGGCCACCAGGCCCATCAGTCCCCCCAAAATATATGGCAGTGTGAATTTTGCTTTCATTTTTTTACTCCTTTGCAATCAAACTGGGCGCGCAAAACACATGCGCACTTCCAGATATTTTTTGTTTATGTTTTGATTGGTTCGCCGTAATAGAAAGTTAAGTTTACAGCGTACATTCAGATATTGCGGGAATCCGCAGTACCCCGACTTGCCTGCACGGCAGCCCGCCCCGGAACGGGGAACCAAAGTTCTTTTGCAGTACATGCAAAAACATGCATGTATTGCGGGGCCGGGCCTATACCCGGTCTTGATGCATTTGTTGCATCGCGATTTGCGCCACCTGTTGTTGCGGTGCAATCGCTCTTTTGATGTCGTCTCCAAAATACTTGGCTTGTACCATGCGTATCAGTTCAGAACGCGGCAGTGGCATCAAATCTGCAGCCTTTACCGGTGTGCCGGCGATGATGTATTCAATCATCTTTTCGCGCGACATGGATTCAAGGCGTTTTAACTCTTTTCCGTATTCAACGGTCAAAATTTTCTCTATATCCGCACTGAATACATTGGACGTGTCCCAGGAATTAAACAGGTCGCCCAGTCTTTCGCTGTTGTGTGCGGCGAACATATAGCGGCCTTTTTCATCCGGAATAAAATTACCGTTTTCAACGCGGCCGCGGCCCAGAAACATTATGGCGTGGAACTTGTTCTTTGCGCCGCGAAAACGCGGTACAATCCATATTGAACCCGGATTTATGTGTTCCGCAGAGAAATTGTTTTTGGCAAACGCTTTTTTTGCCTCTTCCAGTTTGGGTGACGGCTTGTCCAGTGACAGTCCGCGCGTGGCCAAATATTTTGCTAATGCCGCATTGTATGCGGAATCTGTTTCATAAACATGGCCTTCGTGGATGGCGCCGCCGTATTCTGGTTTTGAATACTTTTTGCCCATAATGCTCTTAAACTGGAGGCATGCGCTGTTCGCGCCCCGTGGGATTACGTTCAGTGTATCCCCGCTTTCGTTTAATGCGCGCATTAACTGTGTATATTGGCCGTAAACGCAGTGCAGTCCAACCGGTGCCCCCGGTAATTCCTGGCTTACTGCTTTTTTATAGCCCTTTTTGCCCAAATACGGCGCCAGACGTTTTTGCGCACCCAGCATGTTGTCAATATACATGTCGCGGGTGTTTTGAGCGCGTGCAATAAGACGTGATTGTGTAATTGCATAGTTGTTGATTTCGTTTATTTTATACGACGCCTTTGCAACCAGATCCTGGGAAATATTAAAATCTGGTGCGGATGTTTGATTCTGTGCATTGGCGGAATTATGATTAAATATAGCCGCCGACCCTAACAAAATATAAGGAACAACTTTTCTATACAACTTCATTTTCTTCCCCTTTGCAATCAAACAAACAAATCACGCTTTTGCAGATTTATTTGGTTCTTAATTCTTTTTTTGATTGGTTCGTCGCGACAAAAGTCAAAAAATTCGCAACGTACATTCAGATATTGCAAATATTTGCAACACCCCGACTTGCGTTGTAAAAAGTCCACAAACGCAGCCCGCCCAAACAGGGAACCAAAGGTTTTGTATAGACAATATAGACAAAAAAATATTTTATTTCAAGCAAAAAATGCATAAAAAATAAAATTTTTATTCCCATATATTAAATATAAAATATTGTATGGATATAGGGCCGGTCATATGGCGATGAACAGAAATAAAATGTTTTGTTACAATGGAAAATCTCCCACAAAATTAACATTTTACGGGGCCCGATTGCTGGTCGGATTATTGCCTTCGGTTCTTGGCCGGCACGGCCCGAAATAAAAAACACCCGCTTTGCGGGGTGCTTTTTATTTCTGGTGGCCCTGGTCGGACTCGAACCGACACTCCTTGCAGAACTTGATTTTGAGTCAAGCGCGTCTACCAATTCCGCCACGGGGCCAAAACTGCAGGTGCAGTTTTAAGCGGCTTTCTTGGATTCAACCTTTTTTACCAAGCGCGCACTGCGATTTGCCTTGTGCGCAGGTTTTTTTGCAGGTGCTGCCGGTTTGCCGACTTTCTTTTCAATCGCTTTCTTGATTGCGGCCATTTCATCTGTCAGGCGTGATACCGGTTTTGCCATAACATAGGCGTCCAAGCCGCCATGCTTTGTCAATGTGCGCAGGCCCGCCGTAGAAATACGCAGCGAAAAATCGCGGTTCAAAATGTCGCTGTGGAACTTTAATTTTTGCAGATTTGGCAAGAAGGTGCGCTTTGTATGACGCATAGAATGGGAAACGTTCATCCCGACTTCTGTTTTCTTACCCGTAACTTTACATACTCGTGGCATATTAATAATCCTTTGATAACTGGCACGCAATTTATAACAAAAAACCAAAAAAGTCAAGTAATGTTTTTACATTTTACATGCCGGTGTTTACATGTCCTGCGTCCAGTAAATCGCAAATCGTTTTTACGGGGGTGAACGTGGTGCCCGGAACTGCAACAAAAACCGTGTTCCAATCGGCCATTGCGCCGTTCCACAGGCCCGGACGTTCCATCGCGCGCAGTGGCACGCCGTTTTTTGACTTGCTGACTATAAATCCGGCGTTTGTATCAACGTATTTGTTCAAATCATATTTTTTACCGTTTATGTCGCGCACAGCGCAGACTATGTCGGTCGGGCTGAACCATTCGCCGTCTTTTAATATGGATATTTTGTCTGGTGCGATTTGTCCGGGTTCAACAATCTGCAGTGACACGCCCCGCTGCCCCCGCACCCAGAACGGCCCGCCGCCCGGCGCGCCGGTATTGCGTATGATGCCGCACACCCGCAGCGGCCTGTCCAGTATTGCGCGCATTGCGGCCATATCGTGCGTATCCGCGTCAATACGCATTCCCAGGTTTTGTTCAATAAATTTGCGGATTTTGTCCTTGTTCGCGGTTCCGCGGTCTATTTGGCGTATTGCGTCAAAAATCTGATTCTGGGTGTGCATCAGTATCGCGCCCATCATTTGCTTGTATTCAATGGTGTCGCCGCGCGCGCTGTCCGGACACACGTTGTCAATATTTTTTATAAATATCAAATCGGCGTCAATATCGTTTAGATTTTCAATCAGCGCCCCGTGTCCCGCCGGCCGAAACAGCAGTGAACCGTCCGGATTCCGCAGCGGCCGGTTTTCAGGCGTGACCGCAATGGTGTCAGTTGACGGTTTCTGGGCCGACATGGATATTTCAAAATGTACGCCAAAACCGGCCTCGTAATGTTCGCGCACATGTTCAATCAATTCGTGAAACAAGTGCCTGTATTCGGGGGACACTGTGAAATGCAGGCGCACAATTCCGTCGGATTGTGCGTATTGTGCGCCCTCTGCCATGTGTTCTTCCAGTGCCGTGCGGGCCCCGTCGGCGTATTTGTGAAACATTAGCAGCGCCTTTGGCAGGTTGCCGTAATTTAAGCCGTTTGTGTCAACAATCGCGCGAATTTTGTCAGCATCGGTTGAGTTTGGCGATATATACCGGGCCAGTTCTTCCCGGAACGCAAATTTATCCAGATTGTTCAATGTTGCGCGGGTGTCGTCGTTCATTATGCCTGTCTGCAGGAATTCAAACAAGTGTTGAAACATACGTGTGGCCGCGCCTGATGCCGGCACAAATTTTACGATTTTGTATTTTGATTTGTTTTGCAGATAGTATTGTATGTAATGTTCTTTGTCCGTATCGGAAATCAGGTTTACTCCGTCGCCCGCCAGTGCGGGTGATACAATGTCGGCCCATGGAAAACCTGTTTGAAATTTGGCCATTTGCTGCAGAACCGTGTCCAGATTCAGGCCGTGGCCGTTTATTTGTGCGATATCATTCGCGGTGAATTCATTCATGGCGTCCCGCTGTGGTATTGTATGATTTTATGATAGCTAAAAAAATATTTGTCTGCAATTAAAAACGACGGTTTTCATTCCTGTAACTTGAAAGATAAAAAACTGCAACTATATATCTGTTAACGAAAAAAATAACAATAGGAGGATTTTATGAATCCGGAAGAAATGCAGGAAACGCCCGAACAGGCGATTGCCAAATATACGACAGATTTTACAAAACTGGCGGCGGACGGCAAACTGGATCCTGTCATCGGGCGCGACGAAGAAATTCGCCGCACGATACAGGTGTTGTCGCGGCGAACAAAAAACAACCCGGTGTTAATCGGAAATCCCGGTGTCGGGAAAACAGCGATTGTAGAGGGTCTGGCCACGCGTATTATTACGGGTGACGTGCCGGAAAATTTGCTGAACAAAAAACTGTTAAGTCTGGACATGGGGGCCCTGATGGCGGGCGCAATGTTCCGCGGCCAGTTTGAAGGCCGCTTAAAGGCTATATTAAAGGCGGTAAAAGATTCCGACGGCCAGATAATACTGTTCATTGACGAACTGCACACTCTGGTCGGGGCCGGCAAAGGCGAGGGCAGCATGGATGCCGGCAATCTGTTAAAGCCTATGCTGGCGCGTGGCGAACTGCACTGTCTGGGTGCGACAACGTTGGATGAATACCGCCAGTATATTGAGAAGGATCCGGCGCTGGCCCGGCGTTTTCAACCTGTTTATGTTGACGAGCCCAGTGTTGAAGATACTGTGTCCATTATGCGCGGATTAAAAGAAAAGTATGAAGGGCATCATGGTGTCCGTATTTCGGACAGTGCGCTGGTATCTGCGGTAAAATTGTCCGACCGGTATATTACGGATCGTTTTTTGCCGGACAAGGCGATAGACCTGATTGACGAGGCTGCCGCCCGTGTCCGCATTGAAATCGCGTCAAAGCCGGAAAAGCTGGATGAGGTTGACCGCCGTTTAATGCAGTTGAAAATAGAACAGCAGGCGCTGAAAAAAGAAAAAGACGAAGAGTCCAAAAAGCGCCTGAAAGAGCTGGAAGGGATTATAAAGGAAACAGAGGCGGAATCGCGCGAGTTAACGCAGGCCTGGCAGGCGGAACAGAAAAAAATGCGGGCGTTGTCCGATGCAATGGCCGCACTGGACGCCGCCAAGGCCGAGGTTGCAACCGCAATGCGAAACGGCGATTATGAAAAGGCGTCCGCGCTGCAATACGGCAAGATTCCGCAGCTGGAGGAAGAAATTAAGAAAATGAACGCGGATGCCCGCGAATACAAAACTGTCCTGCCGGAACATATCGCGGCCGTGGTCAGCAAATGGACGGGTGTGCCCGCAGACAAGTTAAGCGGTGAAGAGCAGTCAAAACTGTTGAACATAGAAGACAAACTGCGTAACCGTGTCGTGGGCCAGGATCTGGCGTTGTCGGTTATTGCGCGCGCAATCCGGCGCAGTCGCGCTGGCCTGTCCGATCCGCGCCGCCCCGCCGGCAGCTTTATGTTTTTGGGCCCGACCGGCGTCGGCAAGACAGAGGTTGCAAAGGCGCTGGCCGAATATCTGTTCCATGACGACACGGCCATGACGCGAATAGACATGAGTGAATATATGGAACCTCATTCCGTTGCGCGCCTTATCGGCAGTCCTCCCGGATATGTCGGATATGAACAGGGCGGTGTTTTAACCGAAAGCGTGCGCCGTCGCCCGTACCAGGTGCTGCTGTTTGATGAAATAGAAAAGGCCAATCCGGATGTGTTCAATGTATTTTTGCAGATACTGGACGACGGACGTCTGACCGACGGCCAGGGACACGTCGTGAACTTTTCAAACACCATAATCATCATGACCAGCAATCTGCCGGATATGGATGCGGTAAAGAAACATTTTCGTCCGGAATTCATAAACCGCATTGACGAGATAGTGTTCTTTAACAAGCTGGGCAAGGATGTCATGGGCGGCATTGTAAAGATTCAACTGCGAAATCTGGAAAAGCGCCTGGCGGAACGCCACATTGGCCTGCACATATCGGACAAGGCGATAAAATGGCTGGCGGAACGCGGATATGATCCCGCGTTTGGTGCGCGCCCGTTAAAGCGTCTGATTATGTCGGAGGTTGAAGATAAAATCGCCGATTTGATATTGTCCGGTGACGTTGGTGACGGCGGTACGGTTGATGTTGATGTGGCCGGCAAAGACCTGGTCGTCAAATAAAAAACGGGGCATTGCCCCGTTTTTATTCTGGATTGCCGCGTCAGACCCCGCTATTGTCATTGCGAGCGCCATCGGGCCCCACGCGAATTTATTCGCGTGGGTGATAAGCGAAGCAATCCAGTAAATATTTGCAAATCGCTGTTTTTCTGTTATAATTCCCATTGCATCGGGTGACCCCCGGTGTGAGGTGTCAAGGCCTCCTAAAAGTTTTAATAACTCCACAACCGGTTGGAGGGCTGTGATATATATGAATAAACAGCACTATCTTTTAGTAGTCTTGAACCTCCAACCGCCCATTCGTCACGGGCGGTAAGTTTTTTAATAAAAACCGATGGAGGCAAAAATGAGAAAAACAAACGCGCGCAAGGCCTGTATTCATTCGCATAAGATAGAACAGAATACATACCGTCCGGCGTGTGAAACATTAAAGAAGGCGCGGATGCTGATGGGAATATCAAAGGAGCGCCTGTCCGCGCGCATGGGCGTGCCGCCCAATATATGGGCGAAATATGAAAACGGGGCGTTGCGAATCCACGACCGTCTGATGTTGAAAATATTTACGTTCGGTCTGGATTTCTGGTGCGAACGCGATTTGTAAAAAAACGGGGCGCCGCCCCGTTTTTATTTTTGTTTTTCGTTTTCTGTCATTATTTTGAATATGCGGCCCAAATCCTTCTTTGACGGGTACACATGCATATTGTTGCTGACCCACAAATCCAGTGTGCCGTCGCCTGTTTCGCGTATAGATTTGATGTACACCTGTTTTTTTGTGATGCTGTCGGTGTTGTCAAACGTGCGGCGGTGCAGATTGGCATCATAAATCTGCCATGACGGTTTTGTCGGCAGTTCTGCAATATCTGTCGCAATGCCGTATACGCCCAACACTGTCCCGTCCAAAAACGTTTGAACCTTTGTGTCAACATTATTGCGTAAAATACGTTTCCCGTTGACGTATACGTCGTAAAACACGCCGTCCGGACTGATTTTAGTCATTTTTGTTTCAACGATTAAATCGCCGTTTTCTGTTTTTGTTTTTTTCGGCGTCGGCGCTGGTTTGGGTTGTGCGGGTTTGGGTTCTTCCGCGATAACATATCCGCCGCGCAAATTTACAAACTCCCACGTTTCTTTGTTGTAATTCGGGAAACGGCGTGCCAGTTCTTCATTCATGTCAGCAGGTATCTTTTTTCCGGCACGGCGCATTGCATAGTATTTTGTCTTTAACGTGTTGTCTGCCAAATCCTGCAACGGTTTTGTTTTTTTACCGCGCATATCTTCCCGAAATGTGCGTGTCTCTGAATCATATCTGTTAAAGCGGCGTTTTAGTTCGGCGTTCAAATCGTCGTCTATTTCTTCGCCGCGCATCCGCATTACATGATATTTGGCCGCCAGATCGTTTTTAGACAGTTCTTTGTACGGATTTGGTGCCGCCGCCTTGCGGCCGCGGTGTGAAAAGCAGCGGGCCTCTGCGTCAAACCCCTTAAAACGGCGCGCCATTTCCGCGGCCAGTTCCGGTTCTATATCCTTGCCTTTTCTGCGTCTGTAATGATACGCCTGGCGCAGGGCGCCGTCGGATATTTTATCCCATCCCCTTGCCGCGTTGTTTTCTGCGGCCTGTTCCTGCTTTTTTGCAATAAAATCCCGTACAATCTCAACAACTGTTTTCTGCAGTCTGGCGTCTTTTAAAATAGCGCCTATGATTTCCTGTATTTCGTTGTCATTCATTTTTTACTCTTTTTGGTTGGCCCGAATTGAATATCGCGCAGTTTTTTATATTCCCCGCCCAGTTTGCACAATTCTTCATCCGTGCCTTGTTCCACGATTTTCCCGTCTTTGACCACACAGATTATATCCGCATCCAAAACCGTTGACAAGCGGTGGGCGATAACAAACGTTGTGCGACCGCGCATTAAATCGTTTAGTGCGCTTTGAATTAACTTCTCGCTTTGCGTGTCCAGTGCAGATGTAGCCTCATCCAGCAACAGTATCGGCGCATCTTTTAAAATAGCGCGTGCAATGGCGATGCGCTGGCGTTGCCCGCCGGACAGCAATGCCCCCCCTTCGCCAACATTTGTATCATACCCATCCGGAAAGTCCAGAATAAAATCGTGGGCGTTTGCGGCGCGTGCGGCGGCGATGACCTGTTCGTCTGTGGCGTTCGGGTTGCCGTATTTTATGTTTTCCGCAATACTGGTGTTGAACAGGAATACGTTTTGTGATACCTCTGCGATATTTTCGCGCAGGGATTGCAGGGTGTATTTGCGAATATCGCGCCGGTTTATTGTGATTTTTCCGAATTGTGGTTCATAAAACCGTTCCAACAGATTGAACAGCGTTGTTTTTCCGCCCCCCGATGGCCCGACCAGTGCGCAAACGCGCCCCGCCGGCACATTCAGCGAAATGTTCTGCAACACCGGTTCGCCCGGCACATATTCAAACGAAACGTTGTCAAACGACACGGACATTTTTCCGCGTTTTAAGGGCGCGGCATCCGGTGCGTCTACAATATCGGGCTTGCTGTCTAAGAATTCAAACAGCACCTCTGCCGCCAACAGGCCGTGTTGAACCGTGTCGCCGGTACCCGTAATGCTTTTTGCCGGTTTGTACGCCGCCGTCAGCGCCAACAGAAACGCCGTGAAATCACCGGTCGTAATCTGGCCCGATGCGATAAAGTGCGCGCCCATAATCATCGCCACGCACAGCCCGATTGAAATCATAAATTCCATCAGCGGCGACCGCAACGCGTTTGCCTGGGTGCTTTTGTACGAGTTTACGACAGACTCGTTGACAACATTTGCGAAACTTTTTTGTTCGCGCGTCTCGCCGGCAAAAGACTGTATTGTTTTTATCCCGTGCAGAGTCTGGTTTAAGCGCTGGGTCACGCTGTTTGCGATTTTGAACGATTGCCGCGACAGTTTCCGCCGTTTGCGCATAATCAGCGTCATCGGAATCATGATCATCGGGCCCAAAAACAGCAGCACCGCGCACATCTGGGGCGCATACCAGAACATTAACCCCAGTGTCATGGCCAGTGTTGCGACATTTTGTATCAATTTTAAAACGGTTGTTGTCACCAGGCTAAGCACGGCGCCGCTTTGCACGGTAAAATAGTTTAAGTTTTTCCCGATTCCGTCGCCGTAAAATCGCGCCAGGTTCATGCGCGTCATATGCCGGAAAATCTTGTTTTGCAACCCCGCATGCGCGACCAGACCACCCTTTGCCACGACCAGTGCGCGCGCATATGTAAATGCACCTTTCAGGCCGAACGCCAGTATAACCTGGGCGCCTAAAATATAAATCGCCTCCATGCTTTTGCCGATAAAGGCCTTGTCTACAACCTGTTGAACCAGTGTTATCGTATATCCTTCGGCGCCGGCGGCCAGCAGCGTGAATATAATCCCCAGTATCAGCCATTTTATGTATGGACGCCCAATTTCTTGCCAGACGCGGGCGTACAGAGACCATTTAATACGGCCCGCATCTGGGTCGCCTTTGATAAGTTTTTTTATTTTGTTATATATTTTTTTTGCCATGCCGGGATTATAGGCGGGCAAATAAAATCTGTCCAGTCCAAAGATTTTATTGACAAGAGTGGTATAAATGTATAGAATCAAGTCCGCATTGGGGTCATAGCTCAGTTGGTAGAGCACCTGCTTTGCAAGCAGGGGGTCGTCAGTTCGAGTCTGATTGGCTCCACCAAGATAACAAAAGACAAACGCCGCAAAGGGGGTGAATATAGTATGGTAAAAGTTCTGGTTCGCGACAATAACGTTGAACAGGCGTTGCGCGTTGCAAAACGTAAATCTCAGAAAGAGGGCCTGTACCGCGAAATGAAAGAACGCCAGCGTTATGAAAAACCGACCACAAAGCGCAAGCGTTTGAAGGAAGAGGCTGTCCGTAATGAAAAAAAGCGCCAGTCAAAACAAAGAATGGTCTTTGGCTTCTAATAAAAAATAAATATCCCGCCACGTGCGGGATATTTTTTTATTTTTATACCTCTATTGACTTTCCGAATTTTTGTACTAATATTGTGCGACAAAAATATAGGGGGTATGGTAATGACAAAGATAGTGGAATTAAAATTGCGGTTTCGTAATGCGATGATAAAAATATCGGGTCGTCGTGCATTGATTAAGGAATACGCATTCTGGGTTGATAAATTGACCGGAATGTCGGAACGCGCCATATCCGGTTCCAAACTGGAACTGTATTTGACGCAGAAATTACAGAACATTACGGAAAGCCAGACCATTCGTCGTCGGCATTTGGTGGCGACATCGTTTTATGATCCGTATTTGGGCGACAAACAGGTTTTGTGCAAAAAAATAGAGCAGCTGCACGGTGTATGGAACCGGTTGCAGTCGCTGGATACGGGCCGCACTCGTTAAGCGTGACGGTTAAAAAACATGCCGCGGAATATTCCGCGGCTTTTTTATACCGTCCAATGTTCCGTTGGGTCTTTGTCAAAGTATATTTGTGTGACCTTTTTATGCGGGCGCGATATAAATTTGTTTAATTCCGTATGGGCCAGCCGCGCCAACACGGAAATGTCAATGATGCTGGTTTCATAATCCGGATAACGGTTGTAAAAAGTGCACAGCTTGTTAATCAATGGCGACGGATATTCGCTGTGCGGGATGGGCGGAATGTTCGGCACGGGCATTTCCGGCATTTGCGGAATTGCGTTTTTATCGTTTTTCTTTTTCTGCATAATGTGGCCCCCTGTTTATAAAAAACAAAAACCACTGGAATTATTTCAAGTGGTTGGAGGTTCATAACTATAATCTAGTATAGTGCCGCTATTCAACATATTTACGGGCCCTCCAACCAGGCAGGCTGGAGATTTGTTCATCCTTGTGAAGGACGCTAGATTCAGGAGTTATGACACTCCGGCATCAGAAAATTCTGATGCTATTTATAAGTTTAACATAAAAAAGTATAAAATCAAAAATAAAAACCACTATAAAAGTGGTTGGAGGTTCATAACTACAATCTAGCATAGTGTGGCTTATTCAATATATTCACCACCCTCCAACATGACTGTTGGAGTGGTTTCGCCCACTCAGGCGCTAGATTGGGGGATATGAAACCCCATGGTAGTATTTACACTGCCACAAACGAATTATATATTATAAAATGCAGAATGTAAAATAAAAAACGTAATAAACATGGTGGTTGGAGGTTAATCACAATCGTATAATTGACCCGACTATTCAATATATTCACGGGCCTCCAACCGAATACATTATTATATAATACTGTTGTTGGGACAATAAAAAACTGTTGTTATTTTTTTTCAAATGTTCTAGATTTTCATACATCATGAGTAACAAAATTATTGAAAATATTGATTCACAACAGCTGGCGGACGCCCTGTCGGAACGTTATTTGTCCTATGCGGTCAGCACGATTGTTTCACGTGCGTTGCCCGATGTACGCGACGGTTTAAAACCCGTGCATCGCCGCATACTGTATTCCATGCTGCGCCAGAAATTGTCGCCTGCGGCCGCATTTCGCAAATGTGCGACCGTTGTCGGTGACGTTTTGGGTCATTATCACCCCCACGGCGACAGTTCCGTGTATGACGCAATGGTTCGCCTGGCCCAGGATTTTTCCGTGCGTTATCCATTAATAGACGGCCAGGGTAATTTTGGCAATATTGACGGCGACCCCCAGGCGGCGTACCGTTATACGGAATCCAAAATGACGGATGCCGCCATGATGATTATGGACGGCCTGGACGAAGACAGCGTTGACATGATGCCGAATTTTGACGGCACAACCGTTGAACCGACCGTCATGCCGGGGGCGTTTCCGAATTTGCTGGCCAACGGCGGAATGGGCATTGCGGTCGGTATGGCGACAAATATTCCGACCCACAACGTGGCAGAGGTGTGCGATGCATTAACCCTGGTGGTGGACAGGCCCGATGCCACAACAGCGCAGATTATGAAAAAAATGGTCGGGCCGGATTTCCCGACAGGCGGTGTGCTGATTGATAATTTTGACACCATTGTAAAGAATTATGAAACGGGCCGCGGCGCGTTTCGCGTGCGTGCGCGCTGGAATATAGAGGAACTGGAACGCGGCGCGCAACAGGCGGTGATTACGGAAATTCCGTACGGAATTGTGAAATCCAAACTGGTTGAACAGATTGCCGCGCTGATTGATGCGAAAAAACTGCCGCTGGTGGATGACATTACGGATGAATCCACAACGGATGTGCGCATTGTCATCACACCCAAAAGCCGTAATGTGCCGCTGGATAAAATGATGGCGCATCTGTTTGCGATGACTGATTTGGAATCGCGGTTCAATATGAATTTCAACGTTATTGATTCAAACGGCGCGCCGCGTGTAATGGGTATTGGCGACGTGCTGCGTGAATTTATCGCGCACCAGAAAAATGTTCTGCGCCGGCGTACCGCATGGCGGCTGGGCAATATTGCGCGGCGGTTGGAAATTCTGGACGGGTTGTTAATAGTTTATTTGAATCTGGACAGGGTGATTGAAATCATCCGGACAGAAGATGACGCCAAGGCTGCGTTGATTGCAGAATTTAAGTTAACAGAGGTTCAGGTAGAGGCGATTTTGAACACCCGTCTGCGTGCGTTGCGCAAACTGGAAGAAATGGAAATTCGCCGCGAAGACGCCGCACTGCGCGCCGAACAGGAACAGCTGATGGCTTTAATGGGGTCAGAGGATTTGCAAAACGCCCAGATAAAGGCCTGGTTCGCCGATATTAAAAAGGCGTATGACAAAAAGACCGTACTGGGACGCCGCCGCACGACATGGGCGGAACAGACCGAAGAAATTGTTGTAAATGCGGAAGAGTTTATTGAAAAAGAGCCTTTGACCGTCATACTGTCCACAATGGGATGGATTCGCGCGGCCAAGGGACATCTGGATTTGAACTCGCTGGATTTAAAGTTTAAGGAAGGCGACGAATTGCAGACCGCGTTCCATGCGATGTCAACGGATAAAATCAATCTGTTTACATCACGCGGGAAAATGTTCACGCTGCTGGCGCGTGATTTGCCGTCCGCCCGCGGGTTTGGCGAATCCGTGCGAATGATGGCGGACATTGCCGCGGACGAGGATATTGTTCGCGCATTTGTTCTGGACATGGCGGCGAAATATCTGCTGGTCGGGCGTCATGGCACGGGATTTATTGTTGCGGGTGAAAACTGTCTGGCCCAGACGCGCACCGGCAAACAGATAATGAATACGGATGACAAAAATCCGGCGATTATGTGCGTGCCGGTTACCGGCGACACAATCGCAATATCGGGCAGCAATGACAAACTGTTGATATTCCAGACCGCGGAAATTCCGACAATGTCACGTGGCAAGGGTGTGATTTTACAGAAATACAATGCCGAGCGGACATATGTCCTGGACGTAATGTTCTATAATGCGGCGGACGGATTTGGTTGGACGACGGGGCGCGGAACGACCCGGTTGGACGATGTCGCGCCGTGGGTTGGCCGCCGCGCATCCCAGGGCCGCACGGTGCCGGTCGGATTCCCGCGCAGTGGAAAATTTGGAAAATAAACAATCCCCGCCGTGGCGGGGATTGTTTATTGCCGGGCAATAAGCGTAATTGTTATGGCCGCATGGGATTTTGTGCATAAAAAAACCGCCCATGGGCGGTTTTTGTGTCATTGTATTATTCTTTGATAATATCCTGAACGGTGACCTTGAACACAACGTCCTTGCCGGCCAGCTGCGGAACATAGTCCTGCGGGAATGTGATTTTGATGTCGCGTGTTTCGCCTTTCTCCATTCCGACAACCTGTTCTTCAAAGCCCGGTACGAACTGGCCGCTGCCCAGCTTTAACGGGAAACCTGTGGCCGTGCCGCCTTCAAACTGTTCTTCGCCCAAGAAACCCGCAAAATCAATTACAACCGTGTCGCCATTCTGGGCGCCGGCGTTGCTGTCGCATCCGCCCAGCATCAAGGCACCGCACATTGCGGCCGCAGACATAAATTTTTTCATGTTTTCCCCTTTTTGTTGTTTATTAAAAAAGCGCTGTTAACATAGCGCTTTTTTTGTTCCCAGTCCAGTCTTTAATTTGCATAAACGCATCTGAAACCGTATTCGCGCATGGTTGCACCCTCGGCCTCTATACGGTAATCATAATATGGTGTCGGGCGCATGGCGTCAAACGACGGACGGTCGTATACCATGACAATGCTGTCCGCGTTGCGGCCGCATACGCGTTTCATTTCATAATCCGCAACCTTTGCCAGAATGCTGCGTGCGTCACCGTCAATGTCCATGCCGTCCGCGCTTTGCATCAGGCGCAGGCGCATTTCACGCATATCCGTATTGCCCAGCAGTATCTGAACGCGCACCATCGCCCCCTTGTATTCCTGCCAGCGGGTTTCCATTCGCGCCGTTGTCCAGCGGTTGCTGTTCTGTTCTTTTTCCTCAGCCGTTTTGGGCTTGTATGAATCAATGTTTGCGTATTGATTGTCAGACTGCATGAATTCGCTGGTTCTTTCGTTGTACAGCGGCGCATCAGGTCCGCCCTGTGCAAAATCCGTTGTGTTGTACGGCGTATCCTTGCCCGTGTTGCAACCGGCCAGCAATGCCGCCGATGTAATCGCGAAAATCATGAATCTGTTCATCGTATCTCTCTTTTTATTGAATTTTACCAAATAAAGCTTTTTGATTCAAGCGTGGATTTATGATAAAATAAAAGCATGCCAAATGTTGTTTTGGAATCTTTGCTGCGCCCGCTGGAAGAATTTTACAAACCCAGCTTTGTTGAAGAAATCGCCATCAACCACGCGGGCGAGGTTTGGATGCGCCTGCACGGCGCGCGCGTGCCGTGGGTGGCGTACAAGGCGGAAAGCCTGAGCAAGCAGTATTTGATAGACCTGATTCATACCGTCGCAAATATTTATGAACGGCCGTTTGACCCGACCCATGGCGTGCCGGTTGTTTATGCAACACTGCCGGGGAATCACAGATTCTCTGCAATTGCCGGTCCGAATGTTCAATATGACGAAAACGACGTCACAGGCGGCGTGGCGATGAATATTCGCGGCGGAAACGCACCGGATACCAGTTTTGAGAATTATCACTTGAAACGGGGGGAAAATCTGCTAAAAGTAAAACCAAGAGAGTCCGTTCGTCCCGATGACCCGTACGATCGTCTGATGCAGGCCATAAACGACGGCAGTCCGATTTTAATCAGTGGCGCCACCGCAACAGGTAAAACGACTTTCTTGAACCATATGCTGAAGCTGATTGATCAAAACAGCCGCGTCATAACGGTGGAAGACGCGCGCGAGATACGCGTGCCGCAGTTAAACCGGGTGCATTTTGTATTGTCGCGTACGGAACAAAACAACGATTTCAATTATGCGCGTCTGTTGGATTTGGTGGTGCGTATGACGCCCGATGTAATTATCGGCGGGGAAATATCAACCGATAACGCGTCCGTGCTGTGGGAAATGCTGGGGACGGGGCACGACCACTTTTATACGACAATTCATGCCGAAAGTGCCGAGGCCGCATATGCCGCATTCGCCGACCGTATCCTGCATACACAGCCGGCATATAACCGCACGGACTTGATTGCGGAAATGAAGAAAAAGATTCGCGTTGTGCAACTGTCTCGTGACGGCGCCCTGCGTGCCGTGACAGAGGTTGTGTGACATACGGAAAGGATAAGTAACAAAAAAACTAAGGAGCAAAAAATGGACAAAGACGAAATTGTGGTGGTGGATAAAAATCTGCGTTTTCATGATGACAAAATGGAGCAGGAATTAAAAAAGGCCGCTGACGAAAAGTTAAAGCGTGCCGAGGCCGAAGAAAACGCACGTTTTGAAAGACCGACGATTCTTGATAAATTTTTAGATGCGATTCTGCGTCTGAAAAAGAAAAAGGCGAAAGAAGAGGAGAGTGAAAAAATTATCGCTCAGAAAAAACAAAACTCTCGCTAAAATAAAAAAAGCCCCGTTTGGGGCTTTTTTATTTGTCTGCCATTAATTTGGCCTTCATTTTGTCATATTCCGCCTTTGATATAACCTTGGACTTGTACAGTTTTGACAGTTTTTCCAGTTCATCCAGGCGGCATCCGCAACTGTAGCATTCGCCGGCCCCGCGCCAGACCAGTGACAGAACCAGCGCAACAATCCATGTCACGCCAAAAAATATGCCCAGCCACGACAAAACCATGATAATGGTCTTTTGATTGCCGCAGATTCCGCGCGCGTTCGCAATAAAGACGGGAATGCATATAACCGCGCATATAAACGCACACAGCAGCATGAAAACCAAAAACAGTGCCAAATATTCAACGAACATAATATCTCCTTTGTATTTGATATGAATATTATAATGATAAAAATGATTTTTTTCAAGGAATAGGGGTTGTTTTTATTAAGATTTTGGGATAAAAATATTAACAATTAGGGGATTGATTATGGTAAAAATATATGCACCCGCGGAATACGCCACACAGGTAAGGCATAATGCCGGCAAAATAACAATCGCCGGTGATTTGAAAATACAATGTTTCCCGCATGGTGTTATTTACCCGGATTTCATGAACGAGGGTTTTGGTGCGTTTGATGCCGATTTAAATTATATTCCGGAATCAAGGTGCATGCGCGGCGACGATGTTGTCCCGCGTCATATTACAAAGCCGCGGCGGCGGGATATTGTGGAATGTGACTGTGATGCCGTGTATTGCGGCTTTGGCCTGTTTCATCATTTCGGGCATTTTTTATTAGAGGGCATGAATCGCCTTTATCCTTTTTTGGATGAAAAATATAAAAATGCAAAGTTTGTTTTTGTCCCATCAAGGAAAATAAATTCTGTGCCGCGCTTTGTAATGGAAATGTTGGGCTTGTTCGGCATTGCAGAGGAAAATGTTGTAATTCTGGACAAACCGACACGTTTTCGTAATGTATATATGCCGGACCAAGGGTACAATCTGTATAAAACAACATCCGCGCAACAGCGCGCTGTTTGGCAGACTGTTGCCAAAAATGCCGGCCGGCCCGGGCGTGATAAAAAGATTTATATGTCCCGCACGGCCATGGGAAAGCGCAAAACATACGGGGAAGAGGTTGTTCAAAACATTTTTGCTAAAAACGGTTACAGGATAGTATGTCCTGAAACGCTGCCTTTGGCGGAACAAATCTCATGTGTTGCGGGCGCGACGCATTTGGCGGGGCTGGCCGGGACGGCACTGCATCTGGCCGTATTTATGAAACCTGGCGGCCGGGTTATTCAAATAAAGCGCAATACACGAATCAGTACGGATGAAAAAGATGACAGCGCCATCGCCCAAGAGGTTGTAAATCAAACATCCGGTGCGGATTTTACCCTGATATGGGGCAGTACGGAACGCAAACCCACGGGGCACTGGGTGCTGGCACCACAAATTGTCGGTGTGACGCGTTGGATGAAAAAATTCTTTGACGACGAGGGTTTTAAATACAACACCGCGGATTTACGGCCGGATAATGCAGAAACGGCGGAATATGAACGTTTGCTGGCAAAATCGGCCATGGTTTATGATAACAGGTGGCGGCGTACGGTTGCAAAAATATTGGCACGAGTTATCTGTATGTTTGTGCCCGGCCGTCATAGACGGACAGAGATTCGCCATTGGTTTGAGCGTTGTTTCGGGCTGCGCTAGCCGTATACGTTACATGAAATTCTGCGGGCCGACGTCTATTTTGATGCGGATGTTTGCAGGCGGCCGTACCTTGCCCAGCCAGTGGGCGACAACCGGCTGCAGGCTGGCGCGGGCGTCGCCGGATATTAGAAATCTCATGCGGTACATGTTGCGTATCTGATAAATTTGTGCCGGCACCGGCCCCATTATGCGTCCCCCCGCCAGTTTTGGCGCCGCCGCCGCCATCTGGCCGCAGAACTGTTGCAGCACGGATTCTTTTTCGCCCTCTATTATCAGTGCGATTAACTGGCCGTACGGCGGCATTTTCGCCACGCGCCGTGCATCCATGTCAGACGCCATAAATGCGTTGCGGTCACAATCGCATATCGCGCGCAATACGGGATGGTTCGGCTGATATGTTTGCATCAGTACGCGGCCCGGCGTATCGCCGCGTCCGGCGCGGCCCGCCACCTGGAACAATTGTTGAAAAGTATGTTCGGCCGCGCGGAAATCTGTGCCGAACAGCCCCATGTCCGCATCCACCACGCCGACCAGGGTTAAATTTGGAAAGTGATGGCCCTTTGCCAGAATCTGGGTTCCGATGATAATGTCTATTTCGCCGGCCTCCATTTTATGCACCAGACGTTCCAGCGCCGCGCGCGACATAATCGTGTCGCTGGATACACATGCGGTGCGGGCGGCGGGGAATTTTGCGGCCACTTCTTCCTCTATCTTTTCCAGTCCCGCCCCCCGCGATGAAATTGCGCCGCCACAATCGGGGCATGCGGGCGGCATCGGTGCGGTGCGGCCGCACATGTGGCACAACAGTTTGCCCATGCGTTTATGATATGTCATGGCCACGCTGCAATCCGGACACATTGCAACGTATCCGCATTTTTTGCATTGTGTAATCGGGGCAAAGCCGCGCCTGTTTATAAACAGCATCGTCTGGCGCCCCGCCGCCAATGTCTGGCCGATTGCATCGCATAATTCGGGGGTCAGCGCCCCCGGCACATCATCGCTGTCGGCCGCGGCATCGGGCGCACGGTACGGGGCGGGGCGTGCGGTCCGCAAATCAATGGTTTCAATCGTGGGCAGTGTCGCCCCGCCAAAACGTGATGTCAGGCGCAGATGGTGATATTTTCCGTCCGCCGCGTTTTTTAACGTTTCCGCGGCCGGCGTTGCACTGGCCAATATTATGGGGAACCCGGCGATTCTGGCGCGCAATACCGCCATGTCGCGCGCGTGATAGTTTCCCATTTCTTCCTGTTTGTATGACGTGTCGTGTTCTTCGTCCACCACAATCAGTCCCAGTTTTTGCCACGGCAGAAACAGCGCGCTACGCGTGCCGACAACCATTCGCACATCACCGCGCAGTACGCCGCGCCATATTTCACGCCGCCGCGCCGCGGTTAAATTGCTGTGCCATACGACGGGCGGGGCCCCGAACCTGCGGGTAAAGCGTTCCATAAACTGTGCGGTTAAGGCAATTTCCGGCATCATTAACAATACGGATTCGCCCCGGCTGTATGCACGCCATGCGGCGTCAAAGTAAACCTGGGTTTTCCCGCTGCCGGTGATTCCGTCCAGCAAAAACACGGCAAATCCGCCATTGTCAACCGCACCGCCGATTGCGTCTGCGGCGGCCTGCTGTTCCGTGTTTAGTGTGACGCATCCCGTGTCCGTATAGTTGTGTATAAAATCTGTCGGTGCGGTGGCGCGTGCGTCCGTCTGGGCCAGCCAGCCTTTTTTTATCATTGTGTTTATAACACTGCGGTTAACGTGGGCGATGTTTTGAATGTCTGATATGGACATCGGCGTGTTGTCGTTCCCGGCAAATGCGTCCGCCACCGCCTGGCGTGATTCGGTCATGCGTCCGGCGGATGCATCAGTCATGACATACAGCGCCTCTGTCCGCGGGGGGGCAAACGCATCCGGCACATTGATGACCAGTCGCAATACAGCGCCCGGCGCCATCAGCGTCCATTGTGACATTTTCTGAATCCACTGCAGGTCGGTTATCGGCATTTTATAAGGGAAAATTTCGCCGGTTGTCTTTATTTTTTCCGGCGGTATTTTGCCATCGCCCAGTCCGTATACTATACCCACGTACGGCCGGCCCATAACGGTTACCCGCACATAAGACCCCAGTTCCGCATCACCGCCCAGACGATAGTCGTATCCGGTGTTTACAACATTTGGAATCAAGATTTTTACAATATCGCCTGCATTGAACATAAGCACAAAATACTTGTTTTTTTTCTTTTTTTCAATACCATTTGTTTCATGTGGAAATTGTTTTTTGAGGTATGTGATTTATTGTGCTGCATGGTGCCGGGGGCGGCGCGTCGTGCTGATATTCGGCGGCGGCGCCTGTATGATTGGCGTGCAAAGTATAATGCTTTGCGTGCGGCGTATCCGGAATTAAATTTTGCCCGTACAAAAATGATAAAGGGCGGCTGGAACATCGGGTTTATAGTTGACCGGCGCTATGTGTTTAAAATACGCAAATTTTATGATGAAACGCGTCCTGCGGACAAGGTTATGCGGGAACAGAGAATAACGAACGCCCTGGCTGATTTTGCGTCTGTGCGCATCCCGCGGATAGAGGTTGTACGTACCGGCGGGTATACTTTTTATAAGTATGATTATATTCACGGCCGCAACATGAATACTTTTTCAGCGCGTACGATTTCACGTTATGCGTCGCGGTGGGGGGCGCAGATTGGCGGTTTCATCCATTCCATTCACACGGCGCATCCCGCCGGCATTGATGATTTAAAAGACCGTCCGGGTGACGGTTGGAATCACAATGACATATGCAACAATGTTATAATAGATTCAAAGACAATGACGGTTGCTGGTGTGATAGACTGGGAATATTCGGGTTGGGGTACATTGCAGACGGAATTTGAGAACTGTGTTCGTTTTTCCAAAAAGATAAGGGAATCCGGAATAGGGGAATCAATAAAGCGCCGTTATTTTGAGCTTAATAAAAAATCAGATTAATTATTGACAAAATATATTTTTGGTGTTATTAATTGTTTGTGCGATATGGAGGCTTCTATGGCAACGAACAATAAAAACAACATCCCAAAGAGCGCGGTTCAGGTATATTTTGGCGACGTATATGTCCCGGAAGTATCAAATATGATATATCAGAAATACGGCCCGTCATATTCCACGTTTGAGAATTTACGCAACAGATGGCGTGCGGAAATAAGATACAGCCTGCAGATAGAAGACGAACTGATACTGCATGCCAAGACGTTTATCCGCACCATGGGTGACGACAGCAGATACACCCATCCGCAATTTTTAGAAGCGTTTGTCATACGTGTTGCGGATTATTTGTCTGCGTATATCATGCGCAATCCGGCATATGTCACACGTAAAGAGGCCAAGATGGCGTTAAAAAGTCAGCTGTGGGATAATTTCTTTTATATTCAAAACATGCTGGCCGCCCAGGCGCGCAAACGTTTGGCACGTGCATCGCGCAATGCGGCGTATATGGCGGCATTGCAACGCTCAAAACAGAAATAACCGTTATAACAAGGTTAATTTATATAACGCCGGTGATTATGCCGGCGTTAATTTTTTTGCAAGAACTATGCATTTTGACGGCATGCCGGGGCGGTGGGGAAATGCGCACATGACTATATAATTGCATCAATCTGGGTCGCATCTGTGACCGTTATGTCGGCGGCGAATTGTGTTCGGAACCATGTGCGCTGGCGTTTGGCGTATTGATTTGTCTTTGTTCGCCATGATGTAATGCATTCGTCCCGTGATATTTCCCCGCGCAGATACGCACACAGTTCCGCCGCCCCGATTGCACGGTTTTCATTCCATTTGTTGGCGATAATTCTTTGTGTCTCTGCGATGGCGTCGCCTGACATCATTTTTTCAATACGCGTTGCGATGCGGGTGCGCAAAACATCCGCGGGCGGATTGATAAGTATTGTTTTCGGGCGCGGCATTATGGCGCCGCGTGCGGGGAGCGCTTGAAATTCCGTAATATGCCGGCCGGTTTGAAAAAACACCTCCAGTCCGCGGGCAACACGCTGGGGGTCGGTTGCTTTAAATTCCGGGGGCAGTATTTTGCGTGCCGCGGTTATGTCATGCGCGACCATGTCTCTTGCGCGGCGTCGCGCATCGGGGCCAATATCTGGCATGGGTGAAATTCCGTTTAACAGTGCGCCAATATAGTACCCCGTTCCGCCGACAAATATGGCGGGGCGGCCACCGGCACGTGCGGCGTCGTATTCGCGCCGTGCCATGGTCTGGTAATCTGCAACGCTGATTTGTGTGGCCAGTGGCAAAACAGAAAACAGCCGATACGGCACGCCGTCAATATCATCCGTGATGTTTCGGCCGGCAAACGGACTGGCTGATATTGTTTCAATATCGCGGTATATCTGAACGCTGTCGCAATTTATTATAACGCCGCCCAGCCTTTGCGCCAGTTGGTGTGCAAAGTCTGATTTTCCGGATGCTGTCGGCCCTGCAATGATATAGGAATCGTGTTTCATTAATTATGAGTATAAATGCGGTGTTTGCAAAATTCAATTGTAATATTGCTTTTTGTGGTGCTACAATACGCCGGTGCAATAAATTTAAGGAAAGGAAAAAGAATGTCAAAAGTAAGAGTTGCAATAAACGGTTTTGGCCGCATCGGTCGTCTGGTGTTGCGTGCGGCGTTGGAATCCGGTCGTGATGATATTGAATTTGTGGCGGTAAATGATTTGGCGCCGGCTGAACAGAACGCATATCTGTTGGAATATGATTCCGTGCACGGCAAACTGCCGATGCCTGTGACACTGGATGGCGACACGATTATTGTGGGAGGCCAGAAAATCAAATGTCTGGCGGAACGCGACCCGATGAAATTGCCGTGGGGCGAAATGAACATAGACGTTGTGATGGAATGCACGGGGATATTCACCGCCGCGGACAAGGCGCGCGTTCATCTGGACGCGGGGGCAAAGCGCGTGCTGGTATCCGCGCCGTCTGCGGGCGCCGATGCGACAATCGTATACGGCGTGAACCAGGATACGTTAAAGCCGACGGATTTAATCGTGTCAAACGCATCATGCACTACAAACTGCCTGGCCCCGGTGGCCCAGGTTTTGGACGACACGTTCGGTATAATTTCCGGTTGGATGACGACAGTTCATGCGTACACCGGCGACCAGCAGTTGCTGGATAAAAATCACAAGGATTTCCGCCGTGCGCGTGCGGCCGCAATGTCCATGATTCCGACCAGCACCGGCGCGGCCAAGGCGATAGGTCTGGTGTTGCCGAAACTGGCCGGGAAACTGGACGGGATGGCAATCCGCGTGCCGACGCCGGATGTTTCCGTTGTTGAACTGGTTGTGAACGTGGCGCGCGACGCGACGGTTGACGCGGTAAATGCGGCGATGAAAAAGGCCGAGTCCCGCACGTTTGGTTACAATGAAAAACCGTTGGTATCCGTTGATTTCACCCATGACGCGCACAGTTCCGTATTTGATGCCGGCCAGACCAAGGTTCTGGGCGACCGTCTGGTTCATGTGACCGCATGGTATGACAACGAATGGGGCTTTTCAAACCGCATGGGCGATACGGCCGTTGCGATGGGGCGTCTGATTAAATAAAACAAAAATCCCCGCGTTGGCGGGGATTTTTAATTGAAATTCATTTTAAAAAAGTGTGCGAATTCCGGCGGGGCGTTTTGTTCCACCATTTCGTTTATGCGCCGGCGCATATTTTTGCAACAGCACCACCGCGTCCATCCCCAAAACGCGGCGATGCATGATTTGGAATTTGGGGATATTTCCGGGTGCCGGGCCAGGTTTAGTATTTTTCTGCGCATTTTTTTTGCGCCGGCCCGTGTTAAGACGACGTGGTTTTTAAAGTGCCTGTACCCGATGAAGTTCACGCCTTCGTTCGTGTTCTTTATAAAGGCCTTGGAAAAGCGCAGATCCAGTTCGCGTGCCAAAAATTCCTGCAGTATTTTTTTGTACCGCACCAGTTTTTCCCGGTCGTTGTCAAATATGCAGAAATCGTCACAGTACCGGATATAGTTTTTCACGCGCATATTGTGTTTCACGAACATGTCCAAATCGTTCATGTACAGGTTTCCCATCCACTGGCTGGTTAAATTTCCGATGGGCATTCCGCGCTGGCCCTCTGTTGAATAGACAATGTCGTGCAGCAATGCCAGTATTCGCGGGTCTGAAATTTTTCTGCGGATGATTTTCATCATGATGTCGTGATTTATACTGGGGTAAAATTTGCTGATGTCGCATTGCAGCACGTATCTGTTTTTCCGCAGCATTGCGACGCACCGCTGTGATGCGGTGTGCAGGCCGCGTCCCGGAATGCATGCGTATGAATCGGATATGAACAGATTCTGCCAAATCGGGGCCAGTATGTTCATCAGTGCGTGATGCACCAGATGATCCGGGTACAGCGGCAACATGTAAATATTTCTTTTTTTGGGTTCAAATATGGTAAATATGCGGTATTTTCCGGTTGTAAATTCGCCGCGTATCAGCATTTCGCGCAGTTTTTCCAAGCGCTGTGCGCGATGTCGCAGGAACCGGCGCGTGGATCTGCGTCCGCGTTTGCCGCGTACGGCGCGCCGTGCGGCCAGGTCCAGGTTTTCCGGGGAAATAAACTGTTCCCACAGGTGTTTATGGGTTTTCATGAAAAGGAATAATATTTGTCTATCTTTACAACGGTTGTTCGGAACGGTATGTTTTCTTTGGACGATTGAATCTGGTCTATTAAGACACTGCTGCCGGTAAATACGACACATACGGCGTCATCCATCAAGAACTGCAACTGCAGACAGTCTGTTCCGTTTCGTTTTTTTGAACCGGAAATTCTAAAATCTGTGATGGTAATTTCGCGGTTTAAAATATCGTTCATAAACTTTTTATCACCCGGCATGGGCAGTTTGTCGCGTGCAAAGACGGAAAATTTGGGGCAGCTGTCCCGGTCTAGTTTTTTTATATCGTCTATTGTCATATTAATATATCCCCACGTTATAGTGTTTAATTGAATCAAACATCCGGACGTTCGCCGGGTAAAGTAAAGCGGTTACCAGCCCGGATGTTTCCTGCGTTGTTTGTTCGGATAATGCGTTTTTGTCCGCATTGATCCGGGATGTGATGCCCCGCCTTTGATAAGGAAGGCATAATAAACAGACGTAACGTCTGAAAAGTGCGCTATGCACTTTGTCCTGCAGGTTAGCCAAACTGTAATTCCTTGTATTCATACAGTTACCATTCCCCAAGGAGCCGACCGACCCGAACACGCCCGCGCGCAGACCGGAGTTGTTGCGCACGTTGTTACCGCAGTTGTTCGCACAGTTGGACCTGCAATCGGCAACCGAGGAGTTGGCGTTCTGGAACACCCAACGCGACAAGCCGTATGCAAGCGTGACGGTCAACGTATCGGCATCACACCCCATTCCCGATTTTACCCGGGAATTTCCAAAAAATTTCGGCGCCTGCGGCGCATACCTGCGGGGGCGGGGCCGCCGCCCCCGAACCCCCCCCCGTTTCCGGCCATGTGCCGTTGGCACATGGCGGCGCCGCATACCGATTTATCAATCGCCGACCGACCCGAACACGCCCGCGCGCAGAACGGAGTTGTCGCGCACGTTGAGACCGCAGTGGTCCGCACAGGAGGACCCGCAAGCGGCAACCGAGGAGCCGGCGTGCCGGAACAACCAACGCGACTTTAACGGATGGGTCATTTGACACCAACAATACCTGCCGGTGCGTTCCCCGCCGGTGGCGATTTCACCATTTGAATCGCGCAGTTCATCCACGGCACCATATGTTGTGCCGGATGTATCCACGCATGTGGCGATACCCCATACCGTTCCGTATGGAAATACCGCCGACCATTCAAATATCTCAGAATTACTCGTATGATTCGTACCGTTTATCATCGGGTCCAGGGCGCCTGCAACAACGTCGTCTTCGGCGCACATTGTTGTGGCGGCGGCCGGGCGCAACGCCATGCACATGCACAAACACATTAATATTTTTTTCATCTGTTTCCCCTTTTGTTACCCTTTACCATATTGCCTGATACAGGCCGTTCGTGCGGAAATTGTCCGTGTTTGCCTTTGCCGCGTTCGCACACGCCGCCGCGCACCCGGATTGGCATGCATCCTCGCTGTCAAACGCCTTTAAATACACCCACCATGTTGTGACCGGGCCGGTTAAACTGCACCAGCATTGCGTGCCGACGTCCGCGCTGCTGGCGCGCAGGTAAACGTTTGCAGAACCCGTCTTGGCCGCCGCATCGGACGTGTCGGTCGTTATCTCGTTACAGGTGGCCAGACCACCCAGCGTTTTTGACGATGCCTGGCCCGGCAATGTTTCATAGTCCAACGTCATGCTGAACGTCATTTCTGATGCGTTTGACGATACCGATACCGGATCCACGGATTTTTTTATTATGAATACGGCCGTGCGGTTATGCAGGCACGTCGTCGCCGCGTGTCCCGGCCAGCATAACAGTGAAAAAATAACGGCTGTTGATAGTTTCCTCATTTGCTTTCCCTCTTGTTAATCCGTTATGTGATATGTTTTCCCGTCTGCGGATTTTATGTTTATTCCCGCACCCGCACCCGGTAAAAAGTTTATGTAACACGACCCGTCCGCGGTTCGCATACCCAACGACGGCGTTATTAGTTTTTCCGAATACATCGGCCATGACACGCCGGCGGATGTTTTTAAGTGGCCGCCGTCATACGGACATAATGTCGCGCATGTCCCCAGCCCTGTATACCGCAGGCCGCCCGTACACAATACCGCACACAGGCCGTTGGAAACCTCGCCCGCGTCGCAGTTCGCCCGTAACGCGTATGATGAATATCCCGTGGCGCAGACCCCCATTTCCGGTGTTGTCAACGTATCTGCGGCGGGCGTTGCCTGATAAAATCCGGCGGGGCATTCGCCGCGATCGTGCGATGTGCATTCGCCGTCCGCCAGATACTGGCCCGCGCCGCACAATTTGGCCCCGAACGGAACCAAAACACCGTTGTATATTGCGCTTAAATATTCCGCCAGTTCATACTGGTTGTATGAATTCATGCATTCCTGTAACTGGGCCGATGGTGATGAAAACGTGGACTGGGCAATCGGGGTTTTGTAAAAGCCATCCGGACAGCGGCCTTGAACCTTGTCCTGGCACTGGCCGGCGGCTAATTGTTGCCCGCCGCCGCACAGCGTTGCGCCGAATTTTATCAGCACACCATTGTATATCGGATGAAATATTGCCGGCAATTCCGTCTTGTTATAAGAATTCATGCATTGATTTTTTAATGTCACGCTGGCATATGTTGCGGAATTTATCGGTGTTACATAATACCCGGCGGGACAGGCCCCGCGCTCTTTTTCCATGCATGTGCCGGAGCTTAGTTGATTGCCGTCGTCACATAATTTTGCACCAAATTTTACAATTTGGGCCCCGCTGGCCATACCGGGAATTGTCGCCAGAAATAAAAATGTTCCGAACTTCATACTTTGCCCTACATTCGTTACAAAATAAACCACCTGGTGCTATCGCAAGTGGTTGGAGGTTCGAAACTATATAAGAAGACATAGCGGGTTTATTCAATATATTCACCGCCCTCCAACCTGGGGTTGGAGATGTTTTTTGTCCACCACGGACACTTCTTATACAGGTTCCGACGCCTGGTCGCAGAAATCCCCTGCGACAGAAAAAATGATATAGCAATTACAAATTTGTGGCAAGCAAATTTATCATTTGTGAAAAAAAACTCTTGCATTTATATAAAAGGCAGTATATTATACGTAACGCCTTGGGGTTGTAGCTCAGCTGGTTAGAGCGTCTGCCTGTCACGCAGAAGGTCGAGGGTTCGAGCCCCTTCAATCCCGCCAGAATTAACACCGCATATCGCGGTGTTTTTTTGTTTGTGTTTGCTTTGCCATATCGTTATAATAATCCGCGTGTTTTACATACAATGGAGAAAAACAATGAAAATGAAACTCTTTGCGGCATGCGCATGTGCACTGGCACTGGCCGCGTGCGGCGATAATGCGCCGAATCCGGACGAACTGCGCGGTGCAAATTTTGCAGCCGATATGGGCGGAACGCAAATCACGCTGACGTTTGATGAAAATGAAATGCAGGCCGGCGGCCAGATTGTAAATCTGTATCACGGACCGTACGTTGTTGACGGAAATAAAATGCAGTTCGGTGAAATGGCTACAACCATGATGATGGGACCGGAACAGGCAATGTTGGCCGAACAGGAATATCTGCAGTTCTTGGCCACGGTTGAAACGTACGACTTGAAAAATGGTCAGTTGATTCTTAGAAACGGCGACGGCAAAGAATTCGTCTTTACGGAAATAGAGGCCCCCGCCACAGACGATGCGGATGTTGCGGATGACGCGGCGGCGGAATCTGATGCGACCGACGGCGGCGATGCGCAAAATGCGGCGGATGCTGAAACCGTTGTGGAATCAGAGGTTGTTGCCGATACAGCCGAATAGTAAACATACCGGTGCGGCCGCGTGCAAATTGCGCGGCCGCGGCACATTTTCCTTGACATAACGGGAAATGCCGGTTATAATCCGTCGGCAGTTTTGGCCCCATCGTCTAGAGGCCTAGGACACCGCCCTTTCAAGGCGAGAACACCAGTTCGAATCTGGTTGGGGCTGCCAAAATAATAAACCACCCACCGGGTGGTTTTTATTTTGCCCCACGGCAGATTTGATGCTGTACGACTATGAGTAGCATCGGCCGGCAAAGCACGGCCGATGCGTTACGAATGCCCCACAGGCGCGTCCGCGCCGAGGGAATCTGGTTGGGGCTGCCAGAAATGATTCACCGTCCGTTTGGACGGTGTTTTTGTATGTTGTATGTAAAATCTGCTATTTCTCAAACACGCTGAATAATTCCCAGTGAGTGCTGCCGACAAACTGGTCAACGGGAATCAGGCGCGTTTGTTTATATCCGCCGTTCTGCAATATTTTTGCATCACGGGCGAATGTCGCCGGATTGCACGATACGTATATTATTTTTGCAACATCGGATTTTGCCAGAATTTCGCATTGGGCGCGGGCGCCTGCGCGCGGCGGATCCATCACCACGCAGTCATATGTGCTTAGCATGCCCGGGGTCAGCGGCTTTTTAAACAAATCACGCCGGCAAAACGGGCCGGTGATGTCAAAACCATCCGCATCAAGTGCGTGCGTAAAATTTCCCAGACCACAGAATAAATCCGCCACATGCCGGGCGCCGGCGGCGGCCGTGACAACCATTTGGCGAATTGCATCTTCGCCCGGGCGCCCCGGTTGCAAAAATGCGCCGGTCGGGTATTCTATCGCCGTGTTGCCAAACTTTATAATCGGCGTTGCCGTCTGTTTTATGACGTTGCCGTTCCATGTTATACGAATAACGGGCAGGGTGGCCGCCGCGCGCTTGAATTCCGCGCTGCAGTACGGAACATCCGATGTAACCGCGACATCTATGCCGTTGTCGCACAGTGTTACCAGTGCCGCACCCGCCCCCGACCACGGCATCGCCGCCAGGGCGGGCAGAATCTTGTTTATTTCCGGCGTCGCATTCGGACAGTGACGTACGGGGACAATATCCTTGCTGCCTGTGGCGTACAGGCCGAACTGGCCGCCGGCAAAGCAAAAATCAACGCGTCTGCGCGCGCCGGGCGCCAGCCATACCGCATCATCCGTCGGGGTTATGCCGCGTAACGCCCCGGTCTTGGCGTTTTTATATTCGGCGGATGTAAAATCAAACTTACACCCGCCGCACTTTCCAAAAAACGGACATGTTTTCATCAGAAATTTACACGTGCGCCCGCCCGAAACTGATGCGCTGTCGGCGCCAGGTCGGATATGACGTCAAATTTTGGCGTGAACATGTATGTATAGCGGTATCCCAAATCTATGGTGAAATATTCGCCCAGTTCAATGCCCAGACCCGCCATCGCGGCCAGGGCGGGGCGGATTTTGTCGTCTATGTGCGCATCGGTCGCCTTGTTCCATGACAGACCGGCGCCGACACCAACGTACGGTACCAGATGCTGCTTATAAAACAGGCGGTACAGGTTGTCAATTCTGGCATCAACAATAGCGTTTATAAAACCGGTGTCGCCGTCCAGTGAAAAACCGTTCCATTTCGCGCGGGTGCGGACATAGTTCGCCTCCAGACGAAATGTGTCGTATACGCGGATGCCGGCGACCGCCTCAAAAGAAGATGTGTTTTTGCCGGACGCATGAATGTCGTTTTTATCCGTGCGGCTTTGCCACATGGAAAAATCATACATTCCACCCACGTAAAAGCGATGCATGCGGGCCAGTGCCTCTGCATCACGGCCATCGGGTGCGGATGCCGCCGGCATGCGGTTCTGCTGGGCGCGGTATGGTATTGCGGCACACGCGATGGTTGGCATTAAACATACAGCGGTTGCGATTAAGTATTTTGTTTTCATGATTTAATTTTCCCCCAGCTTAAAAATTCACACGGAAAGACGCCATTACATTGCTGATGTTGTCAACGCCGCCGGCACGCACGTCCCAGCCGAATCCGTTGCCTATCATCATCTGATACTGGTACGCGACGTCTATGCCGATTAAGTCCGTCAGCGCCAGGTTAAATCCAACCTGGGCGCGAGGCGCGGCAATTACAAAGCCGTCTGCACCGCCGGTGCCTTCAAATTCATAGTGGCCGAATCCCGCACCCACACCGATAAACGGTACAAATACGCGGCGGCGCGTGATGTCGCCGGTTTGAACATATCGGCGTGCCAAATCAAAATACAGCATGCCGCCCAGTGTCTGATACGTTGCCTGGCGCTTTTTTAAATCTGAAAATTCAAATGTTGATTCCTGGAAATCAATTTCTGTGCGAACGTACGATGACAGATTCCATCCCAGGCCGATTTGGGTGGTCCAGCTGCCGCTGCTTTCGTATTCTTTGCCGGCAAATTTCGCCTTGTCCGTGGCAAAGCCCAGATTTAAACCCGCACCGGCGCGAACATACATTGATGTCGGAACAAACAGTTTTAAATCGTTTGTATCAACGGCGTTTACGGTCTGATATACCTCCAGCCCCAGTTCGCCGGGGGCCGCGTCTTCTATGATATTTACGTTGGCGTGCGCCCCTATTATGTCAAGACCGCGCGTAACCTCTGATTTAAACTGGCGGTCGCTGTATGCGGCGGATGCGGTATTTGCACATACCGAACACAGTATTGCAATTATAAAAGGTGTCTTTTTCATAACTTTTCTTCCCGAATAAATATGGTTTTACAAAATTCTAACAAAAATTGAAACTTGATTCCAGCCCTATTTATGCGTACTATTACGGATATGAAGAAAAAAGAAAAAAGCTGTGATAAAAAAATCGCGCTGGTGGCGGGGGCGCTGGATTTGCCGTTCTTTACGCGTGATGCATTGCGCGCGGCCGGGTGGGATGTTTTTATCGTTGGACTGAAAAATTTTTATGATCCGCGGCTGAAACCGGATATGGTGGTGCGGCTGGGCGGCGGCGGCGCGGCAATACGCGAGTTTAAACGCCGGGGAATACGAAAATTGACGTTTGTCGGGGCCATAGGGCATCCGAAACTGTCCGATATTCGTCCCGACTGGTGGACAATAGGCGCGCTGATAAGTATAAAAAGACATCAAAAAGGGTATGATTCAATGGCGGTGGCATTAAACAAGGTTTTGGAAAAGCGCGGTTTTGAAATTGTTGCGGCCCAGGATTTGGCGCCTGATTTGACGTTTGAGCGACCTGGGGTCATGACAAAGGCAAAGCCTGCTGCGCGTGATGCCGCCGATATTGAGCGTGCAGTTGCCGTGTCGCATGTCATCGGGGCCGAGGATATAGGGGCGTCCGTCGTGGTGGACAGGCAGGTAATCGGTGTAGAGGCGGCCGAGGGAACGGCAAACATGCTGCGTCGTGTGGTGGATATGCGCCGTGACATGAAAAAAAGCAGCGGGGTTTTTGCCAAAATGACAAAACCCGGCCAGGATTTGAGAATAGATATTCCGGCCATTGGTGTTGATACGGTGCGTGCGGTTACGGCGGCGCATCTGCGTGGAATTGTAGTAAACGCAAAAACGTGTTTTGTCGTGGACAAGCCCGCCGTTATAAAGGCGGCCGATGACGCAAAGATATTTATTGTGGCCATGGAATAAAAAACGCCCGTTTGGGCGTTTTTTTGTGGCGTTATACCAGTTTTGCTTCATGTAACAATTGTTCCAGGTATGTTCCGCTGATTTTTTTCAATCCCTGTTTGCCCAAAACACGAACCAGCCACGGCATGTCAATGTCACGCAGCGGTTTGCGGTCGTTCAAATAATAAATACTGCGCAGCAACACACGGACGTCAAAGCATGAATCAAATACCTCCGGAACGCCGCGGTCTATGTTTAACAGGGTGTATACGGCCTCCATCGCGGTGCGGACGGAATATTCCGTTGTAAACACCGTGTCCCGCTTTGTTTCCGCATAATTTCCGATAAACGCCAGGTTGACCGATCCTGTCGGTACAACCAACGGTCGGTCGCCGATGGCGCGGGGCATAAAATAGGTGGAAATAAACGGCATGTGGGCCGGAACGGTATTGGCGGAATTGTGTGCGATGTCTTCTATTTCTGCCGTGGGGACGCCCATGTGGTACAGTAATTCCGCGCACAGTTCCGCCCCGGTGCATTCCGTTATTTTCTTTTTTACATAATTGCCTTTCGTGTCCGACAGCAGACCGTACGTCCAGACGATTATCTCGTTCTTTTTTTGTTTGCGGAAATGCGGTTGGCGGGAAATGCTGAAACCGTACAGCCAGTTGGAATCTTTGATGGTGACCGGTCCGCTGCTGACGATGGATCCGCTGTGCGGGTTCTTTTTGCATATTTTTTCAATATACGGAACAATGCGGTCGTCCTTGAATGTAATTGTCGCCGACATAACCCAGTTTGCAACCGGTATGTTTTCACAGAATTTTTCTGGTCGGCCAAACGCCGGATTCTGAGCGGCAATGTTTTTCCATAATGTCCAGCTGCCACCGATGCCGTCGGGCGCGGGGGCGGGCGTATCGTTGGTGCCGTATGTCGTGGATTCCGTAATGGATCCGTTTGTTACAAACACCAGGTCGTCCGGCGTCAGTTTTATGTTCTTTTTACGTCCACCGGATACGGCCTGAATTTCTGTTGCGGTAATTTTCCCGCGCGCTGATTTTGTTACAACGTTTGTCACACGCGTGTCATAGTGAAACTTTACCCCGCGGGCGTCCAGAAAATTGACCAGCGGCGTAATCAAAGATTCATACTGGTTATATTTTGTAAATTTCAATGCGGACATATCGGCCAGTGTTCCCACATGATGGATAAAGCGCAATATGTATCTGCGCATTTCCATGGCGGATGACCAGCGTTCAAATGCAAACATTGTCGCCCAGTACAGCCAAAAGTTTGAATCAAAAAACTCTTCACTAAAAACGTCGTTTATTTGAACGTCGTTCAAATCTTCTTCGCGCATCATGGCCAGGTTGATTAATTCTTTTATCGCGCCCTGGGTCAGGGTTAATTTGCCGTCTGTCGGCAGACGCTTGCCGCGGCGTTCAATCACGCGGGTGTGGGAAAAGCTGGGGTCGGCCTTGTTTAGCCAGTAAAATTCATCCAGTACGGATACATCCTGGTTTTCAAGTGACGGAATGGAGCGAAACAAATCCCACAGGGTTTCAAAGTGTGCCTCCATTTCGCGGCCGCCGCGGATTATATAGCCGCGCTGCGGATTGTATATTCCGTCCATGCTGCCGCCCGGCAGGGCCAGTTCTTCAAATATATGAATCTTGTTGCCGCGCATGCGGCCGTCGCGGATTAAGAATACCGCCGCCGCCAAGCCGGCCAGGCCGCCGCCGATGATGTATGCCGATTTTTTCTCTACGCCCGCGGGTTTTAACGGGTTGGCAAATGCCTCATAATTTCCGTTGCTAAGATACATTTCGTTCTCCTGTGGTTGTTTTTTTGAATATGGAAATATTAGCCGCACATGTTGGAATGGTTAATAGGATCCTTTTCTTTAAATCTATTATTTGACACGCACATTTATTTGTTTTTATAATAAGCGCATGAAATCATTGGCTTTGTCTTTAATGTTACTGGTAATATTGGCGGGATGCGGTGTGAAATCAGATCTGGCGCATCCAAACGATGCGTATCCGCGCAATTATCCGGTATATTAAGAAAATAAAAGCAGGGCATATGGCGGAATTGGTAGACGCGCTGGATTTAGGTTCCAGTGGAGCAATCTTTCAGAGTTCGAGTCTCTGTATGCCCACCACAATAAAAAAGACTTGATTTTCAATAAATTTTATCCCATAATCCGTGGCAGAATAATAAAAGGCATAATAAAATGGCATCCAAGAAAGGTAGCAAAGAAGTCGTTCAGTTGCGTAATAACGAAACAGGGTACTTCTATATCACAACAAAGAATACAAAGTCTGAGAATACTGCGGGCAAAATGAAATTCCGTAAGTATGATCCCAAATTGCGTAAGCATGTGGTCATGACAGAGGCAAAAGTATCTCACTAATTATTTTTGTGAAATTGTGATTTTTATGCGGCGGGCGGTTGTTCGCCGCATTTTTTACGTTTGTATAAAAAAACGCCGCCAGGTTGCCCCGGCGGTGTTTCCGAATGCCCCGAAAGGAAGGAAAGGAGAAAAAGAAATGGGCATTCTAAAATATGTTTTCAGGGCCCAAGGTCCAGAGGAGAGAGAATGTAGGAGGGAGTCTGAATCCCCGGACCCTGCGGAAGCCTTGCGGCACCCGGTCATTGGCTTTGTTCCTTTGACGAATCGAAATGTAATACATTTTTTATTATTTGTCAAGAGAATTGTCAAAAATATTTTTTAGTATTTGTTTTGTTGGGCAACCGCTTGTTTTTTCTATAAAGTCCTAGGAAAAGCTACTTGTTGTCTGGTCAGGCTAATTTTCATAAAATTTTTTTGAATCAGCGGCTTGTTCCGGTGTATTAAGCCAACGAATATTAGGGATTGGGCGCTGATATAACAGGAGATGGAAAATGACACACGAAGATGTTTGGCGCGCAATAGAACGCTTTGCCATGGCTCATAATATGTCTTGTTCAGGCCTGGCAAAATGTAGCGGTTTGGATCCAACAACCTTTAACAAAAGCAAGCGTTGGTCCAAGGAAGGACAACCACGCTGGCCTTCCACAAACAGCATATCTAAGATTTTGTCATCAACGGGGTCAAAAATACAGGATTTTACCAAGTATATTGACCAAGAACCCGACAGATGATGAAATAAACAGGTTCTGACGCTACGGCCGCTGTGCAGTCGCATGGCGGCTTTTTTTATGGACAGTCGCGTTTCCATGGATTATCTTACATATATGTTAAATGGTATTTGCGTATATACCGCCGATAACACATGGCGCGCTATTCTGGGCGGAATGGGTGCGGTACTGGCCGATGCGCCGGGGCCCATGGTGGTGAATTTTGACTGCCTGGGGGTGACGGAAAAAATTAGTCCGATTGAATTAAAGGCAATTTTACTTAACGCGGTTGACAATACTCAGATAATTCAGCGTGTTTTGGGCAATGGTGTCGTGTTGCCCCGCCTGCAGGAAAAGATTGTAACGCTGTTGTATAAAACCGGTGGAACGGGCGCGGCAGAGATAAAAAAAGCCCTGGGCTATTCGCCGGATGCCGCGACACATACCGTTGACACGGCCATCTATCAGTTGCGGCGGGCATACGGCCGGGATTTTATAATTAATGACAATGGAATTTACAGACTTGGCAAACTATAAACTGTTGTTTTTTGGCAAGATACCCAGTACGCAGACTTATGCGCAAAACCTGATTGCGCGCAACGGTGCATCGGATCATACCGCGGTTGTTGCCGCCGCACAAAGCGCGGGACGCGGGCGGTACCGGCGCACATGGGTGTCTCATCACGGAAATTTGTATGTCAGTTTTATTTTTCATTCCCCCGTGCGCGATGCGCGGATATCTTATGCGGCGGCGGTTGCTGTTGCGGAATCTTTGATTTCTTTTGGGGCGAACGCGCGCATAAAATGGCCAAACGACATAATGGTTGACGGCCGGAAAATATCCGGAATATTGATTGAATATCTTAAAGACTTTGTGATTGTCGGCATCGGGGTAAACATAACATCAAACCCCAGGGTTGCCGCCGCATATACTACAACGCGTCTTAACAAATATTCCCGCGCGAATGCAATGGACGTTTTGGGGGCTGTAATGCGGAATTTGGACAAATGGCGTGATGCGGATTTTTCGCACGTTCGTACGCGGTGGATGGCGTTGGCCGACGGATTAAACAAAAATGTCATGTATCGCGGGGTTGCGGCGCAGCTGATGGGAATTGATGAAAACGGCGCCGTGATTCTGTCGCATGACGGGGAACGTATTTTGGGATATGGTGATGAAATTCAAATGCTGTAAAATAAATCTTGACTTTTTATGATGTTTATGATAATGTGTAAAACATAAACAGTAAAAATTTTGTCTGCACATCGTGCGGATTTTTTTATGTTTTTTTGTATCCGTGCATCATGCGCGGATTTTTTTATGTCAATGCAAACGTGGGGGGCCAAATGCATCTGAGTGTGATTGCAAATCCGGATTTATCTCGCAAAGACAGATACGAAATTGCGCGTACAATATATGCGGAAACAGGGGCATCATCCCTGGTCGCGGTAGAGGCGCTGGCGTCAATGATAAAAAATGCGGCTGTTGCCGCAGGGGCGGCGCCGGTTGATATTGTGCGAAATATGGAAATGTTTACATCGCGTGACAGTGCGTCGCCGTATCATTTTCGTTGGCGTGTGCCGGCAAACGACGCCGGTTTTCAAATGTGCCTGCGCGTTGTGCAAAAAATGTTAAACGGTTCTCTGGGCGATTGGTGCAACGGGGCGACACGTTTCCATCATGATGGTGAAATACCGTGCTGGGCCACGTCGCTGGGTTATATCGCCGAACATGGGGGAATGTTGTTTTATGTCTGATTATAGAATTGTTACGAAAAAAATAATTCGCGGCGGATTTTTTGCAGACCGGCGTACACAAATAATGTCCGGGGTCGGAATATTGTCAGCCGTGGCGGCGTATCTGGTCGGCGACAGTGATGTCTTTGCAATGTTGCAGGCGATTTTTACTTTGGGTGGAATTTATTTCTTGCGTAAATCAAGCAAAACAAAAGGAAAAGAAAATGAGTAATGTTCCGGAAAAATTTTTAAACAAGGACGGCACGATTAATTCAGAAGCTCTGTTGAAATCTTATACAGAACTTGAAAAGAAAATTGGCACGATGGTAAGTGTGCCGTCTGCAGATTCGGATGACGATGTAAAAACAAAATTCAATCATGCAATCGGTGTGCCGGACAGTGCGGCGGAATATCCGGTTTGTGCGATGTTTGACGATGAAAATGTTCGCGAACGTTTTCATGAAATAGGTCTGACAACGACGCAGGTTGAAAAGATTTATCAGATGGCGGAAGAATTTTTATCGCCGGTGTTGTCGGATTTGTTCGGAATGCAGAACGAGGCTCGCGAATGTGAAGAACTAAAAAAATTTTTTGGTTCCACGGAAAAAATGATGGACGCAATGCGTGCAATAAATGATTTCGGTACGCGCTTTTTGCCGGCGGATGCGTTTGATGCACTGTGTTCTACATCCCGCGGAATTCAAGGGCTGTACAGAATGATGCAGTCAATGGAACCGGATGTCAGAACGGAAAAAAATTCTGTTGAAAATTTTTCTGATGCTGATTTGAGACGCATGATGCGCGATCCAAAATATTGGCGTGATGCTGATCCTGAGTATGTTAGAAAAATAGAAAACGGGTTTAAAAAGTTGTATTCATAGAAAAAATTGTTACTTTCTTCTTTACTAATTTTTGAGTTTCATATAAAATATAAATTAAGAACAAAAAAATTTGTTCTATCCAAAAAATATAAAGGAGAGACGAATGGCATTATTTTCATTGAAAAAGAAAGCGGCGGCAAAACCTGCTGCGAAACCCGCGGCAAAGCCGGCTGCAAAGAAAGTAGCGGCGAAACCGGCTGCGAAAAAAGTAGCGGCGAAACCGGCTGCAAAGAAAGTGGCGGCAAAACCGGCGGCGAAAAAAGTAGCGGCAAAACCGGCTGCGAAAAAAGTAGCGGCAAAGCCGGCTGCGAAAAAAGTTGCGGCGAAACCGGCTGCGAAAAAAGTAGCGGCAAAACCGGCTGCGAAAAAAGTAGCGGTGAAAAAGCCTGTTGCAAAGAAAGTAGCGGCGAAACCGGCTGCAAAGAAAGCATGTTGCAAAAAAACGGCTGCTAAGAAAAAATAATTTATTTCCCCGCGCATGCGGGGAATTTTTTATCCGGCATGATGCCGGTTTTTTTATGCATGCATTCAGTCGGATTGGTTTTTTATAAAAACGTCCGACTAAATATATGCATGGATAATCCCGAACGGGACCCGCATGTTTTATTCATCGGCGCATTCATATGCAGAACCGAATGAATAAAAGTACAGTGTCGGTGCGCATTTTTTTGCGCACTTTTTTATTGAAACAACAAGAGGAATAATTTTATGTCAGTTTCCGTAGATCAAGTCTTCGTAAAACAATTTGAAGCTGATGTCCATTTGGCATACCAGCAGATGGGCACAAAACTGCGTGCAACCGTTCGCAGTAAAACGGGTGTTGTGGGGGCGTCCACTACATTCCAGAAAATAGGCCGCGGCACCGCCAGCACCAAATCACGTCACGGCATTGTTCCGGTTATGAATTTGAATCATGAACCGGTTGAATGCCTGTTGCAGGATTACTATGCGGGCGACTGGGTTGACGCGTTGGATGAATTGAAAACAAATGTTGATGAGCGCCGTGTCGTTGCATCTGCCGGTGCGTATGCACTGGGGCGCAAGACAGACGAGCTGATTATTGACGCAATGAAACAGGCGTCGTCGTCCGTTGGCGATTATTCCAAGGGGTTAAGCAAAGAATTGATTCTGTCCGCGTTGGAGGCTCTTAATTCAAAGGATGTGCCGGATGACGGCCGCCGCTTTGCGGTTGTGGGTGTGCATCAGTGGAACGAACTGCTGTCGTTGGAAGAATTTATTTCCGCGGATTATGTAGGTGACACACCGCTGACCGCCGGGGCCGAGGCCCGCAAATGGCTGGGTATTACGTGGGTGCTGCACAACGGTTTGCCGGTGACGGGAACAAATCGCGACTGCTTTGTTTACCACGCGTCCTGTATCGGTCATGCATGCGGCCAAGAGGTCAAGACAGACATTTCATGGCATGGCGAACGCGCCGCGCACTTTATCAGCAACAGCATGTCGCAGGGCGCCTGCCTGATAGAGGACAGCGGTATTGTTCGCTTAAAGTGCAGCGAAGCCGTCCAGACCGAGACTCAGCCTGCAACACCGCAGCAGTAATACAACAAAGAACCAAAGGATAAAGAAATGGCGTTTCAAAATAAAAACCTGTCCGTGATTGCGTATGCAAACGGTTTTACGTTGTGGCATTATGCGGCGAATGAAAAAAATAATGTTATTACCGCTGCCGGATATTTTGACAGTGTAAAGACACTGATGAATGTCGGTGATGTAATCATTATTAACGCGTCTGACAATACGACGATAAAAAAGATTGGCGTGACGGACGGTAAAATCACGTTGGCCGCACTGGCTTAACAATAACATATCCGGCCGGCAAACGCCGGCCGGTTTTTTATGACAAACAAAGGGGCGTTTATGCTTACGAAAATAGATTTATGCTCTATGGCATTACTTAAACTGGGCGAGGCGCCCATTCAGTCGCTGGAAGAAGACACGGTCGCGGCACAGCTGTCGCGCACGCTGTTTGACCCGGTAATAGACGCGCTGTTGGCAATGCATGTGTGGCGGTTTGCGTGTCGTCGTTTTACGCTGACGAAAAACGACGACGGTGATTTTTTAATTCCTGTGGACTGTCTGCGCATTATTGACAGTGGCGGTCACATACGCGGCGACAGAATCGGCGCGCCCGGCGATACAATGACAATCGTTGGGCTGGGGCGTGTCGGGCCGGAATCTTTTCCGGGGTATTTTGCATCGCTGGCGGCGACGCGTCTGGCGATGGAATTCTGTATTCCGCTGTCCGGCCAGCAGACGGTGTTTAGAATGCTGGCCGCGCTGTATGAAACGGAGCTGCAGTCTGCCAAGTTCATAGACAGCACCACGTCCGAGCCTGACGCAATCAAAGGTTTTTCTTTAATCAGTACGCGTTTTTAACAAAGCGGGAGGCATTAAATGGCAGATTTTATGAAAACACAAAATTCTTTTGCCGACGGACAGGTTGATTCAGAGTTTTTTGCACGTGACAATATTAACGGGCTTAGCCTGCTTGAAAACATGGATGTGATTGCGGGCGGCGGTTTGACGCGTCGGTGCGGGCTGGCGTCGGTTGCAACGCTTCGTTCCGATGCGCGTCTGATACCTTTTTCGGTATCGGAAACAGAGGAGTATCTGTTGGCGCTGACGGACGGGCATCTGTTGATATATTCAAACGGGGCGCTGGTTCGTGACCTGCTGACCCCGTGGGGGGCAGGTGTGGCGCATTGCCTGCAGTACGCCCAGCGGTTTGGAACGATGATATTTGTTCATCCGGATTATCAGCCGCGTGTTTTAAAGAAAACAGGAACAACATTTACACTGTCACCGTTCGGTTTTTCACGAAATGATTCGGATATGACAGTAAACATTCCGTTTATGAAATTTGACGATGCGGCGGATATAAAGATAACTGTCAGCGCGCATTCCGCCGGTAATAACTATGCGACATTTACCACGGACAAGTCTTTTTGGAAACAGGACAACGTGAACGAGCGAGTGTATCTGTTGGGGCGGCAGTGGGTCGTGACCAACTATGTAAGTCCGACGGTTGTCACCGCATATACAAACGGACCGTATACGTTGCCGTCGGGCCCTGTATACGATTGGCGCGAGGCCGTGTTTAGTAAAACCCGCGGATGGCCGTGCAGCATATCTTTTCATCAGGACAGGCTGGTGTTCGGCGGTTCGCGCGACTGGCCGGCGGGCGTATGGATGTCACAGGTTGGTCGTCATAATAATTTTAATGTCGGCACCGGTCTGGATGACGAGGCGATATTTATCACCCTTTTGTCGCAGCAACGCCAGCAGATATGCACCGTTGTCAGCAGTGATAACCTGCAGATTTTAACGTCTGTGGGCGAATGGGCGATTTCCAGCAAGCCGTTGACGCCGTCTGTTGTGGATATTAAGCAGCATACATCCGTCGGCAGCGTCGCGTCGCGTTATCTGCCGCCGCAAAAGGTTGAAGGTGCAACGGTTTTCATATCCGCGACCAAAAAGGATATTCGTGAATTGACCCTGGACGAGCTTAGCCAGACATATAACGCAAAAGATTTGTGTGCGTTGGCCAAAAGTCTGATGAACGATCCGGTGGATATCGCCTATAACGGTGACGCGCATCAGCTGTTTGTTGTCATGGCATCGGGTGATATGGCGGTGTTAAACAAAAATTCGGCACTGGGAATATCCGCGTGGTGCACGTACAAGACTCAGGGTAAATTCAAGTCTGTTGCGGTTATCGGCGGCGAAACACATGTGGTGGTTCAGCGCGGCGCAACATTCTTTTTGGAAAAGTTTTCACGCGCCACAAATGTTGACGCCGGCCAGTATGCCTTCTCTTTTTCCGCGGCGGCGCTGCCACTGCGGACGGGCGGCCATAACCCCCGGAAAATAAGGGTGCGCAAAATATCGGCGCGCGTTTTGGATACCAAGTCTTTGTTTGTAAACGGCATGCGTGTAACGTTGCCAAATGCAAGCTATGCCACCGGTTCCACGGGGTATAGCGGTGATGTCGGTATAAACATACTGGGGACGCATAATGACACCATGGCGCCCATTTGGCGCCTGCATGGTGATGAGCCACTGCCGGTGACCGTATTGTCGGTAACAGTTGACGGATGGTATTCCATTTAATTTATAAGGAGTAAAAAATGGGACAGGTAGTATCTGATGTAACGGAAATTTTAGACTACAAAAAAGCAAAAAAAGAAGCCAAAAGCGAACGCAAACAGATTTTGGAACAGATGGCGGCCGATGAACAGGCAAAAAATAATCTGGTAAAAAAAGCGTTGGCATCTCAGCGCGCCAAATATGGTGCGTCCGGAATGTCCGGGGCGGGGCGCGGCATGACCGAAGAGGCGGTTTTGAAACGTTTGCAGGAGGAAACAGAGCAGCCGTATCTTGACAAGCGCCGCAGCAATCTTGAAAAGCTAAAAAAGGCGCATGCCAAAAAACCGAACATAGTCAAATCACTGTTGTCCAGGTTTGATGACCTGGTCGGCTAATACTTTGCGCCAAACAAATAAAAGATGATTACGGAATTTTATCAGTTTATGGACGAATGGAACAATATTGTCGGATGTTCAACACCGCGTCATCATCGTGAAATAATGCGCTTTTTGGTGAACGTTTGGGAACAGGAACCCAGGCGGGGCCTGTTAATGGCGTTTCGGCATTCGGGAAAGTCAACGGTTCTGGGGGTGTTTGCCGCATGTGTTTTGACAATGCGGCCCCAGACCAGAATACTGATTTTGTCGGCGGAAACAACATTGTCCGGGCGTATGGTGGCGCATATCCGCCACATACTGGAAAATCATCCGCGATGTAGTTCATTGGTGCCCTCAAACAAAAAAGAATGGGCGTCCGGGCGTATAACCGTAAACCGCCCGATAGGAATACGCGAACCGTCCGTGATATGCCAGGGCCTGTATGGCAATATAACCGGAATGCGTGCAGATTTGATAATATGCGATGATGTAGAGGTTCCAAATACCAGCAACACCGTGCGCAAGCGCATGGAACTGCGTGAACGTCTGCGCGAACTGGATTTTATTTTATCGCCGTCCGGAACAATGATATATATCGGAACACCGCATGCGATAGATACTATTTATCGTACGTCTGACGATGACGGGGCTGGGGCCGCGGCAACGGGTGACGTGTCTTCTGTTTGAGCGGATGCGGTCTTTACACTGCTAAGAAATGTTCGCAGTTTGCCCAGCAGTTCGTCGCCGGCCGTTCCAAACATTGGCAGGTATGTTTCATATTCCGGCATGTCAACCTGTAACTGGGCGCGGACACGGTCGGAAATAGGCGTGTTTAAAATTTCCATTGCGCTGTTCCACATGCGGTATGCGCGGTACGTTTGGGCGACGACATCCCATTTGCTTTGCAAATCAGGCCGTTCGGCCAGTGCCGCGCGCACGCCGGTAATCCATTCGGGGCCGAATTTTTTTACGACCGGTGATTCTTCCAGACGGTCTAATCCGGCCTGATCGGGGGTAAATTCGTTCATAACGGATTCCAGATCGCGCCACTGGTCCGGGGCCATGGGCTGTGTGGCAATGCTTTGGTTCATTGCGCCACCATACGGCAGCAAATCCTGTTCAATGGAATCCATTGCTGTCGTCCCGTTTTGCAGGTTTTCAATATGTTTGACCAAGCTGCGCCCCGTCGGCAGTTCGCGCAACGCGGCGATTACATCCGGGGTGGCCTCTGCCATGAACACCTTGTTCACTGCGGCCCAGCCGCCGAATATGACGTGTTCCTGGCGATAAAGATTTAACAGTTTTTGTGCAACCGTGCTGGCTTTGACGTTCAACATAATGTCCCCCCTGGCATGATATTGAATATGGTTATTCCATGACAATCATAATAACCTTGTGCATGGATTTGCCCGTAATTTTTTCCTCTGGCCCGGCAATCTGACCATATGTGCGGCCCTTGGAATCAGTACGGACAACGGCAATGTGTGCATTTGCCGCTGTATCCGCCGGCAACGAATCAAAGTCGGCGTCAATAAACACGGCCAAATCGCCCGCCGCCGGTGCAATGGATGAATCTGCAAAAACGTACGACTGTTCTGGTATGAATCCGCCCAGGCGCTTTGTATTCGGCATAACCGCGTATATTCCGGGGCGTGCCTCCAACGGCATTGGGGCGACAATCATTGTTTTGTCGGTCTTTTTAAACGCAATGGATTTGCCGGCCGGCATTCCGAATACCGGAACAAGTTTTTTTCGCGCACTGTCGTACAGTTTGGCGCCGTACAGGCTGCCGTGCATGTCAATGCCGGACAGCGGGTTGCCGGGAATAAGAACAGATTTGACGCGTTCTTTAACCTTGCTTATCTGCTTGTTCAAATCGCCGGATTTGTATAGTTTTGCGATTTCGTCAAACAGGGATTCAACACTGTACGCAAAAGATTTTGCCAAAGGTTCAATTTCGTTTTCATATACCTCGCGCTGGCCGACTTCTATCTTGTGGTACACAGACAGTGTCATTCCCGCATCTTTGGCCGCCTGGGCGATGGTTTTGCCCGTCTGCTGGCGTATTTTGCGGATTCCGCTGCCGAATACTTTCAGGCCGCTGTCTTCGTTGTCGTTCAGGCGGCGTTTTATTTCGTTTTGCCATTGGCTGGCGACATCGTCGGATTCTTTGATGAAAATATCGGACAGTTTACAACCCAGAATGTTGCAAATGTTCAGCAGTTGTTTTTGATTAAGGCGCCGCACGCCTTTTTCAATTTTTGACACCGCCGACAAAGACAGGTTTGCGCGGCGCGCCAGTTCGGTCATTTTCATGCCTGCCGCCAAACGGATATTGCGTATGTTGTTTGGAAAAATTATTTCTTCCTGGGCCATTGCGAACTCCTTGATATTCTTGACAAAATATTAGTCAATTTTAAGGTGCAAGGCAAGCGAATAATTACAACGGCATGTCGTCCGGAATGGCGCTGGCGTCAAAAGAGTTGTCGTCAAATCCCGGTGCGGGCGCATTGGTCGGGGTTGCGGCATCCGCGAATGGGTTGTCGCCGCGGGCGGCCTGTTCGTCCAGGTTGTCAAACAGACTCCAATCGCCAAAGAATGCCAAATGAACTGTTTCCGGGCGGCCGTGTCGGTTTTTACCGATAATAACCTCTGCCTTGCCGCGTGCGCGTTCCAGACGACGCTGCCAGTTTTCAACCTGCGACTCGCTGGGGGTGCTGGACAGACGCTGCGACGGGTCACGGTTTTGCAGATAGTATTCGTCACGGTATGTGAACATTACTATGTCGGCGTCCTGTTCAATGGACCCCGATTCTCGCAAATCGGACAGCATCGGGCGTTTGTCGTCGCGTGATTCCACGCTTCGCGACAGCTGTGACAGGGCGATTACCGGCACGTCCATTTCTTTGGCCAGCATTTTTAGCCCGCGTGTTATTTCGGACAATTCCTGGACACGGTTGTCGTTGCGTTTGCCCCCAGGTGATGTCATTAACTGCAGATAGTCTATTACAATCAGGGCGATTCCGCCATGCTTGCGCGCCAGACGCCGCGCGCGCGTGCGCATCATGGGTACGGACATGCCCGGCGTGTCGTCAATATGCAGCGGCACGCGGCTTAACGCGTTGGCGTACTGTGACATTTTTAACCAGTCTTCGTCCGTTAAATTACCTTCTCGCATGGCGGATGCCGGAACCTTTGACTGTGACGACAGTACGCGCGCCGCCAGCTGGGATTTTGACATTTCCAGACTGAAAAACACGACCGCGCCCTTGTAATTTTCATTTGCCCGCCCGGCCAGAATCGCATTTGCGGCATTAAACGCAATGTTCATTGCCAGTGTTGTTTTTCCCATTGCGGGACGCCCGGCAATGATAATCAAATCGGAATGGTGCAGGCCGCTGATTGATTTGTCCAGCGCGGTCAGGCCCGTTGTCAAACCGGACAGCATTCCGTCCGCCTTGTATGCAACCTCTGCCTCGCGCATGGCCTCGGTCAGGGCGTCGGCAATGGATGCGGGCTCGTGTTCCGTGTCGCCCATCGTGGACAGGTCAAACAGTTTCTGTTCCGCCTGTTCAATCTGTGATGACACAGGATTGTCAAGGTCTTCTACAAACGCGGCGTCCGTGATTCCCTGGCCGATGTTTATCAGTTCGCGCCGCAACGCGTTTTCATAGACGATGCGTCCGTACTGGTCAACGTTTACAACCGTGGCGCCGGCCCCGGCCAGCTGTGTCAAATAATCCACGCCGCCGACCGATTCCAGCACGCCTTGTTGGTCAAGATAGTTTTTTGCCGTAATTATATCAAACGGTATTCCGGCGGCAAACTGCTTTTGCGCCAGTTTGTATATTTCCTGGTGGGCGGGATGGGAAAAATGCTCTGGTCGCAGAAATTCCGACACGCGTTCCAAGGCGCGGTTGTTCATCAATACCGCGGCCAGAACGGCCTGTTCGGCTTCAACGTTTGTCGGCAATGTTTTGGGAGTAAAGTCCATGCCAGATATAGTATATAAAAATTTTGGTATTTCAACGCCTTTTTTACGCGGGTTCAAACAGTTGAAAATTCCAGTCGTGGACAGTGCCGGAAATCCGGCCTGGCCGGAAATGTTTCCGGTGGCGCGTATAGAAGAAATGCGCGAAACGGTTGGCCGGCGACACTTTTTGTCACAAATGATGCTGGAATGCGTTCCGCCGGAACGAGTGCGGCTGGACCCGGGCGCCTTGCATTTTTATAATGCGGAATTTGATGCGGCGCACGCCCGCATCGGGGATGACGCCGTGACCGGGGCGGCCGTATACTGGGATCCGTCCGGCGGCAGACGCCGCGCCGACGGCAGTGTTTGCGTGTTGTTGTTCCGCAATGACGCAACACGTCGCGCATTTGTTCATGAGGTGTTGTATTTAACGGTGGATGACGGTGAATCGCATCCGCTGGCGCGCCAGTGCGACATGGTGCTGGATTTTATGGCCGGCCGTGCGCTGCGCCGTATCGCCATAGAGACGAATGGTATAGGAAACGCGCTGCCGGAAATAATGCGGGATGTCGCGGCCCGCCGTGGTGCGAATATATTTGTTCAAAAGATAGTAAACACCAAAAACAAAGAATCAAGAATTTTGGATGCCATAGAACCGCTGCTGACCACGGGGCGGCTGTATGCGCATGAACGTGTTCGCCAGACTTTGTTAATGTCGGAAATGCTGGGATGGAGTCCAATCGGCGCCGTAACGCACGACGACGGTCTGGATGCGTTGGCCGGTGCGTTAAGCATTGTGCCGTGGCCGCTGCGCCCCGCGGGCGGGCGTGTTCAAACATTTACCGCGAACACAAATTTTAAAATCTAAATATAAACACAAAAGGAGAAATACCATGCAAAACAATATTGGGCAATTACAAAAAATGTACCGTCGTGCGCTGGATGCGCGTGCGCCGTGGATAAACCGCTGGGATTCGGCGATAAAGTATACGATGCCGCGTGATGATGCGGATGCGGCCGCGCTGTTTGATGCAACGGCGGCGGATTCTGCGGACAATCTGGCGGCGGCAATGTATTCTTTGCTGACCCCGCCGGAATCAATGTGGCTGGATCTGGTTCCGGAAAGCGCCGATTCCCCGGATGCCGCGCCGGCGGTTGCCGCGCTGCGTGCGAATATAAACGATTCAAATTTTTATACGACGGTACACCAGTGTTACATGGATTTGATAACGCTGGGGACGGCGTGCCTGTTTATGGCGGAAAACCCAATAGGCGCCGCATCGGCGTTTTCTTTTACCGCAATTCCGATGCATGACATAGCGGTTTTGCCGGGGGCGGTGTTTCACACAACGTCCATGCCGGCCTCTGAGGTTATGCAGCGTTATCCGTCATGGACACCGCCGGCGGACATCCGGGAATCTGTTAAGCGTGATCCGGACATGCCGCTGCGCCTGGTTCAATGCCTGGTCGGTACGGAATTTACCGCATGGCTGGATGCGGGCGGGGACGTGGAAAACAACATTGTTTCCACCGGCACTTTTGAGACCAGCCCGTATATAATATTCCGCTGGTCGGTGGCCAGTGGCGAACAATACGGCCGCGGCCCGGTTTTGCGCGCGTTGCCGGATATCAAGACGGCGAACAAGGTTGTGGAACTGGTTCTGAAAAACGCAACAATTGCTGTATCCGGCATCTGGCAGGCCGATGATGACGGTGTTATAAATCTGGCGAATATAAATTTGACGCCCGGTGCGATAATACCAAAGGCCGTGGGCAGTTCCGGTTTGACACCGCTGGCGTCCGGGGCTGATTTTGACGTGTCGCAACTGATACTGAAAGATCTGCGCGAACGGATACGTCATGCGATGTTGGCGGATCGGCTGGGGCTGCTTAGTGAAAAAGAAATGACAGCGACGGAAATTTTGGCGCGCAATGCCGATATGGTTCGGATTTTGGGGGCGACGTACGGGCGCCTGCTGCATGAATTTATACGGCCGTTGGTGGAACGCGGGCTGCAGATACTGTCGCGTCGCGGCGCAATAGACAGAATTACGCTGCACAGTGATGCCGAGCTTAAATATCTGGCGCCGATTGTAAAGATGGCCGCGGCCGAAAACATGACCGCGTCGCTGCAAGAGGTGGCGTAATGCAGGACATGGAACAGAATTACGCGCGTTGTTTCGCGACCGCGGCCGGTGCGGCGGTGCTGCAGCATCTGCGTCATATTACGATAGAACGCACGCTGGGGGCGGGGGCCACGGATGCGGAATTGCGCGGGCTGGAAGCGCAGCGCGCCCTGGTTCACCAAATTGAAAACCTGGCCCGACGGGGAAAATTATGACATGAAAAAAGAAAACGGAATAATGGGCTTTTTTTATATTTTGCGTGACGGATGGTTTTTAATAGTCTTCGTTGCCGGGATGATTTACTGGGTCGCCCGCCAGGATTCATCCCTGGCCGAAATAGAGCGAAACGAGCATCGTATAACCGCCCTTGAAAATCGCGCGACGATACTGGAAACCGGCATAGGCCAGTTGCAGATGAAAATAGACGGCATCAAGGAAGATGTAACACTAATAAAATCCGCGGTTATCAAATAACCGCGGATGTTTTTTAGCTTCCAGTAGTAGCAGCTTTACAATACAAATCCATTGTTCCGCATGATGTAGTATATGTATAACATTGATGACGGGTTGCGGCACAAGACGTATATTCCATTTTATAGTTACCGGTACTGTCACTGCCGGTGGTGGATGAACGGTAACATGTTGTGCCTGATAATGTCCATCCGCTGATACAAGAATATGCGCTGTATTGGCCTGTAGGGTGTGCACAGCCACTGTTTTTTCCCGCACACGCTTGTGTGTCAGTAAGGCATGTTGATACAGATGTCGCATTTGCCGTATATGGCATCGCCGCCACAATCATCGCACAAAAACCAACAGTTTAATTAGGCATAAAAGCGGGGGCAACATCATGCGGGAATCTAAGTTTTTTGTAAAAATAAAAAAAGCCAACCTTATCGTTGGTTTATTTTAGGCATATTATAATGTTTCTTGCGGAAATGCGCAATATCTTTTTTATTATTGAATAATCAGGCGGATTTCGTTACATTCTTTGGTGTAATGAAGAAAGACCTGTTTGATTTTCTAAATACCGATCTGCAGTTTGTTAAGGGGGTTGGCCCCGTTCTGGCCGCGCGCTTAAACGATGTAATCGGCGGTCGGCGCGTGCTGGATTTTATGCTGCACCGGCCGTCCGGGGTGCGACCGCGAACGGTTACGGATTGTGCGTCCGCCGCCACGCCCGGCCAAACAATAACCATTGAGCTGCAGGTAAAGTCTGTTCGCACGGCGCGGTCTTTCCGCGGCCGGCGCGTGCCGACCCAGATTGTTTGTGCGGACCGTGCGGGCGATGTGGTGACGATACAGTTTTTTAATTCTAATTTTTTGGAATATTGGTTGAAAAAGCTGCCCGTGGGCGCGTGGCGTATCGTCAGCGGAAAGCTGGAGCGCAGCGGCACCCGCAACATAATAAATCATCCGGAATTTATAGAAGAGCTTGAAAACATATCGCGTATCCCGTCAATGCAGGTAATATATCCCGCGGGCGAGGGCGTGACACAAAAGACATTTGCAAATATTCGCGACCAGGTTTTTGCGGCGTTGCCGGACAGGCTGGCCGGGGCGGATGAAAACACCCGCGAATTTTTTGATGCATTGCATGACATTCATTTCCCGGACAGTGCGGATGCATTACTGCCAAATGCGGCGGCGCCGGCAAAGCTGGCATATTACGAATTGTTGGCGCATCAGTCGGCCATTGCAATCAGCCGTCGCGCGCGTCTGGATGTGCGAAACCGCCGCGCGGTTCGGGCGAAAAAATATGATTTAATGGACCGGTTTTATGCATCGCTGTCGTTTGAATTGACGGGGGCGCAGCGCAGAACACTGGACGAGATATTTGCGGACATGTCGCGCGACATTCCGATGATGCGCCTGGTTCAGGGCGATGTCGGCAGTGGCAAGACAATCGTCGCCCTGGCGGCGGCGGTGCACATGGCGGAACGGGCGGGCCAGACGGCCCTGTTGGCGCCGACGGACACACTGGCCCAGCAGCATTATGCAAAATTAAAACCGATGTGCGATAAAATCGGCATTGTGTGCGATGTTTTAACTGGCCGGGACAAGGGCGCCGCGCGCCGCGAGAAGTTAATATCGCTGCGCTCTGGCCGCACGCGCATTGTCGTCGGCACACACGCACTGTTTTCAGATGACGTTGAATACAAGGATTTGGGTCTGGTTGTCATAGACGAACAGCATCGCTTTGGCGTGGCCCAGCGCGAGGCTCTGCGTGCCAAGGGCGCGCATCCGGATATGCTGGCGCTGTCGGCGACGCCGATACCGCGAACGCTGTCCATGACGATGTATGGCGATATGGATGTGTCCGTGATAAATGAAAAGCCGGCCGGCCGTCTGCCGATAAGGACATCTAAGATTCCAATGTCGCGAATTGACGAATTAACGGCGCATCTGGCGCCCCAGATTGCCGCCGGGGCAAAGGTTTTTTGGGTCTGTCCACTGGTAGAGGACGGGGAAGACACCACCATGACCGCGGCGTCTGCGCGCCATGAATATCTGGAAAAATATTTCCCGTCCGTGGGTCTGGTTCACGGCCAGATGGATAAAAAGCGCCGTGATGCGGTCATGGCGGAATTTGCCGACGATAATTCCGCGATGAAGATTTTGGTTGCAACAACCGTGATAGAGGTTGGCATTGACGTGCCGCGTGCAACGATAATAGTTATTGAAAATGCGGAACGCTTTGGCCTGGCCGCCCTGCACCAGCTGCGCGGGCGCGTCGGGCGCGGCAATCTGCAGTCTTATTGTATATTGTTGTTCGGGCGCGCGGTTGGCGATGACGGCCTGCGCCGTCTGGACGTGCTGTGTGAAACGGATGACGGTTTTGCCATTGCCGAACAGGATTTGATGATGCGCGGCGTGGGCGAACTAATCGGTACCCGGCAAAGCGGATGGATTCAGTATCATTTTGTAGACTATCGCATGCATCGTGATTTGTTTCGCCTGGCATCGCGGGCGGCAATGGACGGCACGACGGACGACGGCTGGACACGTGACCTGATGTATATTTTTGACCGTGGGGATACAATCAGTGCGTAAATTTCTGGTGATTTTATGCTGTATGTTTGTTGTTTCACCGCTGCGCGGGGCGACACTGATTAACGATACAGAGACGGAGCGCCTGCTGGCGGATTTGGTGTCGCCAATTGCGTCCGCCGCGAACATATCGCCCGCGCGGCTAAAGATTCATATTGTTCACGACGATGATTTCAACGCGTTTGTTTCCGGGGGCGAAGATATATATATTTATACAGGTCTGTTGACACAAATCAAATCGCCCGCCGCCCTGCAGGCGGTTGTCGCGCACGAGCTGGGGCATACAATCGGCGGGCATATGGCCCAAATGGCGGACCGCATGGCGGCGGAAATGCGGCGCGCTCTGCTGATTCAGGCGCTGGGCATCGGGTTAATGGCGGCATCCGGGGAACCGTCGCTGGGGGCGGGGGTGCTGGCCGGGGCCGGCGGTGTCGCGACCCAGGGAATGCTGTCTTTTTCGCGTGACGAAGAACGCATGGCCGATAACCTGGGGCTGGATTTGATGCGGCGCGCCGGCCAGAACCCCGATGCGTTTGTCGTTGTTTTTGAACAGATGCGCGACATCACCGGTGCGGCGGAAACAAAAATTAATCCGAACAGAATAAACCATCCTTTAACCGCAGAACGGTTGAAAAACGTGCGTGAATATATTGCCGCGCATCCGGGCAAGTATAACAGTGCTGACACAAAGTACGGGAAAAAGTATGAACTTGTCCGGGCGAAACTTGTCGGTTATCTGGATTCCCCGTCGCGGATTGCGGATTTGTATCCGGCGTCCGATACGTCGGATGCGGCGCTGTACGCGCGCGCCATATCCGATATGCGCGGCGGAAATCTGGACGCATCAATCAGACAGACTCAGGAACTGACCCGGCGCCAGCCTAAAAATGCTTATTTCTATGAATTGCTGGGGGATGCGGAATTTGCCGCCGGAAATTATGCCGCGGCGGTTGCGGCGTATGACAATGCGTTGAAATTCGGCGACGCCGCGCCCCAGATTCAGACGGCGCTGGCGCTGGTGTTAACAGACCGGGCGGCGGCCGGCGACAACGATCGGGCGCGGGAATTGTGTCTGCGGGCGAATTTGACGTCGCCGTCGCCGCTGACCTATTGGGTGTTGGCGCGTGCATACGGTGACGATGGGCGGGCGCACTGGGCCATGGCGGAATACTATGCGATGATGGGAAATGACAAAAAGGCGCGCGCGTACGCCAAAAAAGCCCAGAAATCATTGCCGCACGACAGTCCGGAATTTATCAAATCCGGTGATATTTTAAATAAGAAATAATTTTATTCCAAAACCTGTTTTTGCAGATCAATCAATGCCGCGCATCCCGTCGCCGCCATATCCATCAGGGTGGCCAGCTGTTCCCGGTCAAACGGATGCTGTTCACCGGTGGCTTGAATTTCAACAAATTTTCCGCCATCGGCCATAACAAAGTTTGAATCCAGTTCTGCAACGCAGTCTTCTTCGTAATCCAAATCCAGAACCAGTTCATTGTTCCACAGACCCGCGCTGACCGCGGCAACGTGTTCGCGTATCGGGTTGGTGCGCAGGCGTCCCGCATTCATCAGATGACGCACGGCCAGCGTCATCGCCACAAATCCCCCCGTAACTGATGCGCACCGCGTGCCGCCGTCGCCCTGAATCACGTCACAGTCAACGGTGATTGTGTGCCGCCCGAGTAGCTCCATGTCAACGACACTGCGCAGGGCGCGGCCGATTAAGCGCGATATTTCCGCACTGCGGTGGTCGCGTATCATTTGTTCGCGGCCCTTGCGCGTGCTGTTGGCGCGCGGCAGCATGGAATATTCCGCCGTTACCCATCCGCCGGTCTTGTTCTGTTGGCGCTTCCACAGGGGCTGGTTGAAATCCACGGATGCGGTGCATAATACCTGCGTGCCGCCTATTTTTATCAGACATGACCCTTCGGCCCATTTGTTTACACCTGTTTCCATTGATACCGGGCGCATTTGGTTCGGCTTGCGCATTGACGGACGCATCATAATAAAAATCCTTTGTATAAGATAAATTCCACATAATGATAACACCGCTGATTGTGAATGCAATTTTTTTTAAGTTTGCATTTTTCCATATATATTGATACGCTGGCGCATATTAGGTAAGGAATATTCATGTCTGTTAAGGTCAAACGGCTGTTAAAAAAGATAGTTAGTTATTCTGGAATTTTCTTTTTTGTTCTGGCTGCCGGCATGTTGTACTGGCAGTTGCGCAATTACAGTCTGCACGATATTTTTCACGCGGTGTTAAGCATTCCGTTGCCGAATTTGGCGCTGGCGGCGGCGGCGTGCTTGGCGGGGTATTTTGCACTGGCGCTGTATGATTACCTGGCATTGAATTATGTTGGGGAAAACAAAAAGGTTTCCTGGTGGAAATGGATGCTGGCCGGGATGCTGGGCTTTGCCATCAGCAATAATGCCGGCCACGCGGTGGTCAGCGGCGGTGCCATACGGTATCGCCTGTATACGCGCTGGCGCATTCGCGGGGGTGATATTGTAAAGATGCTGACCATATCCGGTTTTACGTACTTTTTGGGGTGCGCCTCAATCGTGGTAATCGGATATTTTTTAATTCCGCATGATATTCTGGGGGCGGCGCCGGGCGCGCGCTTTGGAATAAACGCGCTGTTTGCGTTCTGTTTGGCGGCGGTGCTGGCATACTTTGCGGTGACCGTGATTTTTCGCCGTAAAAGTATCAAAATAGGCCAGATAAAGTTTCAAGTGCCCAGTACAAAAATGGCCGTGACCCAGATGTTGCTGGGCATGACGGACAGTATTTTGGCCGGTCTGGTGCTTTATTTTTGCATGATTCCGTTTGTGGATATTCCGTTTGGCGTGTTTATCGGCCTGTTTGTTATCGCCCAGACAACCGGTGTGTTCAGCCAGGTTCCGGGCGGCATCGGTGTTTTTGAAACGATTTTCCTGGTAGCGCTGCCGAATACCGTGGACAAGGCGGATATATTCGGTGCACTGCTGGCGTTCCGCATAATATATTATGTGTTGCCGTTGATTGGTGTCGGTGGCCTGTTCTTTATATACGAACGCTGGCTGCGTGCCCAGATGCACCGCTGGAAAGAGCAGGTACGGCAGAAACTGCCCCAAATTCCGACCTTGCCGCGTCGCGGGAAAAAAGGCAGATAAATTTACCTTGCGCAGGTAAGCTCCGCCATGCTAAGCTATATATGCTTGTATGACATGGGGTAAATAATTTGCTGTTTATACTGTCAATATTTTCCTTAATTCGCAGTGTGCTGATGGGTATCGTGGCACCATTCCTTGGCATGGGCTGGACCGCCCCACGGGAACGGATTATTTCCATATCATACGCGCCTGAAACCAAAGGATTATTATATGTCAAAGAAAATATATGTGGACGCAGTCCACCCGGAAGAAACGCGGGTTGTGGTATTGGATACCGCAACGAATCGTGTTTCTGATTTTGACGTTGAAACAACGACAAAGCCTCAGATAAAAGGGAACATTTATCTGGCAAAGGTAATCCGCGTTGAACCGTCTTTGCAGGCGGCGTTTGTGGATTACGGGTCCGGCAAGAACGGTTTTCTGCCTTTTTCCGAAATTCATCCCGATTATTATCAGGTAACCGCCGAACAAAAGAAAAAACTGTTGGAACTGGCGCATGCCAACATCGTGGAAGATGACGACGACCCGGACGACGAAGGGGACGAGGTTGCGGAATACGACGACCACAGTGCCGGCGAAGACAACAAGGAATTTGTGAAACGCGCCCGTGAATTTAAGATTCAGGATGTTATAAAGCCAAAGCAGATTTTGCTGGTTCAGGGGGTTAAGGAAGAACGCGGCTGCAAGGGCGCATCCATGACGACCTATCTGTCGCTGGCGGGGCGTTTTGCGGTGCTGATGCCAAATTCGCGCAAGCGCAACAGTTACGGAATTTCCAAAAAAATATCAGACAAGGCCGAACGCGCGCGCCTGCGTGAAATTCTGCATGGCTTAAAGATTCCAAAGGGAATGACGGTTGTTCTGCGTACCGCGGCATTTGGTGCCGAACCTGCGGACATTGCCGCCGATTACGATTATCTGGTAAATCTGTGGAATGAAATCCGCAAAACGACGCTGGAATCCGTTGCGCCGGTAACAATTCATACGGAAGATTCATTGTTGCGCCGTGTCGTTCGTGATTTTCTGGCGGACAAGGACGATGTTCTGGTTGTTCAGGGCGAAGAGGCGTTTGATGCCGCCAAACAGTATTTTCAACAAATGTACGGCCGTGCGCCCAAAAAGCAGCTGGTTCATTACAAGGATACGGCTGTTCCGTTGATGGTAAAGGCCGGCGTGGAAAAGCAGCTGGAAGGATTGCATGGCCCGTATGTTCAGTTGGCGTCCGGCGGTTCGCTGGTGATTAACCAGACCGAGGCGATGGTTACCATTGACGTGAATTCCGCCCGTGCGATAAAGGAAAAGGATATTGAACAGACCGCCCTGAACACGAATTTAGAGGCGGCGGAGGAAATAGCCCTGCAACTGCGCCTGCGTGATTTGGCCGGCATTGTTGCGATTGACTTTATTGATATGGAAGAGGAAAAGAACAACCGCAAACTGGAACTGAAAATGCGCGAGGTTATGAAGCGCGACCGCGCCCGCACCCAGGTTGCAAAAATAAACAATTTTGGTGTTTTAATGCTGTCGCGCCAGCGTCTGCGCAGCAGTTTTATGGAATCGTCCTATGTCGCATGCCCGCATTGCATGGGCGCGGGTGTCGTCCCCAGCATTCAAACGGCGGCGATTATCATGTTCCGTCATCTGCAGGAAAAACTGCTGGCCAAATCGGCCCAGAAAATAATTATGACGGTGCCGACCGATGTGGCCATTTACCTGTTGAATCACAAGCGTGCGGAACTGGCCGCGATGGAGGCCAAATTTGACACGGAAATCGTGATTGTCGGTGACGACAGCCTGATGAACATTGACCAGTATTCAATTCAACGTGTCGCCCCGGAACAGAACAAGACGGACGATTTGCTGACCGCGTATGCCCCGTCAACTGATGCGAAAAAGAAAAATGCACAGCATACGGATGCGAAAAAGACAACCATGAATGCGCCGCGCCGTCGTCGCAAAAAGCAGCCCGAAAAACAAAGTTTGTGGAAAAAGCTGATTGGTTGATAATAAAATCCCCCCTAAAAAAACGGGGGGATTTGTTTAAAATCGGCCGTCGGCAAAAAAACAGTTGAAATATTGATTTTTTCCGATATTATACTAGCCGTCAATGGCGGGATTAGCTCAGTTGGTAGAGCGTTGGTTTGTGGTACCAAATGTCGCGCGTTCGAGTCGCGTATCTCGCCCCATTTTTTATTTCCTTATTTTAGTTTGTCTCATGTTTTCTTAGGAGTTTTTTCTTACCTTTTTCACGGTTTTTTGGTAATTTATTTGTATAAAATTACTTGATATATTTAAATTAAGATGATAGCCTGCTCAAGACCTTGTAATTTGGCACGGTTTAGGCAACTAATGCCAAATAAATGGGAATTTATTGTATCTGGGTTAAGGGATAAAATGTTATGAAAACAATTTTAATAACTGGCGGGACCGGATTTTTGGGTTCCAATTTGGCAATTCGTTTAATAAAAGAGGGCAATCGTGTAATCGTTGTTGATAACAATTATACCGGCAATATGGAAAATATTGCGGAAATTGCCGATAATCCGAATTTTAAATTTATAAATCACGATATTTGCGCGCCGTTAAAGATAGGCGAACCGATTGACCAGATATATAACGCAGCATGCCCGGCGTCACCGCCCGCGTACCAGGGTAAACATTCCATCACCACGACAAAGACATGTGTTTTTGGTGCGATAAACATGCTGGAACTGGCCAAGGAAAAGGGCGCCCGCATTTTGCAGTTTTCCACATCTGAGGTTTATGGCGAACCGCTGGTTCATCCCCAGGTTGAAACATATCGTGGAAATGTGAACCCCATCGGCATTCGCGCCTGTTATGACGAGGGTAAACGTGCCGCGGAAAGCCTGTTCTTTGACTATCACCGTCACGAGGGGGTTGATATCAAGGTAATTCGCATATTTAACACATACGGCGACAAAATGGATCCCAAAGACGGCCGTGTTGTTTCCAACTTTATCTGCCAGGCACTGCGTGGCGAAGACATCACGATTTACGGTGACGGCAAGCAGACGCGTTCTTTTTGCTATGTCAGCGATTTGATAGAGGTTATCACACGCATGATGAATTCAGAGGCCGGATTTACCGGGCCGGTTAACTGCGGAAATCCCGGCGAATTCACAATGCTGGAACTGGCCCAAATGGTCGTGGACAAGGTTGGCGGCCCGTCAAAGCTGGTGTTTAAGCCACTGCCGTCGGATGATCCGACACAGCGTCGCCCGGATATAACTCTGGCAAAGACCAAACTGGGGTGGGAGCCAAAGGTTAAATTAAGCGAGGGACTGGACAAGACAATCGCTTATTTCAGAACAAAAGTACAGGAAAAACAAAGATAAGACAATAAAAGGATACGGACATGAACTTAGCTATCATTGGTACCGGATACGTGGGATTGCCGACGGGGGTCGGGTTTGCAGAACTGGGGCATCGGGTTGTTTGCATTGATAAAATCCCGCAAAAGATAGATGACCTTAACAACGGTAAAATAACGTTGTTTGAAGACGGCCTGGAAGAGCTGTTTGATAAAAATCGTAAAAACGGCAATATTAGATTTACCACGGACATGTCTGCGGTACGGGATGCGGATTTTGTAATAATCGCCGTTGGCACACCACCGCACCCGGTCACCAAAGAGGCGGACATGAAATATATCCACGCCGCGGCGGATGAATTGGCGCAGTATTTGTCCGGCTATACCGTTATTGCGACAAAATCCACCGTACCGGTTGGAACAGGTGATGATGTTGAGCGGATTATTCGTGAAAAGAATCCGACGGCGCGGTTTGATGCGATTTCCATGCCGGAATTTTTACGCGAAGGCTTTGCCGTGCATGATTTCTTTCATCCGGATCGTATTGTTGTCGGAACGGAATCAGAGCAGGCCCGGGCAAAGGTTCGTGAACTGTACGATGTTTTCCCGGACAAGCCGAACATCCTGTTTGTTACGCGCAAATCCGCGGAATTGATAAAATATGCGTCAAATGCGTTTTTGGCGGTAAAAATTCATTATATAAACGAAATTGCCGATTTCTGTGAACGTGTGGGTGCAAATGTTTATGATGTGGCCCGTGGCATGGGGCTGGATTCGCGCATTGGAAACAGATTTTTAAATCCCGGCCCCGGATATGGCGGCAGCTGTTTTCCAAAAGATACAAATGCGCTGGCATATATGGCCCGCAAAGAGGGGGTTGACCTGTCGCTGGTAGAGGCGACAATTGCCGGCAACGACGCCCGCAAATCAAAAATGGCAACGCGTATTCTGGATGTGGTCAAAGACATTCCGAATCCGAAAATCGCCGTTTGGGGACTGGCGTTCAAAGACGGTACGGACGATGTACGTGAAAGTCCGGCCGTGCAGATTATTTCCGAACTGGTATCGCGCAATGCCGATGTCACCGCATATGATCCAAAGGCCACGGAAACGGCGCGCGCCATTCTGGGCGATGCGATAAAGTATGCATCGTCTGCGGCCGCGGCGGCCGAATCCGCGGATGTTGTTGCGGTGCTGACGGAATGGCCCGAATTCAAAGACATGGATTTGGGGAAAATTGCAAAACTGATGCGAAACCGGAACATAATAGACTGCCGCAATATGATTGATTCGCGCCAGGCGGCCGAAAATAACTTTGTCTGCAAAGGGATCGGTAAATAAATGAAAATACTTGTTATGGGCGGTGCCGGTTATATCGGTTCTCATACGGTCAGATATTTGCTGGACAACGGTCATGATGTCGTTGTGGCGGATAATCTGATTTATGGGCATCGTGCGGCGGTTGATGCGCGCGCAAAATTTGTGCATGCTGATTTGCTGGATGTGCATTCATTGGATGCGTTGTTCCAAGAGAGTCCGATTGATGCGGTGATTCACTTTGCCGCCTTTGCATACGTTGGCGAAAGTGTGGCGCAACCGGAAAAATACTATTACAACAATGTGACGGGAACGCTGAATCTGTTGCATGCGATGATGGCGCATGGTGTGAAAAAGATTGTGTTTTCCAGTACCTGTGCAACATACGGCGAACCGCAATATACGCCGATTGATGAACGGCACCCGCAAAATCCGATTAATCCGTACGGCCGCACAAAATGGATGATAGAGCAGATTTTTGCTGACTATAAGCGTGCCTATGGCCTGCAGTATATTGCGCTGCGGTATTTTAATGCGGCCGGTTGCGCCGCTGATGGAAAAACAGGCGAAAGCCACAGTCCTGAAACACACCTGATACCTTTGGTATTAAAGGCCGTCAGTGGTGAACGTGATTACATAAATGTTTTCGGCACGGATTATGACACGCCCGACGGGACGTGCATTCGCGATTATATTCATGTTGAAGATTTGGCGTCGGCGCATTGTCTGGCGGTTGAAAAGCTGGATGATTACAACGGCTGCATAAATCTGGGAACCGGTATCGGAACATCCGTCAAAGAAATCATTACCGCCGCCGAACAGGTCAGTGGTAAAAAGTGTCCGGTTAAATACGCGCCGCGTCGGGCGGGCGACCCGGCCAGGTTGTTTGCAGACAACAGCCAGGCGCGTACAATATTGGGCTGGGCGCCAAAATATACAAATATCACGGATATTATAAAGACGGCATGGAACTGGGAATTGAACAGAAAGTACTAAACGTGTTTGGGCGGATTGTTTTTTCGCAACATAGGATGGTGTAATGAATTCAAATGTAAAGGTATCTGTCATAGTTCCATGTTATAATGCCCAGGAACGCATTCGGCATACTCTGGATTCATTGCGGGCCCAGACGTTACGGGACATTGAAATAATCTGTATTGATGACAAATCAACCGACGATACTCTGCAGATTTTGCGTGAATATGAAAAGCGCGACAAACGGTTGCACATAATAGAGATGCAGAATAATTCCGGGGCGTCTGCTGCTCGTAATGCGGGCCTGGCGGCGGCGCGCGGCGAATACATCGGATTTGTTGACGCCGATGATTATGTTGATGCTGATTTTTATGAAAATTTATACAACCGCGCTGCCAAAACAAAGGCCGATATTGTAAAGGGGCTGGCGCGGGTTATCGGATATGACGGGCGTGTGGGGGCATGTGGGCCCGATCATGCAAAGATAGCCGCAAACAGGGCGTATTTTCATTACACTTTTTGGTCCGCTATTTACAGGCGTGATTTTATACAGGAAAAATCCATTGATTTCCAAACCGGCATAATCGTCGCCCAGGATGTTGTGTTTTTGTTAAAAGCCGTTATGCTGGCCGAAAGAATAGAGTTGATAGATTCCCCTTCTTATTACTATTACTGGCGCATGGCGGGGTCCCTGGATTCCGAAAGGCTAAGTGATGCAAAGGTCAAAAGCAATATAGAGGCGTTTAATATCATGATTGATTTCTTAAACGATCATGATATTGAACGGAATGTTTATAATGTGGCGTTCGGTTTGATATTTAATTATTTAATGTGTGACATGTTCTGGCGCAACAACAGCCTAAACATGCAGGTTTTGCTGCTACGCGAATCCATAGGGCTGTTTGCAAAATGCAAATATCAGGATGACTATATTGCGAAGTTCCCGCTGTATGGTGTTTGTTTGCGCGGCGGGTCGGAATTGTCGCTGATGGCATGCCTGGTTAAATATTCGCGTGATGTGCGGGTTAAGCTGTTTGGGATTATTCCGCTGATAAAGGTTCGCAGCAAGCCTGACAAACGTGTTTGGCGCCTGTTCGGACTGTTGCCGGTCTGGTCTGTCTGCTATAAAGTGAAAAACGATACGTTGGCAAATGTGCATAAGTTTCTGGATGTGCTGCCAATTTTTGTGCGGTATTAAAATGTGTAGGGGCATGTGGTCGTTATGAAAAAAGATACAAATATTGATATTGCGGTATGTTATCATAAAAAGTCGCTGATTTTGGAAACCGATGCCTTAACCCCCATGCAGCTGGGGCATGCCGTGGCGAAAACGGATTTGGGAATGCGTGGTGATGACACCGGTGACAATATTTCTGCAAGAAATCGCTTTTATTCCGAGGATACCGCACTGTGGTGGCTGTGGAAAAATTCCAAGGCAAAGGTAAAGGGCTGCATGCATTACCGTCGCTTGCTGGATTTAAAAAATCCGGGGCGGCCTGATTATGATGTCGCACTGGAAGATATCCGCGATACGCGCGAATTTCTTGTAAAAGACATGGGGCTGGATTCTGAAAATATAAACAGGCTGCTAAAAACGGCGGATATTTTAACCGCCAACAGTCTGGATGTCGGCAAATGGTCGGCACCGACGGTTGAAGGACAGTTCAAATCAGTGCATGTGCCGTTTCACTGGGACATCGCAATGGATATTGTAAAGCGCGATTTTCCTGATGTATACCCGACCGCGCTGCGGGTGTCCGGCGGCAATATGGGGCATTTTCATAATTTGGTGATAATGAAGGCGGACCTGTTTGACGCAATGTGCGAATTTTGCTTTCATATTACCGAAACCATGTCGCATATGATTGACGAAACGCGCCCGGAATTTAACGATAATTGGCGTGCGACGGCGCGTTACTTGTCGTTTGTATGGGAAAGAATGTGCGGCGTTTACCTGGAATATTTGGTGTCGCGCGGGCATAAATTAATTGAGTTTCCAGCCGTGTCAATTGCGCCCCGCGGGACAAACATAGAAGATCTGCGCAATTATAATTCCACCGCGTACGATATTGGGCGCAGAGAAGCATTGGTTCCCGCCTTTGATGACAAGAGCGCGGTTGCGGTTATGATGGCGACAAATGACAACTATGCCCCTTATTGCGCGGTTATGTTACAGTCTATAATATCAAATGCCGCATCCGGGCGCAAATACGATATTGTTATCGCTGCATCAGATTTGTCCGAATACAACAATGATATGATTTCGGCAATGGCGACACCGAACGTTTCCGTGCGTATTATTGATATAAAAAATTATGTCGGCGATGCTGATTTGAACGCTGTCAACGCATCCGCCAAATTTGGTGCAGAAAGGTATTACAGATATTTTATTCCCGAAATTTTTGCAAATTATGACAAGGTTTTGTATCTGGATGCGGACATGGTCGCAAATCGCGACATTGCCGAATTATATGACACGAACATCGGCGACAACTGGTGGGGCGTAACATATGACAAGGGTGTTGCGACAGTATGTTCAACCCCGTACGAATCGTGGGGCACCACCACTGTTGCGGCGCATCTTAAAAACGTTTTGAAAATGGATTCCGTATATGATTATTTTCAAACGGGCGTGATGATTTGGAATATAAAGCGATGCCGTGCGGATAAGGTTACGGCAAAATGCCTGGACAAGCTGCAGGAAATCAAACAGTTATTGTTTTTAAGCCAGGACGTAATGAATGCCGTTGCGAACGGCAAGCACGTGTTCTGGCTCTCGCCGTATTGGAACGTGGCGTGGAATCCGAAATACGACTGGGGCGATTATTCTGTGACGGAATCGTATAAAACGGCCGTCTGGTGGACAGGGCGGGCGTATATCCTGCATTATTGCGGCAACAGCAGACCGTGGAATCAGCCCCAGAATGATTATGCGGAATATTTTTGGAAATATGCGCGTCAAACCCCGTATTATGAAAAAATACTGGCCAAGGCAATGGCGTCAATTGCGGCAACGGGGTATTATAACAAGCCGAATAAATCCAAAATTCGCCGCATTAAGCGTAAAATAAAGAAATACAAGATTTTACAGGCCTTAACGCTGGGGATGGTGAAATCATTTAAAAAGCGCAAGGCGAACTGGCGGCAGGAACTGGCCCGGTGCTGATATTTTGTGGGGGAACAATATGGAAACGGCAAAGCGCAGGATTACCGGTATAGAATTTTTACGTATTCCGTTGATTTTGATTGCATTTTTGGGACACTGGGCTTTTGCGCCGCTGTACTTGAATGCGGATTGGGCGACAAACCTGTTTTTCATAATCGCCGGATTTTTTATGATAAAAAGTCTGGACAAACTGGGCGAAGGTCCGGCGATAAAGAAAGTATATCTGTATGTAATGCCGCCTGTTGTCATCGCCGGTGTCGTATGGGACATGCTGTGTCACCAGCATGTCGGTGCAATGGCGCATAATCTGGTTCAGCGTTTGTTCCTGTTGGATGGCGCAATCGGAAACGCCGCATTGACGGGCTGTCCGGTGGCGTGGTTTATAAACGCGTATTTCTGGGGCTTTGTGTTTTGGGCGCTGTTGCGCAAAATAGCGGGCAGGAATTTTATTCCCTGCATGGCGCCGATTGTGTTTCTGGGCTATGTTTGTATAAGCCAGTATGGGGTCCAACAGGCGTTTGGCAACCCAAATTTTGTCTTTGGCGGATTGTTGAATCTGCCGTTTGTGCGCGGTATTACGTTTATCGGCGTGGGAATGCTGCTGGCCAATGTAAAAATTGCCGTCAAATCGCGTGTGGTGCGCACGGCGTTACAGGCCGCTGCGATGGCTTATCTGATATATTCTTTGCTTGTCGGATGGCGCGGCGATGAAACGATGCTGACATTTGTTCTGGCGTCGGGTGTCATGCTGTTGTTGATGGTTGAAAACAACGACCTTGTATCAAATACTTTGAACAAAATCAGTGACAAAATTACGTATGTCAGCCGGTATACGCTGTATGTTTACATATTCATGATTGTCGGCATGAAACTGGTTCATTATCCAAAAATATTAACCGCCGGGGCGGGGCTGGCGGCGTTGGGAATAAGTATCGCCTGTGCGGTTGTGTATTATCACGCGGAACAATTTATAAAAAGGAAATTGAGATGGATTTTAGCATGACGGAACAACAGAAAAAGTCGGCCGGTCTGGTATCGGTTATAATGCCGGTTTATAACTGCAAGAAATATTTGGAACGCAGTGTCGGCAGCCTGCTTGCGCAAACGTATGGGGATATAGAGGTTATTTGTATAAACGACGGTTCCACCGACGGCAGTCTGGATGAATTAAACCGTCTGGCGGCGGGCGACGGGCGCGTTCGGGTTATATCACAGAAAAATTCCGGTCCGGCGACGGCACGAAATGCCGGCCTGGCCGCGGCCCGCGGAAAATGGCTGATGTTCTGTGACAGTGACGACTGGTATGACGACGATGCCGTTGAACAGATGCTCGGGGCGATGCTGGCCAACGATGCGGACATGGTGTCTGCCGATAATCGCGTGGTTTGGGAAAACGGTACAAAAAACAAGGACAGGGTTGCCTGTGTGGAATGGCAAAAATTAAAGATAACCGGTACGTTTTTGCTGGATAAAATGAAAAACAGGCACGACATGTGCGGTGTTGTTTTGTGGGGGCGTCTGTTCCGTATGGATATAATCCGCCGGTATGACATTCGTTTCCCCGACGGGTACGAGCATGATGACACATGTTTTATGTCGCAGTGTTATGCGGTTATGAAGACGATGTTTGGTTTGGACAGGGTTGTATATAATTATGTCGTCCGCCGCAACAGTATAATGGATTTGACATATAACAAGAAAAATTCCGGCAAAGAATTTGACTGTTATCATTCAATGGCGGCCCAGTTTGATTTTTTGCAGAAAAATAATTTGTTGGATGAAATAAACAGCATTAATTTTATCAAGGATTTGTATGAATACTTGGGCTTTTCAATTTCGTATGTCTATGACGAGAATATGGAAATAGAAATGCTGGATTTATACAGAACACTGCTGCATAAATTCGGTATTGATGCGCTGGAAAAGTACAAATCGGAATATTTTTACGGTGTTCTGTCGGCATTGGCCGCCGGGGATTATTTCACTGTTATGAAATATCTGAAAGTTACACCTGGAAAATACGGCAATTTGTTCTGGGCGATATATAAAAAGACCGGGGTGACTGGATGGCGTCTGATGGGTATGCCGGTAATGGTCAAAGTTTATAAAACAGATTGTGTCAAATGGCGCCTGTTTAATTTGATTACTGTCAAGAAGACTAAAAAATTAAAGTCCGGGCTGCACTTTGAAAAGGTGTCCGGCAAACCCAAACCGCAGTTCGCATGCATTCAGCCGGTATTTGACAATGCGGTGACGATTTTTATGGCGACAAACAATAATTATGCACCGAATTGTGGTGTGATGCTGCAGTCAATAAAGGACAACGCCAGTCAGAACCGCAATTATGACGTTGTCATATCATCCAGCGATGTTTCCGATGAAAACAAGCACTTGCTAATGTCAATGGCGACGCCGAACATTTCCGTGCGCTTGATTGACGCCAAGGATTATATATCCGGCATAGACATGTCCATGCTATGCACCGGCCAGCATTTTTCACAGGATACTTACTTTAGATTCTTTATCCCGCAGATATTTGCAAAATACGGCAAGGTTCTGTATTTGGATGTGGATATGGTGGCCCTGCATGATGTAGCGGAATTGTTTGATGTTGATATTGGCGACAACTGGTGGGGTGTGGCGCATGAAAAATGGTTTGAGACGGATGGATGTGTCAAACATACCTGGGCGAATAATTTTGTGATGCCTTATATTAAAAATACTTTAAAAATGACCGATGTGCGTGATTATTTTCAGGCCGGTGTCATGATTTGGAATGTAAAGCAATGCCGGAAAGACAATGTTATGGATAAATGCCTGGTACGTTTAAGGGAGTTGGGTAATCCGTTATATGTAGACCAGGATGTTATGAATTCCGTTGCGAACGGCCGCCATATACATTACATAGACGGCAAATGGAATGTTGAATGGAACGCGGCTTTTCACTGGTATTGGGCCAAGGGGTCGTTGGGATATGAAACCTTAATGGATTTGTTAAAAAATCCGTTTATCCTGCATTACGCCAGCAGTATCAAGCCGTGGAACGAGCCGTGGCGTGACAATGCGCATTATTTCTGGGAATTTGCACGCAAAACCCCGTTTTATGAAATTATGTTGCATAAGCTTATGCATGGAACGGTTGAATGGCGAATGAATGCAAATTCCGGTGCTGGTATGTCCAAACGCAAAATAAAGCGTAAAATTGCAAAATATAAAATCTTGCAGACAATAACGTTTGGCGGGATAAAATCGTTTAAGCAGCGCAAGGCCCATTGGCGCCAGAAACTGGACGCCTGCTAACAGGGCTGCAACGCCATGGTTTCCCATGGCGTTGTTTTTTATAGCGCCGGGTTTCAGGCCGCCATTCCCTGTATCTTCCATGATACGGTCCCGCCCGTCAGGACGGGGGTTCCCTGATTCAGCCACACTTTGCTAAGATACATCTGCGTGGCCGTTTTGTTTTTATAATACCCTGTTTCTATTTGGGGGCTGTCCGCCGCACTGACACTTATGAATACGTTATAGTCGGTGTTTTTCATCGGCAATGGAAATACGACTGTCTGTATCGCACTGCTGGTCTGTTTATAGCCGCCTTGTTCCGCCCATCCGTCCATGCGCAGGCGGTACCAGGTTGTGGTGTCAACCGTTGGCTGGGCCTTGCCGGTGATATTCTGGGCGGCCGTGGCCGGTGTGGTGGAGTTTAACACCGCGCCATATGATGGTGTTATATACGAATATCTTGCTGTATTTGAGTTTGGGTCCCAGTATGCGGTCATTTTGTTCCCGCCCAGTTTTAATGCGGCAAATGCCAGCTTGTAATTGTCTATCTGGCTGTTGACGGACGACAGCTGTTGATTCAATCCGGCAACACCCTGATTCGCTTCGCCAAGGCTCTGATTTAAGTCGGTTATATTTGCCGTAATTTCATCCCAGTCTATTTCGCCGGCATCAATTGCCGCCCTGTATATGTTTTCCAGTTCCTTCATATATTCCACGATGAAATTAAAATCACGGTTCAAAGATGTTGGTAAAATCTGGGCGGTTGGCTGATAATCAACGGTGCGCTGCAGAGTCAGCCTGCGCTTAATCGTGATTCTGTCGTTTGCCTTTGGTGCGTTTGTAAACTCTATGCTGCCCCCGATATAGGGATAGTCGTCGGATGCGCCGCCCTGGTTTTTATGCAGCGCATATTCTGATGATGCCAACAGTACTCCGTTTTTGTATACTTGTACGTCGCTGTCCTGAAAGAAAGGGAACTCAAAATAAAAAGTATTAACGCCGCCGGCATTATTTGGATAAACAACTTTGTTGTCGCTCATATATATTCCTTTTGGTTATAGTGGGTTGGGGTATAAATTTTTTTATATAAAAAAAGCCCGTAATCCTAATGAATTTGGGCAATAAAAAATTCGGGCAAAATCCCGAACCTCATGTATTGAACTATATCACAAATCGCAATTTGATGCAAGAAAAAATATGTTCCTGCCGCAAGTGAAATTTTGGTGGAGCTGATCGGACTCGAACCGACGACCCCTTGCATGCCATGCAAGTGCTCTACCAACTGAGCTACAACCCCATGCGAACACTTATTCTATATTTCTTCTTGCCAAATGTCAAATCAATTTGCTACGATTTTTAAACACAAGGAGATTTTATTATGGATTATACCGCCCTGAAGGCAGAAGTTGAACAAAAAACAGCCCAGACGATAGAAGTTTTGAAAAATGAATTCGCAGGATTGCGTACCGGCCGTGCATCGGTGCATTTGTTGGATGGCGTGCGTGTTCCCGTATATGGTTCGGAAATGCCGCTGAACCAGGTTGCAACCGTATCCGCGCCGGACACCCAGACATTGTCTGTAACGGTGTGGGATGTTACAAACGCCCCCGCTGTTGAAAAAGCGATACGTGATTCCGGTCTGGGGCTGAATCCGATGACGGCGGGCGGTGTTATTCGCCTGAATCTGCCGCCGCTGACCGAAGAGCGCCGCAAGGAACTGGTTAAGGTTTCCGGCAAATACGCCGAAGAGGCCAAGATTTCCATGCGCAACATTCGCCAGGATGCCATGGGCAAGATAAAGCGCGCCGTCACGGACAAGGAAATATCCGAAGACGACCAGCGGAAATACGAAGACGACCTGCAAAAGGTGTTTGAACGCCGCGGGGGCGAGGTGGACGTCCTTGCCAAACAGAAAGAAGCGGATATTTTATCAGTATAACGATTTTAACGCCGGGAATTGTGATGTTTAAGTTATTTAAAAAGAAGCAGCCGCAACAAAACGCCGTACCAGTGCGTGTGCCGGCGCATATTGCCTTTATCTGTGACGGTAACCGTCGTTGGGCGGAAAATCGCGGGTTGCCGCCGTTGATGGGGCATCGCGCGGGGATTTCAAATTTTGAAAACCTGGTTGACTGGTACATTGCGCGCGGTGTTTCAACCGTAACCTTTTTTATTTTTTCAACAGAAAACTGGAACCGGTCCGACGAAGAAGTAAATTTTCTGATGGATCTGTTTTATGAAGAACTAAAGAAAAATATGAAGCATGCGCTGGAAAAGAATCTGCGCTATCGCATTGTCGGCAGTCGTGAACGTCTGCCGAAAAAGTTGGCCGATATGTGCGACCGACTGGAAGAGGCGTCCGCGGAAAACACGGGCGGCACGGTTGTTTTTGCCTTGAACTATGGCGGCCAGGCCGAAATCATAGACGCCGTTAACGCCGCGATAGCCGATGGCGCGCCGGTGGACAGGGAAACGTTTGAAACATATATGGATACTGGCGAACTGTTGCCTATTGACTTAATGGTGCGTACCAGTAACGAATTTAGAATTTCAAACTTTCTGTTGTGGAAACTGGCCTATGCGGAATTATTGTTCATGCCGCAGCATTGGCCGGATTTGGTCCGTGATGAAAAACTGTGGCAGTATACTTTGGATGAATACGCGCGTCGTGACAGACGTTTTGGCGGCGGGAAAAAGGCAAATTATGCCGGTGGCAAAAAGGTGAAATAATATGTCAAATACTATGCAGCGTGTCATTGTCGGCGGTGTTTTGGCGCTAATTGCGGCGGCGGCGGCGGCGGGTGAATATTTTGGGTTTCCGGCGGTGCGGTGGCTCGGGGTGGCGCTGGTTGCGGCCATGATAGTTGAAATGATTGCCATGATGTCGCGTAACCGTGCGGCACTGGCGACCGGGGGTAATGTAATTGTTTGCGCCGGTTTTCTGGCGTGGCTGGCGCTAATGTTGGCGGCGGCGTATTTTGTCGGTGCGCGGCCGTGGATTATGCTGTTGCTGTTGCTGATTATATCGGCGGCGGATATTGGCGCGTGGTTCTTTGGCCGTTTGCTGGGCGGGGATAAAATGTGGGAACGTTTGTCCGCTGGCAAAACATGGTCGGGCCAGATAGCGGGTATTTTATGCGGCACGGCGATGGCCGTAATGTACGGTCTGCTGGGTACGGATACATTTATGCCGCAACTGATGTGGATAGGGATTAGTGTTGCGTTATTGTCGCAATACGGCGATCTGACGGCCAGTTGGATTAAGCGCCGCATGGGTGTAAAAGATTTTGGCAAAACATTGCCGGGGCATGGCGGTTTAATTGATCGTTTTGACGGTTGGATTTATGTTCTGCCTATAATCTGGATGGTAATGATATAAACTTGAAAAAAGGTAAGGAAAGGGTAAAAAATGCATACTTTATTGACCATTGTCGCGCTGTTGATTGTTTTGGGCGTAGTGGTTTTTGTGCATGAACTGGGACATTTTCTGGCTGCGCGTTGGGCCGGTGTTCGCGTTGATACGTTTTCAATCGGTTTTGGGCCGGCTATTTTAAAATGGCATGACCGTCGCGGCACGACATGGAAACTGGCCTGCCTGCCACTGGGGGGGTACGTGTCCATCTATGGGCAAGAGGACATGTTCAACCGTAAAAAGTATCAGGAGTTAAGTGCGGCCAGGAAAAAAGGCCATTATCTGTCCGCCCCAGCATGGAAGCAGTTTATAATCATCGCGGCCGGTGTCACCATGAACTTTATTTTGGCCTGGATAATTTACTCTGCATTGTTCATGTTTCAGCCCAAAACGGTGCAGTTGCCGGTTGTGGGGCAGGTGATACAGGAATCTGTCGCGTTTAATTCCGGGGTAAAGCCGGGTGATGTCATAATCCGCATAGACGATGAAAAAATTACAAACTGGGGCGAATTGATAATAGCAAAGGAAATTGCATCAAACCGCGATGCAAACGTATTGCTGGTTCGCGGCGACAGTCTGGTTCAGGTAAAGCTGGCACCGGCCGAACGCTGGGGGCTTATTGCAGACGGCAGCAAGACCGAATTTCGCAAGAAAGGTTTCTTTGGCGCGCTGTATTCCGGTGCTCGTGAAACGTATCACCAGTCCAAAACATTACTGGTTGTGCTAAAACAGATTGTAACCGGCGAACGCTCATCAAAACAGCTGGGGTCGTTTATTACAATAGCAGAGGTTTCCGGCCAGGCCATGGCAATGGGATTCTTTGCGCTGTTGTCCATAATTGCACTGCTGTCGGTAAATCTGGGGGTTATCAACCTGTTGCCGTTGCCGGTGTTGGACGGCGGATATTTGCTGATATTACTAATAGAGGCTGTGACGCGCCGTAAACTGGGCGGCCGCGGCATGGAAATAGCGATTGTTGCAGGCTGGGTCTTGATATTCGGGCTGTTTATATTAACAATGTGGAACGACCTGGCGCGTGTATTTGGATTGAATTAAGATGAATACAAAGAAAAAACTGTTTATAACAACAATGATTGCGGCGGTGGCACTGCCGGCGGGTGCGGCAAACGTGCGGCGTGTTGATGTTTCCGGCAACCGCCGTATGGATGCGGAATCCGTGCGTATTTTGGCAGATGTTAAGGTTGGTGAAAACATAACGTCCGAGCGTGCGAATCAAATTGCAAAAAAGCTGCGTGAAAGCGGATATTTTTCCAAAATAAACGTTCGCATGTCGGGTGACGTTTTAAAAATTGATATTACAGAGGCGCCGATTGTAAATCAGGTAACGGTTGAAGGCAACGACGAGATATCGGTTGACGATTTAAAGAAAGAGGTTCGTACCAAAGAGCGCACTTCTTATGACGAGGCGGTAATCGGCGGCGATGTTCAACGCATGCTGACCCTGTATCAGCGCAAGGGTTATTTCGGCACAAAGATTAATCCGAAAAAGATAGATCTGGACGACAACCGTGTAAATATTGTTTACGAAATAACAGAGGGGCATCCGACATATATCCGCGACATTAAGTTTGAGGGGAATAAAAAATTCCGGTCCAAGGTTCTGCGTGGTGAAATTCTGTCGCGCGAACATGCATGGTGGCGTTTTATGACCCAGTTTGACGTGTTTGACGAAGACCGCATTCTGTATGATCAGCAAATGCTGCGCCAGTTTTATCTGCGCAACGGCTATGTTGATTTTCAGGTAAAAAGCGCGAACGGCGTCTTTACGCCCGACCGCGAATATTATTCCGTTACATTCGTCGTTGACGAAGGGCCGCAGTATAAAATCGGCACGGTCACCATTGACAATCCGTTCCCGGATGTGCCGGATGAGGAATTGCGCCGTGCGTTAAAAATTTCCAAGCGCCAGGTTTATAATATTGACAAGGTTGAAGAAACCATAACGGCACTGCGCGGGGTTGTGGCCGAACACGGCTATGCCTTTATCACGGTGGAACCCATACCGGAAAAGCATGACGACACGCGTACCATTGACATGAATTTCAAGATAGAAAAGACCAACAGAATCTATCTTAACTCCATTAATATTTTGGGCAATGTCCGTACGTTTGACAGCGTGATAGAACAATCGCTACCGATGCGTGCCGGTGACCCGTTTTCATTACAGGATATTGAAACCGGCCGCCAGAACTTGATGCGCACCCGTTATTTCAAAGACGTTCAAATGGTGCCCAGCCGTGTTGCGGACGCCAACATGATGAACCTGGATGTCAAGGTTGAAGAACAGCCCACCGGTGAGCTCTCCGGTGGTTTTGGGTGGTCTAACATAAACGGTTTTATGGTTGACGCTGGCATCACGGAAAGCAATTTCATGGGCCGCGGCCAGGTTGTGCAGTTGCGCGGATCTTTGGCGGAATATCAAAAGCAGGCGTTGTTTAGCTTTACGGAGCCGTACTTGTTCGGACGCGCGCTGTCGGCGGGATTTGATGTGTCGTATACAATGTATAATTATTCGTCGCTGGGGTCGTTGGGGTATGACCGCGACTCGTTTGCGGTAACCGGACGCATGGGATGGAAATTGACGGATCACTGGTTCCAGACATTGCGCCTGTCGGCATCATTTGACCAGAACTATGACATTCAGCTGTCGGGGTGGCATGATGCGAACCTGTATACGCTTGGGACGAATTTCCGTTATCATAATTTGGACACGAATTTCCAGCAAAACACCCATACGGGCGTTGTTGGAAATCTCGGCATTGCGTACACGGGTTTTGGCGGAACAGAAACGTTTATGAGATACAGTGCGGACATTACAGGCATGGTAAAGTTCTTTTCCGACCGCTGGCAGCTGCGTTCCAGTCTTGATTTCGGCCTGATTCAGCCGCTGGACGGGGATTACATATCGCGTGTTTACCGTTATTTCCTGGGTGGTGAAACGCTGCGCGGTTTTGATGTTGCGGGTGTCGGCAGCAGAAACTGGGCATATCATACATATTCTTTGGGCGGCATGTGGAAGGTTAACGGTTCAACGCAGTTGAATTTCCCCATATTTATTCCGGATGAATACCAGGTAAAGGGCTTTGTGTTTATGGATTACGGTGTCTTGGGCAAGCCGCCAAAGGCCGAAAACTATTATCCTCAAAATATGCATTCTCCGGAATATGCAAATCATATTGATGACGATATTCGTACGTCGTATGGTGTGGGTATTTACTGGAACACCCCCATGGGGCCGATGAATTTCAGCTGGGGCTGGCCGTTGAAAATGAACAAGTACGACCGCGAACAGCGATTCCTGTTGTCATTTGAGACCCAGTTCTAAGGCTGCAAAAAACGGGGCGACGCCCCGTTTTTTTGTATGTTGTCGTGTCGCCGTTATCTGGTGCGATGCATTTTCATGCCGTTGATTATTTGCCGGGCAAATTCGGCATACTGGCTGGTTGCGTTTTCAAACGAATGGTTGGCGCCGTTTATGGATACCAACTGTTTGTGCGGCACATTCAAATAATTGAACAGCTGTCGGTTTTGGTTATAATCGGCCATATTGTCGTCCGTACCCAGTATAAAGAACATATGCACGCGATACACGAAATGGGACATCATGCGCACTAAATTCGCATAGTTTGTTGTCAGTTTACTTAATGCCGGCGGCAACGGAATGCACAAATTGTAAACGCACGTTGGTATTTTAAACGTATGTCGTTCAATTTCGCGCAACATTGTTGCCGATTTTTTTGTCAGCGCGGTCCATGTTGCGCCGGATGGGTCTTTCTGCATCATTTTTTCATGCAGTTTCTGTACCTTTGGCGGTGCCAGAAAATAAGGGTTATTTAATACAACCTCGTTGAAATAATCGCGCACATTGGGTGATTCCACCGTTAAGTCCGCCAGGGCCCTGCATGATATTGAATGAACCCATGCAATTTTGTTTGATGTGTTTATGTCATCCAGTGTTTTGCAGAATTCAATGCCGGCCAGCAACGCCTGCTTTTGACGTTCCAGGGTCATTTCTTCTATATTTTTTGGTTCTGTGGCGGTTGCGGACAAATCCACGCCTTCTATGGCGACGACATCAAATCCGGTTTGTATCGCATACTGCATTGGCAGCTTCATGCATGGTTCAACCGGGCTGCCACCGTATCCGTGGATTAAATATATGCTGCCATACGACGGGAAATCAACCGGCGTCTTTGACCAGTATACATTTGTCAGCGGACGGTTGTTTTTGTCTTTTAGCTGTTGAAAATTATCAAAATAACGCTTTGTTATATTTTCATTTTTTTCATCTGTCATGACTGGTTCCACTTTTTCTTCGCCATATGTTAACCTTAGTTTGTGTTTTGTCAAATTATTTGTTTCCAAGGATTCTTTTGGCCTTGACTGTTATGCGGGAAATTTCATATACTGAAACAAAATAGGTAAGGGGTTAAGGATGAAAAAGCTGTTACTGGGTTTATTTATTGCTGTTGCATTGGCCGGATGCGGTCAGGTTTATGACCGTGAACCTGTTGGTGTCGGCTATGATAATAATGAACTGAAATTAAGCCCTTGTGCCTGTATAATGGTATATCAGGCATAATGTTCGGTTCTTGCCTGTGGGGGGGACGCCGTTGGAATATCCGGGGAATTTTGATACGCCTGCATTCCCGGCGGGAAAGCGCATAGCCGTTTCCCGTGTTGTTGGCATTGGAATTTTATCAGTGTTTTTTTTGGTTTCCTGCATGTGCGGATTGGTTCTGTGGGGTGCGCGTTCCATGCGCCTGGAACCTTTTTTAATATCTGTTGACGATATTACGGGCGTTTGGTCTGTTGTCGGCCGTAATACCACCACTGACAAATCCTATCCTGTAACACAAACCATGCAGGAATCGGTTGCGGTAAACTTTACACAGAACTGGTTTTCAATATCGGATGACGCGTCTGTTAACGGCAAAGTGTGGCGCCAGTGTCCGGTTGCCGAATGTACCGGGGCGGAATCTCTGGCGTATGGGGGGCGTGATTGCGCAATTTCATGCATGGCCGGGGATAAATTGTTTAAGGTGTTTACAACCGATGTCGTCCCCGTTTACAAATCACGTGCCATGGCCGGGGAAACGTGGGGTGTGATGGCGGATTCAATTCAGGCGTCGCATATCGGGGAAACAGAGGCGGGCGGTGGAATTTGGCGTATCCGTGCATCCGTATGGTCAAACATAAATTCCGTGTTTGAGATAGTTGCGTTTGTGCGCGTTGCGCGTGCGGTGGACCGGTATCCGATGACCATGGGATATTATGTTGAGGATTTTAACTCTTACAGAATAAGCTTATGAGGAAATTGATAGGTTTTTTTGCAGGATTGTTGCTGTTGGTGATTGCATTTGGGGCCATGGCTGTGTCTGGTGCCATATTTGACACATCTCGCCAGATCAGGATAGAAAGCTATTTTTTTCAACCGAATAATCTGTCAAGCCAGCGTTTGGGCGTTCCGCAGACTATTGCCGAACTGGGCGAGGCAAAGATGCGCCAGCTGTTGGTTCAGCGTTATATTTCGGAATACTTTTATATCATACCCGACGACAAAGATGTTGAAGAACGCATGAAGAGCGACTCCCCCCTGGACATGATGTCAACAGCAAAGGTCTTTAACGACTGGCGCGCCGGCGAAGGACTTGAAATACAAAAGCTGGCCGGGGACAAGGCGTTTCGCGTCGCGCGTGTTATCGGAGATATTTTTAAGCCAAAGGGCAGTGATTACTGGACTGTTATATGCGAGCTTGTCACATGGCCGCGCTCCAATGACATGGCACAGATTCCGGTTATAACCCGGCTTGAGCTGCATATAGGGATAGAGGATACGTATATTATGGATTTTCGTGAAAATATGAATATTGCGTCATGGCTGGACGAGGGGCGCGAACCTGCCGCCATATTCAGATTTGGCGTTACGTACATAGACATAGATACAAAGCAAAGGATCGGCGCATGAAAAAGAGTGTGTTCCTGGTGATGTTATGCTCGTTCGTATGCGTTTGCACCCCCGCGCGTGCGGCGGATGATGATGCGTTTTTGTCTTATGCCATAGAAGATGACGCGCCGGCCGCCGATATAACGGCCGCGCCGGTGTACATGAACGCGGATGCCGCCGGCGCATCTGTTGCCAACTTTGATATTGCTGGTATAATGCTGGGAATGAGTTTTGATGATGTTTACAGCCAGTTTAAGGGCGGCGGACTGTATGCCCCGACCCGTAAGGACAGCATCATATACACAATAAATCCTGAGTGGAAATACAACCTGGACTATGAATGCCGCCAGCAGAATATTTTTGTCCCGTCAGAGCTTGAAAACTGTATTCGTTCCATGGCGCAAAGCCGCGGACTGATGTACGCGTCAGAGTTGCATCTGGAACGTGCCGGCACCGGGGAAACAATCGCCGTGTATTTTACCAGCAACGCCACGGATAACGTGGTTTGGCGCGTGGTTTACAACAACGATGTTGACGATATGGAAGGCGACGCGGAAAAGTTTGAAAATCAGCGGCAAAAGAAAATTCTGGCATTTTGGCAGAATGTGTTGGACAAATACGGTGCGCCGAATTCCGGAACAGACAAATGGATAACAACGACAAACGCATACGATCCTGTGATGACGGCTTATTATGGTGCGCTGGAACTGGTTGATGCGGGTCGCAATGCCACGGACCAGGCAAAGAATGTGTCTGATGCCCGCATGAACTTTAAGTCAAAACCGTATGCATTTTAATCAGACGTGTTATCAAAAGGGGCTGGCGGCCGAATTCCGGGCGCGCTGGTATTTGCGCTTTCGCGGTTTTCGTATTGTAAAAAGCAGGTATGTCACCGGGCGCCGTACGGGGCGGGCCGAAATAGATATAATCGCACGGCGGGGCAATTTGCTGATTTTTGTAGAGGTAAAGGGATATTCCGATATTTGCGGCGCATGGGATGCTATAACACCGGCCCAGGCCGGGCGTCTGCGTGCGGCGGCGGAATCGTATATTGCCCGCACGCGTTTTCGCGGCGATGCTCGGTTTGATGTGATTATTGTTTCCGGACGCAAAATTCACTGGATTCGTGGCGCCATATAAAAAACTTGAAAAAAGACTCAATTCCTATTATAATAATCCTGCTTTTTTAAAGAAAAAGGAGAAGTTAGATGAAAAAAGTAATGTTGGCGCTGTTCGCCGTTATGACATTGGCTGCTTGCACCGGTTCTTATAAGTCCGGCAACTGCGAATATGATTTCTTGCTGCACAAGGATATTTCTATTTCCAAAATTATTGGTAACGCGACCGGCGGTTGCTAAACCAAAATAAAAAACGCCCGTTTTGGGCGTTTTTTATTGTCGTGTTTTTCTGCCGCAGTCACATTTGTTATGCATTCTTGCGGCGCATCGCCAGGTATCCCGCGGATGACACGGCGCTTAATATCAGCATCACGGTGACAATTCCGCGCAGTTTTGGGGTCAGAATATGCGCCGCCCAAAATATTTCAAAATATTCGCGTCTGTATTCCGGCGGTTCTATAAATACGGGACGCACGTCTGTGACGCCTTTGCGGGTCACCTGTACGCCGATATATCCGAAACGTTTATCAACGGATGAACCCTGGCCGGCGGTGGGGGCGGTGTAAATCGGAACGCCCTCAAATTTTTGTTCTGAAAAATAATGCACGTGGCCAAAGAACATGGCGTCTATTTTATTGCGGTGTCTGCGTACAATTTGGCGCAGACGGGCAATAGACGCGTCATCCATTTTATGATCGCGGCGTCCTGGAACAATCTGGGGGGGGCGGTGGCTGAAAATTATGCAGTGACTAAAATTCGGCCTGATCTTGTTTAGTGTGTTTTCCAGCCACAGGAACTGCTCTTCTTCCATGTATTCGGCCGATGAATCCAGACCGATGAACAGGGTGTCGCCATATCCGAACCAGTAATATGTCGGCCCCATTACGCTGCGATAAAAAGATTTGTCCGTATCGCCGTCGTGAATGACATCATGATTTCCGGGAACCATGTAAAATGGTTTGTGGTGCAGTTTTGGCTGTATTTCCGACAGCATCCAGTAAAAATATGTTTCGTGCCTGTTCATTACCAAATCGCCCAGGTACAAAATAAAGTCATATTTGGTGTCGGAACGTCGTGCATGGCGGATAATTTTTTCCAGAACCAGGTTGTTGTTGCCGGAATCGGCCATGACGGCAAAATTAAAATCCGTGGCGTCCATATTTAAAAACTGTGATTCCGGTGGAAAGAAATTTCGTCCGGTGTCAAAATGTCTGTCCCCCAGGTACAGGTGCGCCGCCATTAATCCGAATGCGCACGTCAGCAGGGTTATGGATATCCACAACAATATCTTCGCCAGACGATTTTTGAATGTCATATAAATTCTCCGTATAAATTTATACGGATTATATTCATTTGATGTCGTCGTTCAATATAAAAAATGTGTCGTTATCGCTGTATTTGTTCCGGCAACAATCGCTGTAATACAGGCAGGATTGCATCGCGATGCTGTGGATAAAATCGCATCAGCGTTTCATATGCGTTCAACGGTTTGTCTGGTTTTGTTGCGCGTGCGCATTCCCAGTCAATTATCATTGCGACATAGTCTTTGTAACTTTTTCTAATGCTGTTTTCCAGATGGTGGCGCGAATGTGCGCGATGAAATTTATGCACGTTGGCCTTTGACATCCATGGTATCCAATACAGCACCAGTTTATCCGTATCATGCAGATACCCGCGGATTGTATTGTGTCCGGTCAGGCCTTTTTCAACACGCAAAAATGCGATTTTATGCCGCCATGTATATTTAACCTGGGCACAGCGTTTTTTAAATTCGTATTTGTACATATTGTATTCCTTTGTACATATAAAAACACCGCAATGCGGTGTGTTTTATTCTGGTGGGGACACAGGGGAACAAACCATAAGTTTATAAAACCCTAGGATTTTAACCTTTTCCCAGATTCCTACCATCAAAATTGTTAAAATGTATTACACCTTGTATTACACTTTTGCAATTCTATTGTATACCATTTTCAGACAATGTAAACGGGTATTTTTATAAATTATTTTCCATTGAGTCGGTTAAGTGCATTATTATAAACCCTTTGATATTTCGGGAATTTTTCAAACAATTGAAAATTTCTTCGTAAAAATGAAATTTATTTATTGCGACCACAAAAAAACGGGGTTAGTGTTTGCGTAAGGCATTAGGGTGGCCTCCTATTTCCGAAAATTAAACCGCAAAATACTTTCCATTTATAAAAAAATGGACGTGTTTTTTGCAAACTTTTAAAATTATATAGGTGATAAAATGAGCGATTCAAAAATTGAAGATTTATTAGACCAAGCACAAGATGACCCCAGAACGTCCGATAAAGAACAGGAGTTTTTAAAGCAATTAAATAGATTTTCTGTAAGTTATGAACAGTTTGAACAGGAAAGTTTGCGTCAGCTACCAGGAACTCCAGGCGGCTTTATCTTACGGGATTATGGATTATTCCATGTAGAGTCAATTGAAAGCCCCGATAGCGAGGGACCGAATAATGTGGTGTATAGTCGGGTTTCAAATTATATCAATGTGTCCAAACTGACCAAAACCAAGGACGCAAAATCGTGGGGTGTTTTGGTCGAATTTAAGAATTTTGAAGACAAACTCTGCCAAAAGTATATACCAAGGGACTCCCTGGCTAGAGGTAATGAGGTTATATCGGAGTTATTACTGGAAGGCTTTTTCGTCTTGAAATGTGAACAAAACCGTTTGTGCGAATATATAACCAATTTTAAACCCCAGGAAATCATTTTGGAAACCAAACGCACTGGGTGGGCGGAAAAGAATTTCGTTCTGCCAACCAAAATTATAGGAACGCAGAATGCCAAGTTATATTTCAATTCAGACGATGCGAACGGTTACATCTGCCAAGGAACTTTGGACGAATGGAAAAGCCAAATCGGTCAGTATTGTACTGGGAATTCCAGATTGATTTTCGGGGTAAGTTGTGCCTTTGCAGCACCTTTGCTACGTCTTTGTGATATAGAGGGTGGTGGTTTTCATATTTATGGACGGACTTCCACAGGAAAAACGACTTTGCTAAAAGTGGCAACCTCAGTATGCGGAAACAGGGATTATATGCACTCTTGGCGGACGACAGATAATGCACTAGAAAGTACGGCGGAATCTCACAACGATACATTGTTGGTATTGGACGAAGTTGGACAATTACCTAGTTCCATAACGGGGAATGTTGCGTATATGCTTGCAAATGGGCAAGGTAAAGGGCGTTTTAACCATACGTGGACTAAACGAGCCGTAAAAAAATGGATTACTTTATTTCTGTCATCTGGCGAAATCGATTTTCAAACCCATATTGCAGAATCTAGAAAGACGATTAAGGACGGGCAGGAAATTCGTTTCATCAGTATTCCTGCGGTATCACAAAATTCTATCAGCGGTATTTTTGACAATTTGCACGGTTTTGAAAACGGGGGAAAATTTGCCGAACACCTTAATGAATGCACTGGAAAATTTTATGGGGTTCCATTAGTACAGTTTTTGGAATCCTTGGTTGTTGTCAAAGATGAAGTTCAGGCTAGTTTTAAGAGATTCTTTGAGCCATTACGAGCCAAATTACCAACCGATATGGAGTCTGCCGAAAATCGGGCGTTTAAGCGGTTTGCACTGGTTGGTTTTGCGGGGGAATTGGCAACCCATTGGGGAATAACAGGTTGGGAGTTCGGTGTTGCAAAAGATGCTGCTTTACAACTGTTTAATGAATGGCGAGATAATCCTGACCGACTGACGGAAACGGAGCGTTTAAAACGGCAAGTACGGCTATTTTTTGAATGTAATGGATTTTCCAAATTCAAGGACATTACATACTGCGGTACGGACGATAAGGTATACGATATGGCCGGATATTTTGAAGGTAAACTTGGGAATAAATGTATTTACTGGGTTTATCCAGAAGTCTTGGAAAACACCATTTTGAAAGGGTTTCCCACATCTCGGGCAAAAAAGAAACTGGTAGAATGGGGTTGGATTGAGCCAGATAAAGACGGTACACATATTGCGCGAAAAAAGCAGGTGCCATATCAAGGAACTCCGAGACTATATAAATTTGTTTCAGAAATGTTTTTACCGACAACGGATTAAATTACATATTAAAAACGGTGGGGAATTTCCCCACTTTTTTTTACCCGAAAATCCCACTTTCCCAGTTTCCCATTTTATTTATACTCCCCCTATAAATATTTATAAAACAAAAAGTTTTACACAAAAATATAATTATACGAACACAGTTCTAATATATACCTCGGAGCGGTAAAACGTCGCCCCGGGGATACAGAACGGGGAAAATCGTGGTTCTTTCTGAACTCAAATAATAAATACTCCCCCGGGTCAGACGAAAAAGGCCTTTTCGTATTGTGCATGTGCAAAATATCCGACCCTTACTAGACAGGCCATCTGGTAAGGGTTCGGGTATGTTTTAACGACATTATCCCTCTGGTGTGGGCTCATATATAGCCATATTGACGGATTTTGTCTGGAATTTCGGCACCTCGCGTTATGGCGAAATTTCCGCCAAGTATCGTTTTATACCAGATTACATAAATATAAATGAATTTTAACCATAAAAATTTATATCCAGAATGCAGAGAAAATAAAGATATATAAATCCCTTATCAACTGGGAATTGCTTTATCTGGACTCATTAAAATAAAAAAGAGCAATAAATGAAAAACATAACTTATTACAGCCCGACACAAACCCAGAAAATACAGGAATCCTTGCAAGACTGGTTAAACAATCAAATATTTTCACATTTCTTGACCGTCCGACTACCGATAGGGGCATATACGGATAGTTTTGAAAGGGCTCTGCCAAAATTTCATAAAATAATACGGCATTTTGAAAAATCCCTTGTCGGGCGTCATTGGAATCGGAACCCAGTGCATTTTGTCGGAACGGCAGAACTGGGGGCAAATAAAGTCTGGCACCTGCATTTGTTATTATGGGCTCCAAAATACACAGACACGGAAATTCAAACTGCGCTGGATAATATAACGGAAAAATTAAAATTGACCGACAGGACTCTTGATTTGCAGGAAATAGACCGAACCCCAGATATATTAAACGGGTATATAACAAAAGAAATCACGGCGGATAACCTAGGACATTTTAATACGGACAGATTGATATTTTCCGAGACGTTATTCAACCTGCCGACATTTCAGCATTAAATATCACGAACCCACCGACCACAGGCATTATAAATGTGTTTTGGTCCATTTATCCCACTGCCACGGGTTATTACAAATTCAGATGTATAAGACACCAGTTCACCAGATATACGGACATATTCACGGTTATTCGGGTCATAAAGACTTACCATATTCCCAGACTGTTTAGCGTATGCAATTTTCATTTTTGCCACCTTGTTTTATACAATTATATATTCGTCAAATGGCAGTCGCCCAGGTAAAAATGAGTATTTAAAAGGCAGATTTACATCTGCCTTACATTGGTTATAACAAATTTCGCAAACATTCTTCTGGTGAATTACCCAATGTGCATTGACAGAACTGGGCTGCAATTTCGTGATTATTATTAAAATACGGCAATGCTTGCGTCATACAAGATGTCGTATGAACCACGGCATAAACTGCTAATATAATGAATATGATTGCGGTTATTAAATTTACCCAGAATTTTGTAAAACCATCATTCAACACTTTGGCACGTTTATACATATAAACAGGTGGTAACAAACACCAACCCAATGCAATATGTTTACCGTATGTTTTTAAGGTTTGACGGTCTACTACACATAAAATTACACTAATCCAAGTAGCGGCTTGGCCTATAAATAAAAGCAGGACATAACCAATAATATATCCGAATGCTGCCAACCAGCCTATTACAGAATTTGATTTTGCTGCATTATTTGTATACATATTTTTCTCCTTTGTTTATAATATGCTTAGTTTTTTATATCCCCATACTGTTTTGCATACGAATATAAAACTTTGAATAATTCCTGTTTGGGGATATTGAACAAATACGATGTTATTTCCTCTGCGTCTAAGTTGGTATCTTTATATTTTATACGGATTTTACCATTTGCTCCCATTTCTATGTCGGCAACATCTTTCCATAAAACATATTTGTTCAACTTTTCGTTTTGCAAACTGTGTATTATCATTCCTTTTGGATTGAATTCTATTGCAGGTTGGTTATCACCAAATGTTTTATACAGCAGTTTAAATCCACCAAATCCAAATAATAGTATACAACCCCAAATTATATAAAAAATAAGACTGCTTCCCATGTTTAACTCGGCATTGTTTCTATTAAAAAATAAAACCAGTGCGACAAGAATACAGCCTATAGCCATAAAATACAGAATTGTTTTATTAAAGGCTATATTTGTTGGTTTGTTTTCAGTCATTTTTTGCTCCTTTTTTATTTAATTGTTGTTTGAGTTCTTGAGACTTCTTTTGTGCGGCTTGTTCAATGGAATCGTTAAATTTTACTTTTAGCCATTCCCAAGCCTCAAAGCCCAAACCAGCCAACCCCAGTAATGCGATAAAACCCATTGTTGGGTCAAATGTTCCAATCCACGCTAAACCAAATATTCCCAATATTGCAGACCATATTCCAACAGCTAATGGACTTGCACCACGCATGCTTTTTTCTGTTTTATCTGCGTATTTGTCTTGGGCTATATTTCTCACGTCTTGTTGAATTTTTGCATTTCCATCGGCATTTGTATTGTTTATCACAATGGTTGGTTGATTTCGGACGGATTCAGTACCTTTTAATGCCAGAACCAACGCAACAATCCAACCTATACATGTCCACCCCAGGAACAAGTTTACCAATAACGTAAGCCCAATATTGCACTTTCTGCATATTGCGATTATTGTTGGCAAGAAATATATCAAAGCCAAAACAAGAAACATATTTTTCCCCTTTGTATAAAAATTAGACCACTAGCAGAACACTAGCGGTCGGGGAGTTCTCAAATCAGTATGTTATTGACCCCATTGGTCTTTCGGAAAAACCGTGTTTTATAACCAACAGCTCCCCGACTATAACAGTCAGGGATAATAACGACGTCAAAACATAGGAAATCGGAATCACGATGTATTCTATGTTTTGCACCGAACATACTAGGCCTGAGATGACCCCGAACCAGTGTCCCCACTGATTCAAAACCTATTATATTTAATGGATTATAAAATGTAAACCGAAAAAAAAGGGATATTGTTATACCCCTTTCATTATTTCTTTCCACTTGTCAAAATGCGGTTGCAGGAAATCATAGTTTAATTTATCCACCTGTTCCTTGATTTCGGGTAATCTGTGATTGGAATAGGATTGTTCCATTGTGCTTTTGCCTTCCCAACCAATAATGTCATTGATAAAGGTTGGTAAAACTCCCACTTTTTGCAGTCTTAAACTGGCATTTTTACGGAAAGAATGAAAATCCTGTTTATCCCCGTTTTTATCTTTAATATCAATATCCGACAAGAATTTTAATATTCCACGGGTTGCAAATTTATTATTTTCCTGTCCACCACTGGTTTGACATTTCGGAAATATAAAATCTGTATCTGCTGCCTTTAATTTTGCCTGTCTGTTCCGCACATATTCTACAAATCCCAAATTTAAGAATTGTTGTGCTATCGGGACAATACGTTCAGAGGCTTCTGTTTTAAGGTGTTTAATGGAGTGATTTTCAGTAAAATGGATACAATCCAAACCATCTTTTTTAAGCACGTCCCCATATTGCAGGGTCATTGCGGCATTTTGTCGTGAACCCGTAAACAATGCAATCATTGCTGTCCAGAATTGGTCGGGATTCTTTTTGAAAAAGTCGTGTTTTGGGTCAAACATTTCCGACAACTGGTCGTCAGTATACGGCATGTGCGGTTTCTGTTGAGATTTCGGTGTCTTTTCAAATTTTGGTAATATTTGTATCAGATTTTCTTTATATGTATCAGGTTCCAAAATATGGGCGTGCTTTATCAACTGGATAACATATTGGATGTATTTTCGCTGTGTGCCACTTTTTACATTGGGCATATTACGGACAGAATCTCCAATTTTATGCATGATTTCCGGTTTGTAAAAATCCATATAATCAGAATCAAGCCCGAGTCCGACATCTTGAATAAGTTTTTTTATTGCAGGATATTTTCGGTCGGATTCGGCTTTTTCATTATTTGCCGTCTTTACCATAGATGTCAAAATTTCCCCGACCGTATGTTTAACAACTTTTGGTTGTTGTGCCACGGTGTTCGCGGCCTGATGAGAAATTAGCATTTCAAGTAATCGGTTATTTTTATCCAATAATTTATTATTATCTTCTTGCAATTCTATCAGTTTTTCTTTGTTTTCTTTCAGTAATTTTATAACGGATTTTTCGTGTGCAGACAAAGACTTATTTTTAATCAGGTTTAATTTATCTGCTTTTTCTAACAGACCATTGATAATTTCTGGTCTAGAATCTGGCAAAATGGTTCGTATGGGGGTATTCGGCATAAAACCATAAATATTTTTACCAAAATTTGGGTATTCGTAGCCAAAACTTAACTGATTCCACAATAATTCTATGGATTTAATGAATTCGTGCACTTCAAAATTTTGCAGTTGTTCAGCCATAATTTTAGCCTTTTCCCGTGCTTCATAGTAATTATATGTCTTTAAAGACTTGCACAAGAACCGTCTTTTACCGTTTTCTCGTGGTAATTCAACCCTATAATAAAAAATGTTGTTTCGCAATAATATATTGTGGTCTGTATTACACCTTGTATTACACGTTTTTGCCATATCTGTATCCCTTTGTTTCTGGCAAAAGTGAAAATACGAAAATGTTGGATTTCTAAGGCTTTGGTGTGTTTCGTGTGGTTCAAACCAAAAAAATAAAAACCCAACAAAAGTGTTGGATTTCTAACAATTTTATTCTGGTGGGGACACAGGGACTCGAACCCTGGACCCAATGATTAAAAGTCATTTGCTCTACCAACTGAGCTATGTCCCCAAAACCGGACCCGGAAAGGGAGAACACAAAGGCTCTTTTTCCGTGGTTCGCCGCAAATTTTGACACAAAAAAAACCAAAATGCAAGAAAAAATACAGCGAATGTTATTTTTTTGCGCGTGCGGCCGTCGCTGCAACAGATGAATCAGCCGCCGCCTGTAACATTTGTTGGAAATGCATTGCGGCACCCGCATCGGAATCCAGCCAGTCGGAAATTCTGCTGATGATGTCGGTCATGTATTTGGCTGCAATTTTTTTGTTTTTTCTGAATTTGTATTCGTTGGCCAGCCGTGATATGTCGCCCACAATGCCCGACAGGTTTTGTATTTTGTCCGGTGGCAGTATGTTGTCCCGGGCGCTGCGGTACATCAGGCTGTCCAATGCGTCATGGTATTTGCGCAGGGAATCCATATGTGCGGATGTTATTTTCATTCGGCGCGCGATTTCCGCCGGGCTTATGTTTTGCATTCTGTTTATTGATTCCAGCGTAATCGGACCGTGCATGCCGATTACGCTGCGCAACAATATCACCAGGTTTAGCATGACTGTGTTAGTGCTGTCATACAGGTTTGTCGCCAACGTTTTGCTAAGTTGGCTGGAAATTCTTGAATTTGAATAATCGTAGAGCAGGAATACCAGCGGAATGGACAGCAGTGATGCCGCAATATTGTTTATCAAATCCGCCACGTTTTCGTTTTTGATATTGTCCGCCGTTACCAGAAACAGCGTTACGCCGCCCGCAATGGACAGCATGTACGGAATGCTTTTCAACAGAAAATCACGCAACTTCATGCGGTCATTTTATACCGCCCTGATTCCGCGCCGCAATAGGAACATTTAGATAACGTCCGTCCCGTTCGGTCGCATTGTGACCATGGGGGCGGCGCACGGCATTGCCCGCATGCGGCCGCGCCGCGCAAACCCCAGCGCCCATATCCCAACCATGGCCAGCATTATCCCCAGCACCATTACGCTGTATCGCCATGTGCCGCCGCCAATCATGCTGCCCAGACCGATTGCCAGACATACGAACATGTATGTCATTTGGTCGGCGATACTGTAAATGGACAGAATTTCCATCCTGTATTGCGTCGGAGTCAAATCCTGAAAGCGTGCATACAGCAATATTTTTATAGCAGAGCATATTACGTATGCCGCCCCCAGCGCGGCCAGCCCCGCCATCTGGTAGTACATCGCAAACATGCCGAACAACACGCCGGCGACAATTATCATCATATACAGGTAAACCGGCCGCACACGTACAAATTTATGCGCGTATGTCTGGCCCAAAACCTGGCAGCATAATATAAAGAAAGGCACGATGCCGATATATTCCGGCGCCAGTCCAATGTCCAGCCCGATAAGGCTTAAATAATCGTTTAGGTATGAGAAATTTGTAACCATCACACTTAACGCCAGCATGATGATAATTGCCGGTGTTTGGCGCATTGCGGATATTCCGGCACGCATTTGTGCGACAAATGACACCCCGTTCTGCACGCCGGAATATTTTTCGCCCAGTTTCATGCGCATGACGAACAGCATTGATATGGCCAGTGATACGATTGACGCCGCCGTAACCCATTCATATCCGAAAAACAGCAACAGCGATCCCGCCGCCGACAGCGCCATTCCGATTGACGCCAGATTTTTTCGCCGCCCCAGAATGCGGGTGTATACATTTGCGTGCGTTCGGGCCTTTATTTCGTCATACAGCACGTCTTCTGATACGACGTTGTATATCGCGCCGTGCATTCCCCACAAAAACATCCCCAGTGCAAATCCGGCATATGTCGGCCATATCAGCCACATGATAAAGGCCGCCGCCTTCAGTATCTGGCCCAGGAAGAGAACGTGTTTTGCACCGCATTTGGACGCCGCCCATGTAACCGGTATCTGGGTTACAAGAACGCCGGCCGACCACAGAATCAACAATGATGAAATCTGCATGTCGCTCATGCCGTGTTCCTGCATGAACACGGCGTATACCGGCGACAGCCACATTAGCTGGTTAAAAAAGGTATAACCGTAAATGTTTGTCAAAAATTGTTTTAAAGAAGACTGTTCGGCCATTTTTTCATTCTCTCTGTGATTATTATAGCCGGTTTCCCGGGGCAAAGGAAAGCATTTTTAGGGCACGGATATTGATTTTTTGTCAAAAAGCACTATAATAACCAGAGATAGAGCAAGAGGTGCGAAAATGGCCGATATAAAAATGAAAGATTTTTTACTGCAATATTTTATGCAGCTGCGCTTCAATCAGATGCCGGCCGAAGTTCGCGCCCAGTATGATGCATACGCCAAGAATGACGATTTCCGCGGCAATATGAAGGACTGGAAGAAAAAGCTGATGCATGTTGATGCAAACGGCAAACTGGTTCAAAACGATTTGCCGGATGCGACAGATGTTGGCGGCACATGGGAACTGTCTGACGACGAATGGAAGGATTTGTTTAAGGCCTTTCAAAACGCATTTCGTAAAATGCAGGCCCACCGGGAAGATTTCAAGGAAAACGGCCCCGCAAAAGAGTTCCTGGATGAATATTTCGGCGATCCTGCGACTCATCTGTTTTCAAACGCTGTTGCAAACACGGACGCGGAAAACGAAATACAGGGTGAATTTAAAACATTTCTGCAGGCGTACCAGAATACTTTGCCCACAATTTTAAAGCAGTGGGGGCTGCTGGATGATAAGTTCAAATATTCCGACCTGTTGTCTGGTATATCGTCCAAGAAATATAACAAAGACCCGGAATTTCAACAAAGACTGGTACAAATTGCCGACTATTTGACGTCATATCAGTATGATCCGGACTTTCGCGCCCGTCTGCAGTTGGGAAATGAGTCCATTGATTTTTCCAAAACGCGTGAAGGCTTCAAAGACGGGGCCATCCCGCAGCAAAAGATGGACAGCTTTAAGCTGAATTATCAGTCAATGCTGAACACCATCTATAGGGAAAAGAAAGTTTCCGATGTCTTCAAGAATTTTGATGGCGGCAAAATTTCCGGCCAGATGGACAAGGCAAAGGAAAAAATTGCATACGACGACAAGAACAGCGAAGACTATGTTCCGCCGAAACGCGACGATAAATTAACCCCGATGCAACAGCTGTCCAGATGGGCCGACGATACGTACGACAATGTTTTGGACAAGTATATAAAGCTTCACGGCGACCGGCTGTATATGTCAAATTCTGCCAAACTGATAGTAAAGGCTGTCAGCGGTGCAAAGATAAAGCCGACGGACGGTCTGGCAAAGGTTTTGGACAGTGCGGACGCCATTAAAAAAGGGCTGATGTACAAGTCCCCGACGGCGACCAAGCATTTTGAATGGTTTGTCAAAACAATGGGGGAATTAAAAGCCTCTATGCCAAAGGCGTTTGAAGGCGCGCTGAAAAACGGCGGCCAGTTAAAGGCGATTGTGTCTGAAATGATTATGAAGGCCGTCCGCGAAGGCAAAAAGGATGAGGCAAAAACAGCGATGGAGGTTTTGTCCGTAATCAAATACGGTTACACCACCAGCAAGATTATGGATGCTCTGCGCGGGGAATCTTTGACGATATTTTCCGATGGCGGCCTGTCCTGGAACAAAAACGAGGGTATGCAGTTCGTTACCAAGGCAATGGATAAAAGCATAAAGTTTGCGTTTATGAGTCTGGGGTATGCGATTACAGTGGCGGGCAACGCCTATAAACTCAACGGCAGCAAATTTAATCATAAGGGCGGCCGGATGGACGGGGCGCATAAAACGTGGTTGCGTGAAAACGCCCAGGCGCGTTCTGATGCGGACAACCTGCGCAATCAAAACAACGCCATGGATGTGGCCGCGCGTTCAACGCATGAACAGGATTTGACCGCTTTGGACCGTGGAAACGGTCGTATAAACGCAACCAATATTGAACAAAAACGTGATGAGGTTGAACGTGAACGGGCCCGGCATGCACGCAGCCGTGCGCGTTTAGATGCGGCGCGTGCGCGTCCGCAGTTTCAACAGGCAGAGACTTTGGTCCAAGAGGTTGATGCATTAAACAACCAACTAACAAATGCCGATGTGCAGATACAGCAGATTAATACAAATATCGCAAACCTGACGGCGCAAATGGCCGGCGCGCCTGCACCGATGGCTCAGGCTATTGCGGACAGAATATTGCAACTGCAGGATGACAAAAACAATCTGGTTGCACAGCGCGCCCCGCTGGATGCCGCCTATCGGGCCAAAACAGGTCAGGTCTGGCACCCCACGGCCCCCGGTGCCACGCCGGCGCATGGTCCGGCGTACGATGCGGCAAAATTAATGCTGGAAGATGCCGACAATAAAAAAACTCGTCTGGATGCTCGTGTCCGTGCGACCGATCGCAAGGCGGACCGGGTGGCAAAGTATGACAACGCCACGCAGCAGATTCAAGAATTAAATGACCGCATTGACAGGCGCAACGAGGAAATGGCCAACTGGGACGATAATCACAAGGACGGTTATCGTGAGCTGATGGCATACTGGGATTTCTTGGAATCCGGGCGTGATTCCCATCTGGGCCGCATGTATTCATGGACGCCCATGTCAAAGCAGTGGAAACAGAAAGTGTTTGATAAAAAGAAAAAAGGCATGATGGACAAGTATGTAAACAATTATCAGTATTCATAACGTTAGTGCTGGAATTTGAATTGACGGGGCCGGAACGGTTTTTACTGTTGAAAGCCCCGTTAACATTTGCTAACCTGCATGTCAGACAGTAACAGAAAGGATGAAACATGTACATACTTGCGCTGAATTGTGGTTCTTCATCATTAAAATATCAGGTGTTTGACGCCGCCTCTAAAAGTGTTGTGGTGGGCGGAAACGTTGAAAAAATCGGATCCCCGGATTCTTTTGTCACACAAAAATATCCCGACGGCACAAAAACGCGCAAAGATACGGAAATGAAAAATCATGACGAGGCGTTGAATGTGGTCCTGTTCCTGCTGCGCGAGGCGTCAATTGATTTAAACGAAATCAAGGGCGTTGGGCACCGCGTCGTTATGGGTGGGGACAAATTTGCATCTTCTGTTGAAATTACGGACGAAGTGATAAAGACGATTTCCGAACTGTCGCCGCTGGCGCCGCTGCACAATCCGTCGGCTTTAATGGGTATTGTGACGGCAAAACAGTTGCTGCCGAATGCCGCGCAGGTTGCGGTGTTTGACACGGCGTTTCATCAGACAATGCCGGATTACGCATACAGATACGCTGTTCCCGGCGCATGGTATCGTGAACTGGGGGTTCGCAGATACGGATTCCACGGCACTTCGCACCTTTATGTTTCAAAGCGTGCGGCCAAACTGCTGGGCCGCCCGGCGGCGCAGTGCAATATGATAACAATGCACATAGGTTCCGGGGCGTCCGCCACCGCGATAAAGAACGGTGTTTCCATTGACACGTCGCTGGGTATGACGCCGTTGTCCGGGTTAACCATGGGAACGCGTCCCGGCGATATTGATCCCGGTGCCGTTTTGTATGTGATGGACAGATTGAATCTTAGTTCCGAACAGATGCAGAAAAAGTTAAGCAAGGACGCCGGCCTGCTGGGTGTGACCGAATGTTTCGCCGACCGCCGCGATGTTCTGGAACACATGGGCGAAAACGATTGTTGCCGTTTGGCCACGGATATGGAAGTTCACAATGTAAAAAAGTATCTGGGCGCGTATATGGCTGAGCTGGGGCATACGGACGCAATCGTGTTCACGGCAGGTGTTGGTGAAAACAATCCGTACCTGCGCGAACAGTTTTGTGCGAACCTGGAAGAATTCGGCATTAAAATTGACCGTGACAAGAACGAGCATACCGCGTGTTATCTGGGTTCCGGTGAAACGGAAATCAGCACGCCGGACAGCCGGGTCAAGGTTTATATGATTCCGACCAACGAAGAACTTGTTATTGTTGAAGATACCATCGCAATAATGAACGGAACATACAACCCCGATCACTTAAAGATGGATTATTCGTTTGCAAAGTAAAAAATCCTCCCCCGGGTGGGGGGATTTTTTTTGACATGGGGCGGGTAATTTTTGTACCCTTGATTGCAATGACGGGGGGATGATGAAGTATCTGTTTCAATTTTGTGTGATAATGATTTTTGTCGCACTGGGTGAATTACTGGAATATTTGATTCCATTGCCGGTTGCGGGCAGTATTTACGGTCTTATTTTGCTGTTTTTGGCATTGGCGACCGGTGTGGTAAAGCTGCGCTGGGTGGCGGATGTTGCGGACTGGTTCCATGGTATTATGGGTCTGTTCTTTGTGGCGCCGGCCGTGGCGATTATAAACATATGGGGCGATATTGCGGATGTGTGGTGGCGTCTGGTTTTGTTGCTGGTTATAACATATCTGGTGTCAATGATAACAACCGGCGTCACAGCCCAGGCGTTGATAAAAGACCGGCGCAAATCCGGTGCAGCGGGGGATAAGGAATGAGCGAATTTTTAAATTCATCGCCGTATTTCGGCGTGGTTCTTACCATCGGCATGTTTTGGCTGGCGGTGATGATAAATCGTCGCTGGCCCGGGGCGTTGACCACGCCGCTGTTCTTGGCGACCATACTTGTCGTGCTGTTTCTTACCGGTTTTGATATTTCATACCAGGCATATGAAAACGGCGCGCGCTATATAACTTATTTTCTGGTTCCGGTTACGGTGTGCTTTGCGGTGCCGATGTACCGCCAGTTGCCGTTGTTGAAAAAGCATGCGCCTGCAATAATGCTGGCTATGGCGGTGGGCGTCGTGTCGTCTGTAACGGCGGTTTGCCTGATATGCATATTTTTAGGCCTGGGGGATGTTGTTGCGCGCAGTCTGGCGGCAATATCCGTTACGACCGCGATTGCCATCGGAATTACGGAAAAGTTGGGCGGTGTGGTTGCGTTAACCGTGTCATCGGTAATTGTTACCGGAATTCTTGGCGCCTCTATCAGCGAGGTTGTATGTCGTCGCCTGGGGTTAACAAATCCGATTGCGCGCGGTCTGGCCATCGGCAACGCGTCGCATGCAGCCGGCACGACCAAGGCGATGGAGATGGGCGCAATAGAAGGCGCGATGAGCAGTCTGGCCATCGTAATATCCGGCCTGATGACGGCAGTTGCGGCGCCGCTGATTGTTTATATGTTCTTTGGTAATGTATAACTTTTTGCGGCAATGTGTTTCGGTGTTGTGTTAAAAATCCTAAGAAATCCGCGGCAAAGAACCTTTTCCTAATTGCAGTAATACGATTGCAAGCTGTTATTAAACAAGGTATAATTTGGTATGTCTTTAAATGTAAATAAGACATTACAAACCTTGAAAGGAGAAAAAATAGATGAGAGGATTGACCAACTATATTTTGAAACCGCTGACGTTCATCGGTGCTTTGAACTGGGGATTGGTGGGACTGTTTGGTTTCAACTTGGTAACGTTTTTATTTGGCGCCGGCACGGTCGCCAGCAGCATTGTGTACTGCATAATCGGTATTGCGGCGCTGTTATGGCTGATAGTCATGTTTATTGACAAGCCGATACGCGGCGAACGATAAAATACGTGCAAGATTTCATGTCAATTTTGGCGCCCCTGCAATGGGGCGCTGTTTGTATTAAAAATCCTCTTTGCAAATACGCGGCAAAGTTTTATATTTTTGGCATGGATAAATTTATTGACGCGCATTGTCATTATAATCGTTTAAACTTTGTGGGCTACGCCGGTCCGGGTGCGTTTGTATGTAATGCCGCGTGTGAAGACGACTGGGCGTCGCTGTTGGCGGCGTCGCATTGCAATAAACGGATTTATGCCGCCATTGGCGTGCACCCGTGGCATGTATGCGCTGCCGCCCCGGGTTGGAATGGGCGTATGCGTGAAAATTTAAACATGAATCCGGGTGCGATGGTTGGCGAAATAGGTCTGGATCGTACACATCCGGATTTTGACCGCCAGATGTCGGCCTTTGTCGCCCAGATGGAAATTGCCGCGGAATTGAACAGGCCGGCGCAAATTCATTGCGTGCATGCATGGGATACCTTGCTGCGTCTGTTAAAAACGGGGCCGCATCCGAAACACGTCGTAATACACAGGTTTGCGGCCGCCCCTGAAATTATTCGTGCATTGATTGAAATATTTGGGGACGGCGTTTGGTTTTCATATCGCGCCCCGATGCGGGAACGTGCATTGCGGGCCGTCGCCGCAACACCGGAACGTCAAATTTTGGTGGAAACGGACGGTAATGCGCCGGCGCCTGACAATATCCGGGATGCAATGGTACAAATTGCCGCGTGTTTGAATGCTGCGCCCGACTATATTGCCGATATTACATATAACAACACACTGCGGATGGTGAACAATGGACAGATTGAATAGGATAAGAATGTTGCTGGGCGACGATGCCGTGGCGCGTCTGCAAAATGCGACCGTGATGGTTGTGGGCTGTGGCGCAGTCGGCTCTTTTGCGATAGAGGCGCTGGCCCGCAGCGGGGTGGGGCGTTTAATTTTGATAGATTCCGATGTGGTGGAAGAATCCAACATTAATCGCCAGCTGTTTGCGTTGTCGTCCACTGTCGGCATGCCAAAGGTTGCGGTCGCCGCGGCGCGAATAAAAGACATCAATCCGGACATTCGCGTGGATGCGCTGCAAATGTTTTGGGATAAAGATACAAACCCCGATTTGCGCCCGGATTTTGTAATTGATGCGATAGATACGATTTCATCAAAGCTGGCGCTGGCGGGCTGGGCGCAAAGAAACGGTATAGGTTTTATTTCCAGCATGGGCGCCGCGCGCAAGACAGATTTGTCTCAGATTCGCGTGTCCACACTGTACAATACGACGGTCTGTCCGCTGGCGGCGAACATGCGCCGCATGGCGCGTGCGGCCGGAATGCCTGATTTTGATGTTGTATTTTCAACGCAGCGGCCGGTTCCCGGCAATGCCGCCGGCCACACGTTTGGTTCTGTTATAACAGTGACGGGTGCCTTTGGTTTGTATTTGGCCGCCCATGTGTTGCGGCGCCTGACAGATTCCTAGTGCCATGTAATTCGGAATATGGTATAATATAAGAGATGATTCCGATGTTGTTGATTTTCTCGCTGGCATCTCAGCCCGCCGCATCCATTGAAGACGTGCCGGCGGCCCCGGTATATGCCGGTGTCGCCATCAGTGAAGATGACCCGGCAACAGAAAAACAGGATGTTGACGTAAAAAAATCAACACCGTCGTCCACCCCGCTGGTGTCAATAAATACGGATATTCTGGATATGAACTGGACCGGGGCCATGGATTTGTCTGAACCCATGCTGCGTCCGGCGGGCATTATTTTGCCTTTTTTGGAAAGCTATCCCATTGATAATCTTGAGGTTAAATTGCGCCTGTTGAATTTAAAGTTTTAAGCACCCGCCACGGCGCGTTCTAAATCATCCTCGCCCCATATGGTAATGCCCAATTCCTGTGCCTTGGCCAGTTTTGAACCCGCATCCGCCCCGGCCAGAACGATGTCTGTTTTTGCAGACACGCTGCCCTGTACTTTGGCGCCCATGCGTTCAAGAATTTCCTTTGCCTCGTCCCGGGTGTATTTCCCCAGTGTTCCGGTCAGTACTATTTTCTTGCCGGCCAGAACACCGTCCGCATCTGCGGGCGCCGTTTCTGCATCGCGCACATGCACCTGGTCCAACAGGTTGTTCAATACGGCGGTGTTATGCTCGTCATTAAAAAATGATGAGATTTCATCGGCCATGACGTCGCCGATTCCGTCAATCTGTTTCAATTTCCATATTGGGGCGCCCCGCACCGCATCCAGTGACCCGAACGCGCGCGCCAGTATTTTTGCGGTTGCCTGGCCAACCTCAGGAATGCCGATTGCATAAATAAACCGGTTCAGGTCAATATTGCGTGCCCTTTCTATCGCGTTGTTTAGATTGGCAACCGATTTGTCCCCAAATCCGTCCAGTTTTTTTATCTCGTCGCCGTGGCGGGATACAAGTGTAAATATGTCTGCCGGGGTTTCAATCCAGCCGCGTGCAATGAATTGTTCCAGCTGTTTTATCCCCAGACCGTCAATATCAAACCCATGCCGTGAAACAAAGTGTTCCAGTTCGCCTATGCGCTGCGCCGGACACCCCAGGGTGTTTACACACCGCCGGGCGACGGCGCCCGCCTCGCGCACAACGGCGCCGCCGCATACGGGGCATGTTTCCGGAAATTCAAATTTGGCGCCGCCGCCGGATTCCGCAACCCCGACAATCTGGGGGATGACGTCGCCCGCCCGTTGAACCGTGACACGGTCGCCTACACGCACGTTTAAGCGTTCTATTTCGTCCGCATTGTGCAGTGTCGCCCGCGACACCAGCACCCCGCCTATGTTAATCGGTTCCAGTTCCGCCACCGGGGTCAACACGCCTGTACGCCCAACCTGAACCGTTATTGCGTTAAGCGCGGTTATCGCCCGTGCGGCCGGGAATTTATATGCAACCTCCCACCGGGGGCTGTTGGCGCGCGAACCCATTTTTTCCTGTAATGCGACATCGTTTACTTTCAACACCAGACCGTCTATATCAAACGGTATTTCGGCACGCATCATCATAATTTCGTTATAGGCATGCTGCACGTCATCCATATTTTGCGCCGCGTGCGCCCATTGGCGGGTCGTTTTAAAACCCCACGATTCCAGTCTGTCAAAAAATTCCGACTGCGTCGCCCAGTCGCGGGATGACAGTTCACCGTATGTATACGCAAATGCCGACAGGCGGCGCGTTGCGGTGACTGCCGGATTTAGCTGGCGCAGGGAACCGGCCGCCGCATTGCGCGGGTTTGCAAACACCTTTTCCCCTTTTTCCGCCGCCGCCTGATTAAGTGCGATAAAATCGGCGCGTGTCATATATACCTCGCCCCGAATTTCAATTACATCCGGAAATTCGCCGCTCAGTTTTTGCGGTATGTCCGCAATCGTTCGCAGGTTTTCCGTAATAACCTCGCCCATGGTGCCGCTGCCCCGTGTCAGGCCGCGAACCAGCACGCCTTTCTCGTATCGGGCGGAATAAGACACGCCGTCTACCTTTAACTCTATGAACAGATGCTTGTCCGCCAGTTTGTCAAACCATTCCGCGACCTCTTTTTCATCAAACACGTCGGATATGGACAGCATGGGCACGCTGTGCGGGTGCGATTTAAACTTGGCGGACACCGCCGCCCCGACATGTGTTGACGCCCCGCCAGCGGCCAGTTCCGGGTATTCTGTCTCTATCGCCAGTGCGCGTTTTTTTGCGGCGTCATATGTAGCATCGTCAACGACGGGCGCATCATTTTGATGGTATGCGATGTCCCATTCTTGTAATTGTTTCAATAATTCCGCGTGTTCGCCGCGCACTAATAAATCAGGTGTCTTGCTCATGGTTGTAATTATAGAAAAAACATCGGCACGCACGCAATGGGAAAAAGCGTAAAAAAAGCACCCGCCAAATGCTTGGCGGGTGTTTTTTATTTTTCTTCCAGTCCCTTTAACAGGATGTCTTTTAATTCGTTCGGCATCATGCCCGTTGTGGAATATCCGCAGTCTACATGATGCACCTCGCCGGTTACGGCCGACGACAGATTGCTAAACAAATATACGGCCGCACCGGACACATCGTCCAGGGTCATGTTGCGGCGCAACGGTGTCTGTTCCGCGTTTAAGCGCAGCATTGCCTTAAACCCGCCGACGCCACTGGATGCCAGTGTCATAATCGGCCCCGCACTGATTGCGTTGACGCGGATTTTGTCGCGGCCCAAATCGGACGCCAGATAGCGAACACTGCTGTCCAGGGCGGATTTTGCAACGCCCATGACGTTATAGTTCGGCACGGACTTTTCCCCGCCGAAATAGGTCAGGGCGACAATGCTGCCGCCGTCCGTCATCAATTTGGATGCGCGCCGTGTCAGGTCTACCAAAGAATAGACGGAAATATCCATTGTATTTTTAAAGTTTGCGCGTGTTGTGTCGGCATAGCGTCCTGTTAATTCGTTTTTGTCAGAAAACGCGATTGCATGCAGAACGCCGTCCAGGTGGCCCCATTCTTTTTCAATCGCGGCGAACAGGGCGTCCATTTGCTCGTCATTTTGCACGTTGCATTCCTGAACGAATTTCGCCCCGATGGATTCGGCCAGCGGGCGTACGCGTTTTTCCAAATTCGGCATGGCATAAGGCATCGCTATTTCCGCCCCTTCGTCATGTGCGCGTTTTGCAATCGCCCATGCCATGGACCAGTCGTTGGCAACGCCTGTAATCAGAATCTTTTTTCCTTTTAATAACATTTTTCTTCCTTTTGTTATCTGTATTGGACCGGGGCAATATAGCACTAAAAAGGCGAAAAAGCAACATATGAAAAAAATACTTGAAATAAAATAAAAAAGGTTATAAAATATGCGGGCTGTTCGGGATTAGTTCAGTCGGTAGAACAACGGACTGTTAATCCGTATGTCGCTGGTTCGAGTCCAGCATCCCGAGCCAAGATTTACAAGCCGCCCCCACCGGGGCGGTTTTTTATTGGTTTTGCAATGCCCGCGCATGGTTTGATAATTTCTGAATTAAAATCGTGATTTTTTGATAATTATCGAATAATCGCCGAAAAATATTGACAACGATTGAGCTTGGTATAGTCTGTGTCGTATGATCGTAATTACTAAAAGGATACCAACGTGTTCAAAAATAAATCTGGTGAAATCATAAACCACCCTTTGGTTCAACAAATTGAACAGGATATTAATAAAACCAAAGATTCGTGGGAAACGGAGGAGGCGCAAATTTTCCTGGGCAACATATTTGGCAGTCATAATCCAGAAGAGTTTGAGCATTTAATCCTTGATAAGTCTGTAAACAAAATTACAAAATATAATATTGAGCGGATGTTGCATTGTTATAATTTGCCATATAACTATGGTAACAAAACGCAATATTATATGAAATGGTTGGTGCGAAAAATAACAATGCCCGATAATGTGACTTTTTTCAATCATAGCCAGTTTCAAGGATTGATTAATTTACAAACCCTATATCATTTGGGTAAACGGTACAAAATTCAGTATTTCAATAAACCATATGGCGAATCCTCTATGCAATTTGCTGGTTTTTGGATGCTGAAAGGTAACTGTTGGGTTAATCCAGAAGACGAAGAATTTTCAAATATTCAAGACGTCTTGACGTACGAACCTTATAGTTATGTTGCGATTGTTCATGATGTGTGGCGGGATAAAGGTATAGATATGTTTCGGGTTCAGCTGCCGGATATGAAAAGCAATCAATTTTACCGACAGCATTTTTTTGTCGCGGCTGCACACAGCAACAACACAGTGTGCGCATCTGGTTTGACTGAAAACTTGGCAAAACAAGCATTCATAGAAAATGTAAAAAATAAATCAAGTCGTTAAATTTTTCTGGACATTTCGGTCAATAATCGCAAGCTGAGCCAGTCCAAGATTTACAAACCGTCCCACTGGGACGGTTTTTTGTTATGGCAGTAATATAATCCGGTTCAAAAAAAAGTTGAGCAATTAGGCTTATTGTGATACAATTTAATATATAATGTATCATAATTTTCGTATAATATTTATTGTGGTGGCGGTGTTTTTTTATACTTCGCATGCTAATGCATATTCACCAGAACTAGAGCAGGCTATTTTTAACGCTCGCCAAAGTTGTGGTGGTATTGCGGCTGAATTTAATCACATGAAAACAATGGCGGGAATAAATACGGCTGTGACCGGTGTGGGAACTGCGGCGGGTGCCGGGGCGGCGGTTGTCGGTTTTTCAAAAGAGTCGTTGGATGCAGAAATAGAGGAATTGTCGCTAGAATTATGCGGCAAAGGGTATTGTGATGCCGAAGCAATAGAGGCAATGAGTGACGAGAGTTTCTTTGAAGATGTTTTACCAACCATGAGCAAAATAGCAGAACTGCTGGAAATGCAAAAAGAATCAAAAAATCTGGGTAATTGGCGCACTGGGCTGATGGCGGGCAGTACTGCGACAAACGTGGCAGGTGCGGTTATTGCTGGTAATAACAAGGCCAAAAATGATTTACATGGGGCGGTTGATGACTGTATAGCTGCAACTGGTATGTTACAAAGACAGCGAATGCAGGAACATATGAACGACAATATGACGGATTTAAGTTATGTGGACAATGCTGTGTCCGCCTGTGGTCAGTATGACACGGTTGATTTGTCAAAGATTGACAATCGGGCCGATGGGGCGATGTGGTCGTCAATTGTCGGTGCGACACTGGGGGCGGCCGGCACGGTTACCAGCGCGGTTGCAAATACAGATAATGTTCGCACGGATGCGACAGACCAGGGTCGCGAAAAGGCAAAAAATCTGAACCGGGCATCAAATGTGTTGGCTGTCGGAACCTCTGCGGCCAGTGCAACTGCGACTATATTTAATGCAACCCAAATATCCGTTATAAAAAAAAGCTTCAGCTGTGGCGGAAGAGTGTGAGGAGGCGCTGGGTATTCAATGAAAAAATATTGCATGCTTTTGGTAACTGTTGCCACGGTATGTATGTACGGGTCGGCCAGCGCTGCAACGTACACTATTGATAAGCGTCAATATGTAAGCCGTTCCTCAGAACCGTATTCTGCGGTAATAGGCCTGCAACAAAACGGTCGGAATTTTTGTACGGGAACATTGACCGCTGATGGTATTGTTGTAACGGCAAAGCATTGTATTTATGACGAAAGCGGCAAAAGGAATCTAAGAAGGATTAGGTTGAATTCTGCGAACCATGGTAATATGACAATAGCAAAAACATCTGCTTCCGATAAAAATATTTATCCGGATGGGGAATATGATTCTACAGGTGGGGCAAAATCAGATTGGGCTTTGTTGGTTCCATCACGCAGTGTTCGTTCAAATATTCGTGTGAAAAGCTTTACATCAAGTGAAATTAGGGCTATCTTTTTTGGGGTGCCCGGCATGGGTACATTTGCCCAGGCTGTCGGATATGGCGCCTTGAAGATACTAAGCGACCAGGAAATAAACACGTTAAGACGTGAATATGCCAAATTTATTAAAAGTAATAAAAAGGCCGAAGATTTTAACGCCCGCAAAAGTAAAGGGAGACAATTTGTTAACCAGGTAGGGGAAGGATTGGTCCCGGGTGTTTCGGCAAATACTTTCCGTGATACAAACCGCTTAAAAATGTCGAAATGTGTTGTAGATACGATAACAGCGGGGGATATGATGCACGGATGTCAGACGTGGGGAGGTGATTCTGGTGACCCTGTATTTGTCAATTATGGCAATAAATGGTATCTATATGGTGTTCATGTGGCGGGAAGAAGTATTATTTCTAATAGGCGTTGGAAGTATGCAGATGCAACCAAGTTTGTATTTGTTAACAAATTTATAGATTCTTATAAAAAGCTGGTACAAAAGATAAAAGGAAAATAATATGAAGAAACGGATAAAAAAAATAGTGTTGGTGTCTGGTATCGCGATATTGGGGCTGATGGGGGCAAAATATTCGCTTGACAAATCATCCGATGAAGATGCGACGGCAAAAATTGAATATGCGCGTAATGCGTTGGCAGAGGTAGAGGCGGAATTGCAATCAGATACCTTAAATCCCGAAGAGCGCCACCAGTTGATACAAACAAAGTCGGAAATACAAAAAGAAATAGATTCTTATGCGGCTAAGGTTAAAGGCATAAAGGATAATGGGCGGAATCAAAAACAACTGCAACAAGATTTGACATATGCGCGCAATGTTTTGGCGCAGGTGGAGGCGGAACTGAAATCCGATACGTTGAATCCGGAACAGCGACATGAGCTGATTTTGACACGAACCGCCATTCAGCAGGAAATTGCTGAATATTCGCGCCAGTTATCGGGTGACAAGGGTAATAAGGCCATATTTGGTCGTCCGGAACGCGAAAAATAGTAAGGCCTTAAACGCTGGAATAATTCTGACCTGGTCATATTTATTGTATGTGGTGCAAAAACCGCCCTATGGGCGGTTTTTGTTCTTATTAAAAATACTTACAATCCGAATTTGTATGTGCCGCCGACATATATCTGGGTTGCGTCAACCTTTGTTGCGCCGTGGTGGTGTTCAACCTTGCCAAAATTGACGTATTTAAATCCGACATCCAAATCAATGCGCCGGTTTAATTTAAACAGGACGCCGGCCATTGCCTGGTACGACAGGTCAAATGCATTGTCCAAATCACCGTTTATTTCACCCCATATTCCGGTCAGGCCGATGCCTGCGCCGACATACGGTGCAACAACGCCTTCAAAATCGCGCAGCAAATACGCGTTTAGCATGTTTGCCCAAATGTCGTATTCAAAATCAGTGTCCCGTTTTGTGTATTCCGCCCCCATGTACAGCGTTTCATATTCCACCCGCAGCCAGTCTGTTAAATTGTTTCCAACGGTCGTGCCGAATCCGAAATTATCTTTCTTGTACTTGTTTTTATGACCATTTGACAGGTTGTATGAATATGCGGCATGCTCGTTCTTGTAAACGCGAAATCCGACATAGTTGCTGCGATCGTCGCCGCAGCCGCATTCGCATATCGGGCATTCTGGGGCCTCGGCGACAACGTAATCGTCATATTCATCATATTGGCCATAATCGTTTGCATACAGACCGGAAACGGGCATTATGGCGAATATTGCGGCAAATATTTTTTTCATGATAAAATTCCTTGATTTTCCCTCTTGTGAAAGAATTCTATAACTGGACAAAAAAAGCAAGCCTTATTCTTTGCTCTTTTGCAGTGCGGCGATAATGCCGCTTATTATGCGGGCTTTTCTGGGGCCGACGGGCGGATATGTTTTAATTTTTCTTTGGCCTTTGTCAAATTTAATTTTTTTGTCTTTCTTCATTTTGTTCAGCATATTTTCGCTGATGCCGGATTGGCGTGATGCGCGTGTAATGTGTCCTCGGGCCGATATTAATGCCGATTGCGCCTCTTCAATAAGTTCGCGTGTGACAGGAATCTTTCTTTGGGCGCGCAAAGGCACTGTTGGATATTTTTTATTCCATTTTCGCACCTGATCCTGTGTAACGTTGTATTCCGCCGCCACCAGGATAAACGCCTGGTGGGCGGAGCGAGAATCCGCCGGCATCTTGTCATAGAGCATTTTTGCGTGTTTTAAAATTTGTATTTTCTCTTCTTTTGTGCATTTTTTATAGTCCGCCGGTTTTTGCGGTGTATAGATATGGAATTCTTTGTTCCAGCGTAGTATTGTTGTTGACGGCAGGTCAAATTTTTGTTCCGCCGCGGTCATGCCGTTGTCACGGGCAAATGTTAAAATCTTAATTTTTTCATCATTTGTATACGGTTTTTTAAGCTGATACACGTGCAGTTTGCCGTTCCATGAAATAATGGTTGCGGGCGAAACATCATATTTGTCCGCGGCGGCAATGACGCCATAGTCGCGTGCGTATTGCAATATCTCTATTTTTTGTTCCTTTGAAAATTTTCTGATAAAAGAACCGTATATCTTTAATTCGCTGTTCCATATTTCTATGCTGTGGGTTGCAACTTTAAACTGGCGTGCGGCCGCACGGACACCGTGTTTTGCGGCATAATTTAGAATCTCTGTTCGTTTGGATAGGGGATATGATGCGGTCTGGGGTTCATATATGTGCAGCTGTTTGTTCCAGCGAACGATGGTGGCATGCTTTATTTTATAGTGCCGTGAAGCCTGGACGACGCCGTTTTCCTTTGCATATGTTAAGACTTCTATTTTCTTTTCTTCCGGAACCTTTGCGGGCATATTGTGTCCTTTATTTGTATTTGGAATAATTATAATTGCTGAAGGCATAAAATAGCAATGATTTATATTGTTTTTTGGGGTTGTTTGTATAATAATAGACAATAAGTTCATTTTTTCCCGTGCCAAAAAGCAAAATAGGATATTTTTCTGATTGAAAAATAATAGAATTTGTGTAAGAATTCAATCAATAAGGGAATTTAATCCTGATAATCCGGTGTGTTTTGCGAACTTCAAAGGGAGGGAATAAAAATGAACCATTTGGATTTATGGCATGCCATAGACAGTTTTGCCCAAAGTTTAAATTTATCGTGTTCCGGTCTGGCAAAGAAAAGTGGGCTGGATGCAACAACGTTTAATAAAAGCAAGCGCTGGACCAGTTACGGCAAACCCCGCTGGCCGTCAACGCACAGTCTGGCAAAAATACTTGAATCCACAGGAACGTCGTTGGATGATTTCCTGAAATTTTTCCCCAAGAATGATGCCGGTATGAATACGGCCCCCGTACAGTCATAGTTGCCGCCGCCGCATGGCGGCTTTTTTATTATAATACTGGCGTGATAAAAGGTGTTTGTGATATAATTCTGGCAACGCACCCAAGGAGGCCTTGTGCCGCGTATCAAAGATAATATGGAAACTGTGGAAAAAAAGCGCCCGTCTTTAAAACTGCGGGCGCTGTTGTGGTGTTTGAATTTGATGGGGCTGATGCTGGCGGGGGTGTTGGTATATGTTGTCGTTGTGTTTCTGCAGATGCCGTCGCTGGATGCCATATTGCATGAAACGCGTCCGGCGGCGATAATGTTTCTGGACAAGAACGGCACGGAAATCCGCAGTGCCGGCCGCATAATGGGGGTGCCGGTGTCAACGGACAGCGTCCCCCCATACGTATGGCAGGCGATTGTCGCCATAGAAGACAAGCGTTTTTTTAAGCACGGTCCCATAGACATGCGCGGCATAACACGTGCAATGGTATCAAATTTGCGCCATGGGCGGATTGCGGCGGGCGGTTCATCCATAACCCAGCAGACCGCCAAGAACATTTTTTTATCGCGTGAAAAGAAAATTTCCCGCAAGATTCAGGAACTGATATTGTCATACTGGCTGGAAAACAGGTTTGACAAGAATCAGATTTTGGATTTGTACATGAACCGGGTGTCGCTGGTTGGCGGAATGCGCGGAATTGATGCGGCGGCCCGCGTCATGTTTCAGGTTCCGGCAAATCGGCTTAGCCTGGCCCAGGCGGCTCAGATTGCCGCAATGTTAAAGGCGCCCACAACGTACAGCCCCATGAAGAATCCGGATAAAAATATTGCACGCGCGCGCATCGTTTTACAGGAAATGGTTCGCCAGGGATATGTAACGTTGAACCAGGCGCGTGCGGCGGCTGTTGAACTGGCCCCGGCGACCCCGGCCCCGGATACAAATCTGTACAGATATTGGACGGATTTTGTTTTGGATGAAACACGGTCGCGTCTTGGGGGATTTTCGTCTGATTTGTATGTTTATACTACGCTGGATATGGAATTACAAGACCATATTGCCGCGATTTTGCCGTCACATATAGGTGAATATCAGGGGGCTGTGGTTGCAATGTCGCATGACGGGGCCATTCGTGCAATGTCCGGCGGTGCCGATTATCAGGCCAGCCAGTATAACCGGGTACTGGCGGCGCGCCAGCCCGGCAGCAGTTTTAAGCCGGTGACATATCTGGTTGCGCTGGAACGCGGCATGACGCCGGAATCCATTGTAAACGATGCGCCTTTTGCAATAGGCGATTACACGCCAAAAAATTACAATCAGCGTTATTATGGCGATATTGCGCTGTCTGTGGCGTTCGCAAAAAGTGTCAATTCCGTGCCGTTAAAGCTGACAGAAGAATACGGCATAGATTCCGTTCTGGACATGGCGGGGCGTCTGGGGGTGGGAACCCGTTTGCGGCGCGAGTATTCAACTGTTTTGGGTGCCTCGGAAATGAGTCTGTTGGATTTGACGACAATATACGCTGTTATATGGAACGACGGCGGATCCGTGCGGCCTTATTCCATTACAAAGATAACGGATCCGGCCGGCAATGTTTTATATGAGCGCAATCCGTCTGATGTGTTGCAGGTGGTAAGTGCGGATACCGCGGAATATATGCGGCAAATGTTGGCGGATGTCGTGACGACCGGCACGGGGCGCCGTGCAAACGCGCCGGGTGTTCTGGGGGGAAAAACCGGCACCAGCAATGACAACCGTGATGCGTGGTTTGTCGGTGCGACGGATTCGCTGGTTATCGGCGTATGGGTTGGAAACGATGATTTTTCGCCCATGGATTCAAAAATTACCGGCGGAACCATTCCTGCGGAAATTTTCCGCGATATAGTGGAATAATCGTTTGATTTGGATTTGTTTGTGGTGTATAACATTAATCCTTGCTTTTTGGGGGCGTAAATTATCATGTCGGAAAAAACATTGCCAAAATCTTTATGGGGATTTTATTTCAAATACGCGGCCCGTAATCATTGGGGGCTGCTGGTTGTATGGGCGCTGGCCTTTATGTGCGTAATGGCCGAAGGCGTGCTGTTCCCGAATTTTCAGCGCATGTTCATATCTCTGTTTGAAAAGACGCCCGCGGCCGGCCAGAATTTGGTTCAGTTTGCACTGCCGACCATATTGATAATAGTGTCAACGCTGCTGTTGCTGGATTTGTGTGTTATTGTCCGTTCCATCACCCGCGCCCGCTGGCAGCCGCGGATAGAAAATCAAATATCAGAGGTTTTGACCGATTATGTCCAGCACCAGTCAATGTCTTTCTGGTCGGGGCGCATGGCCGGCAAAATAAATTCCCAGATAAATTACGTTTCAGCCGGATTCCTGGCCATTGTCAATTTCATGGAAATGGCGGGGGCGCTGGCGGTCATATTTGTAAATGTCGGGTTGATTTTAAGCATAAACGCATATGTGGCGATTATATTTGCGTTTGTTTTTGTGTTTAGAATTGTTTACGGTGGGCTGCTGTTGCGGCCGATGGGCAGCGCGTCTAAAAACGCCAGTGATTCAAACAGCCGTCTGGCCGGGAAAATAGTGGACAGTCTGGCTAATTTTTCCGTTGTAAAACTTTTTTCCGGCGCGGAAAGCGAACGCCGTTATTTAAAACAGGCCCGCGGACAAAGCATCGCCGCGCGTGTTCATTCTTATTTTGTTCAGCGCTTGTTTTGGGCCGTGCCTAACCTGGTCTGGGATATTGCGTTTGGCGCCACCATGATATTGTGCGTGTGGCTGTTTATGCGCGGGCGCCTGCTGGTGTCAGAGGTTGTGTTTACCACATCCGTGTTTTTCAGCGTTATGGGAACAATATCCCGTATAGTTGACCAGGTGCCGGCCATTGTTGACATGCTGGGCAGTGCAAAGAAGTCGTATGACGAACTGGCGGTGCCAATAGACGTAACAGATGCGCCGAATGCGCCCGCATTGCAGGTGCCGCATGGAAAGATAGAATTTAAAAACGTTTGGTTTAAGTATAACAAGCGTTGGATTTTGCGTGATTTCAATCTGACCATAGAACCGGGGCAAAGCGTCGGTCTGGTCGGTGCGTCCGGCGCGGGAAAAACAACGCTGGTAAACCTGTTGATGCGTTTTTATGATCCGACGCGCGGCGAAATACTGATAGACGGCCAAAACATACGCGATGTATCCCAGGATTCTTTGCGGCGCGCCATTGCCTTTATTCCCCAGGAACCGACGATGTTCAACCGCACCATTGCGGAAAACATCGCATATGGATGTGCCGACGCCACACCGGATCAGATTCGCGCCGCCGCCGTGCGGGCCGCGGCGGATGGTTTTATACGCCGGTCGGAAAACGGGTATGATACAATCGTGGGCGACCGTGGCATAAAGTTGTCCGGCGGCCAGCGCCAGCGTGTCGCAATCGCGCGCGCATTTTTGAAAAACGCGCCTATATTGATTCTGGACGAGGCGACATCGGCCCTTGATTCGGAAACAGAAACGGCGATACAGCGTTCTTTTGAGGCTTTGGCCCATAACCGCACGACAATCGCCATTGCGCATCGTCTGTCAACGCTGCGCAACATGAACCGTATTGTTGTCATGCGCCACGGCCGCATAATAGAGCAGGGCAGCCACCGTCGCCTGGTTCGTCGCGGCGGCGAATATGCACGGTTGTGGAAAATGCAGTCGGGCGGATTTATTCAGGAATAAAATCACGGCTTAAAATCTGTTTTCATCGTGGGGCATTTTGTGATATAATGCCGAACATGAGAAAAAGTTTATTTTGCATATTGTCTGTTTTATCAATTTTTTCCGCGGCGCCGGCCAGTGCAAACTGGCAGTATCCCGGAACATATCTGGGTGACGGGTGGTATTCCGATGACGGATCTCGCTTTGTCATATCGGCGCGCGGCGGTGCGTCGTTTGGTTTCGGGTCTATAAAAAATGAGGTTGGGTCGCTGACCACGGAATATTATATAAACCCGGGCGACGGCATGGTTATATCGGCCGCGTATTATGATGCCTGTGTTCAGGGCGGCGGCTGTGCCGGATTTGCATATGCGGGCATGGGTGATTTGGCGGATGTAAAACCTGCGAATGATTTTTCAGAATTTTCGTTTGCCGCCGGCGCGTCGCTGGGCTGGACCATACCAAACCGTCCACAGTGGCGTATAGAGGTTGGATGGGACCATATAACGGAAATGGAGTATAACGAGTCGCCATTGTTTGAAGGCGACCTGGCGCTGACCGGTGGCGACGTGGCCGGTGTTGTGATAATGGCGCAAAGCGGCAGCGCCCAGTCAAAAGTTTCAACAGACATAATCAGCGCGATGGCGTATTATGATTTCTTTGACGGCCTGCGCAAACCATTGTACAAGATTATTCCGTATGTCGGTTTCGGTATCGGTTACGCGGATACGGAAACGACGTTGAATCTGTCCGATTTGTACGGTGATTTGTCAACGTCCGTTGATCTGCAGAATTTTGGCGAACCGGATGATTATGGCGTTGTTCAGTTTTATCGTTCAAAAACAAATTCGTCAAACATTGCCGGTGTTGTTGCCGCCGGAATTTCTTACGGTGTGACGGAAAACATGTTTTTGGATTTTGGTGCGCGCGTGGCGTACATTCCAAAAATAAAGTGGAGCCTGGAAAACAAGGACGACACGCGTCATCGCGACTGGTTCAGTGCGGAAAACATGATATACGCAAACATCATGCTGGGTGTTCGGTTTGAATTTTAATCCGCGTGCGTAAAAATTTGCGAACTGTCACCAAAAAATCCGCCGTCGGGCGGATTTTTTATTTATTTTTTCGTATGTGTTGTTATCGCGCGGCCGAAATTGCCGTCGCCGTGGCTTATTCTGTTTTTGTTCCGTATTTGCCGCGGCCTATCTGGCGGTATGACAATGCCTCTGCCAGATCTGATATTTCCACGGACGCCGCCCCGCGCAGGTCGGCAATCGTTCGCGCAATTCGTTTGATACGGTTATAGCCGCGGGCGGACATTCCCATTTTTTCGGCCGCCGTGTTCAAAAACTCCACTGTTTCCGCTGACATGCCGGCCGCCGTATCCAGTTCCGGGCCGTCCAGATATGCATTGATTTTTCCCTGGCGGCGAATTTGGCGTTCGCGTGCGGCGACAACTCGTGCGCGTACGGTTGCGCTGTCTTCGCGCGCGGTGGTGTCGTCTGCGCGGTGCATTTCCCACGGGTTTACAGCGTCAACGTCCACATGCAGGTCAATACGGTCCAACAGTGGGCCGGATATTTTGTTTTGATACGCCTCTGCACAGCGGGGCGCCCGCGAACACGCCATTGCTGCATTGCCCAGATGACCGCACGGACACGGATTCATTGCCGCAATCAGTTGAAAACGCGCCGGGTATGTCGCATTGCGCCGTGCGCGTGATATTACTATATGGCCGGCCTCCATCGGTTGGCGCAGAACCTCCAGCGTGGTGCGGTTAAATTCCGGCAGTTCGTCCAAAAATAAAACACCATTGTGTGCCAGCGATATTTCCCCCGGTCGCGCATTCCCGCCGCCCCCGGCCAGTGCAACCGCACTGGCGGTGTGATGCACGCTGCGAAACGGGCGCGTGGAAATCAGCCCGCGGCCGTTTAACTGGCCGGCGATTGAATATATTATGGATGTTTCCAAAACCTCTTCCGTTGTCATTTCCGGCATTATTGTCGCCAGTCTTGACGCCAGCATGGTCTTTCCAGAGCCCGGCGGCCCGATCATCAGCATTGCGTGACCGCCGGCCGCCGCTATTTCCAGTGCGCGCTTTGCCGCCGCCTGGCCGTGTACGTCAGAGAGGTCTATGGTTGTGTTTGCGGTGTTGTTTTTTGCCGCGTCACAAGAATCCGGCGCGGCCAGTGTTGCGCCGCCGCGAAAATGGTTTATCAAATCCAGAACGTGTTTCGGCGCCAAAATATCCGGGTTGGACGACATGGCGGCCTCCGCCCCCTGGTCGCCGGGACATATCAGCCCCATGTTGTTTTTTGCCGCCCATACGCCCGCCGGCAACACGCCGTCTGTTTTTACTATCGCACCGTCCAGTCCGATTTCACCCATTATAATGTATTTGGATAATTTGTCTTCTGGCAGGGCGCCGATTGCGCACATGATTGCACACAGTATCGGCAGGTCAAAGTGTGCACCGGTCTTTTCCATGTCCGCCGGCGACAGGTTCACAGTCAGCTTTTTCGGCGGCAGTCCCAGGTTCAGCGCCCCCAGTGCATTTCGCACGCGTTCCGCGGATTCTTTGACCGCCCTGTCGGCCAGGCCGATTATCTTGAACTCAGGTTTTGCCAGGCCGGACGACAGCTGCACTTGGACATCAATGCGCGTAATTTCCATGCCGTTGAATATTATGGAATTTAAAGAAATCATGTTTGCATATTATAGCTTGCGCATTTGTAATTCAAGTTCTAAAATACCCGCAAACAAAAGGACGGAAACATCAATGTCATCAAAAAATAAAAATGTTGCCCGTGAATGGTTTAATACGCTGTTTTACGGTGCCTTAATCGCAATTATATTTAGAAGTCTGTTATTGGAACCGTTTAATATTCCGTCCGGGTCAATGATACCGACGCTGCATATCGGCGACCACATATTTGTGGAAAAATGGGCGTACGGTTATTCCAGGTACTCGTTCCCGTTCGGATCATGGAAGATTTGGAACGGTCGCTTTTTTGCGCACGAACCGAAAATGGGCGATGTTATTGTATTCCGCAATCCTGTCAATGAGTCCCAGGATTATGTTAAGCGCTTAATTGGTTTGCCCGGCGACAGAATACAGATGAAAGAGGGCCGCCTGTATATCAACGGTGAAATGGTTCCGCGTGACAACCCCAGACCGTATGTTGTCGCGGTTCTGCCGCGGTCATTGCGTTCTGTCGGGTTTTATGAGGGCGGCATGGCCATCAAAGGCAACAAGATTTGGGTTGATAACGTTCCCGCAACATTTAATTACACCATTGAATACAAATCCGACAGATATTGTAAGACTTATCCGGCGGCATGCGGGGTGGCGCATGTTACAGAATATACGGAAACACTGCCGAACGGCGTCCGGCACAGCATAATTGAATATTCCGATGACGCAATGTTTGACAATACTCCGGAATTCACGGTCCCGGAAAAACATTTGTTCTTTATGGGTGACAACCGCGACAACAGTGGCGACAGCCGCGCCGACATCGGTGCCGTGCCGCGTGACTATGTCCTGGGCAAGGTATGGTTTGTGTGGTATTCCCACAATTATTATTCATCCATGCTGGCTGTGTGGAATTGGGGCAGCAAGATGCGCTGGTCCCGCTTTGGTATGGGGATTAAGTAAGTGAAACAGTTAAATTACGATTTTAAGAATAAAGATTTGCTGGCTTTGGCGCTGACGCAAAGCGGGGTTGATTCCAAACACAACAACGAACGCTTGGAATTTATCGGCGACCGTGTTCTGGGATTAACCGTGGCCGCAATGCTGTATGATATGTTCCCAAATGAGATGGAGGGGGATTTGGCGCGGCGCCATGCGATGCTGGTATCCACGGATACTCTGGCCGATGTTGCCACGGAATTGGGGTTGGCGAACATGTTGCGCCACGGTCACATTACGGCCGGCCGTGTTCGGCATATTCTGGCCAACGCGATGGAGGCCGTGCTGGGTGCCATATTTATTGACGGCGGTTTTGAGGCGGCACGTGCGGTTATAACAGATTTGTGGCGTGATATTGCCGCGCGCGACGTCGTTGCGCCCAAAGATCCGAAAACCGCGCTTCAGGAATTGGTTCAGAAATGTTCTGGCGGGGTCTTGCCGGAATATGAATACATGAACCCGATCGGCGCATCGCACAGCCCTGTGTTTAAAGTGCGGGTGTCGGCCATGGGGGTAACGGCAACGGCGACCGGCGCATCTAAAAAAGAGGCCAGCAGTGCCGCTGCCGCCGAATTGTTGAAAATTCTTGCAATTTAGGTACAGTCCCGCTAAAATCAGGCGGTAATCAAAGGAAAAAGTTATGTTTACAATTTTACTGGTGTGTTTGATAATAGTTGCAATTTTTATGACCTGCGTAATATTGCTGCAGAAATCAGAGGGCAGCGGAATGTCCGGTTCTTCGGCGGCGTCAATGTTTGGCGGTGCCTTGACGGGGGCGGCGGCCGGAAACTTTTTAACAAAGTTGACGGCGTGGTTGGCGACAATATTCTTTTTATTGTGCGCGGCATTGGCGCTGGTATCGTCAAAATCCGACATGGCGTCGCGTCAAAGCAATCTGCGTCAGGAATTGCTGATTCAGGAAAATGCGGATATGGCCGGCGCACCTGTGGATGCTGCTGCGGATAATGCGACGACGGATGACGCCGCGGCGGACAATCAGTAAAAACAAGATTAAAAAAAATCCCGCAAATGCGGGATTTTTTATTTGCGCTTTTGAACCTTTTTCGGTGCGGGCGTTTCTTTGAACTGTTTGTACAGCAGTTCTATGCACGCGTATGCAATCAGTGCCGAACCAGCCGTAATCAGGCCGCGCAACAGACCGCCGGAAAACAGTGCGAACAAAATAATCGCCGCAACCAGCACAACTGTATAGCCCAAATTTTTGGCCAGTACGTTTAAAATTTTTTCAAATGTGTTCATTTTGATTCCCTTCGTTTGGATGCTTTATATTATATAGGAAACACTTGCCGTGGTGCAAGCAAAAACAAACGGGTCGCGTTTGCGACCCGTTTGTTTACAAAATAACCTGTCCGCCCAGGCGCGCCGTGCGCGGTATCGGCCCGAATGATGAACGCGGACTGACATAAATGTTTCCTTTGACGGTGAAATCCCCGCAGAACTGCAGCATTTCAACATCGCGCAGGAACAGGTTGCCGTCAATTACCGCCCCGCACGGCAATGTGTATTTACGCATGTTTTGCAAATACAGGCTGCCTGTGATATGCACGCCGTCGCGCAAAGCCGGACATTGACCGCGACGGTCTATGATAACATCGCCATACATTGTCACCGGGTTTGTGTCGCATTTGACAGTTGACGTGTCAACGGTATGCGCCTGGAATTTTCGTGTGGCCGGATCGCGGCGTATCGGCAGATCCGGACGGGGCTTTATCGCGGCCGGTGCAGATTCATCGGTTAATGTGACTTGCGGCTTTTCTGTCGCCACCGCTATTGCCGGGGCATCGGCAACTATAATTACATTTTTTCTGCCGCATCCGATAATGTTGATAATCAACATGGAAAACAGCACGATAATCGCAACCAACAGGGTCGTGTTTACCAAACCTATTAAGTCAATACTGCGAATCCATGCCCATATTGCTGCGGCGATTCTTGCAATCAGGCGAAACGGTGCACAGATAATATGCCAAACGCGTCCCCAAAAAGTTGTGGCCTTGCGAGTATTGCGCCGACGGCTGTTTGTGGTTTTGCGACCTACGCGGCGCGCGGCGATTTTCAATTTCAGTTCTTTGAACATTTCTGCCCCTTAAATTTGTATTATGAAAGACATAATATCCAAAAAACGCTATTTGTCAATATATTTTGTCAAAAAAAAGTTTGGTCTATGATTGTGGGGTTAAAATTTGATACCTTCCAGCGCCAACAGAATCTGTTTTGCTTTCACGCCCCCGGCGTACCCGGTCAGTGCCCCGTCGGCGCCCAGGACTCTGTGGCATGGAATTATTATGGATATGGGATTGTGGCCAACGGCGGCTCCAACGGCGCGTGCGGATGTTCCCATGTGTTTGGCAATATCGCCATATGTAACGGTGTGTCCGTACGGTATTGTTTGCAATGCCCGCCATACGGCTTTTTGGAAATCTGTTCCGTATGGCACCAGCGGGGGCGGTGCGCATTCCGGTATTTTTTTATCAAAGTATTCGTTTAGCCATTTGGTGGTTATTTGAAATATTTCCAAATCAGGTGCCGGTTTTGCATCCGGATTCAGGTTGCGCCCATAATATTTTTGATTTGCAATCCACAGCCCGGTAATCTTGTCGCCGTCACTTGCCATTGTTAACCGCCCAACAGGGGATTCATAAAAATTATAATATTTCATAGTACATATATTTTCATATAAAATAAGTTCTTGCAAATGGAATAATGGTGTTATATAATCCACGACGCTTGGGGCATAGTTTAACGGTAGAACTCCGGACTCTGACTCCGTCAGTGTTGGTTCGAATCCAGCTGCCCCAACCAAGGTTTTACGACCGCTCGTTTCAGAGCGGTTTTTTATTTGTTTTCTAATGTTTTTAGCAAGTTCGAAAGTTGGAAATAAAAAAGTGGTGAAAAATCACCACTTTCTAACTTGTTATTTAATAATATTTATCTGCAACCAACGAATGCCCAATTTTCTCCTCCTTCGATAGGTTCGGCAATCATTGTACGTATTGTAAAGTTTTCTTTGCACATTCCAGGGTCGTCAAATGATACCTCTGCATATACGTGTTCTTTATCTGCATATAATTCGGACAAATTCAAATAACCACCAGCCCTAAATTTGCCGTTTGGTTGCAGCTGTTTTACTTGTTGGGCCCATTCTTGTTCTGCTGGACACTTATAAACTAAATGAAATTCGGTTGTTTCTATTCTTTCACATCCTTCAAAAATGGAATCGTATTTGCTGTAATCTTGACTACATGCCGCCAATGCAACAACAGATAAAATTAAAATTTTTTTCATATTTTCTCCTTAACTACTATGCAAAATCTAGTATAAATTGTTGAACTTCAAGTCAAGATGTTTTTTCTTTACATGTGTATGTTTTTTGTCCTAGGATTTAATATATAAAAAGGAGATAAAACAATGCCGTATCCAAAACAATTCGTAACCTTGCTAAAGGCGTGTTCCGTATTGCCTGCGCTGATTGTTATGCCGGCCATGGCGGCCAATGTAACTTGCACGGGCGACACGTGTAACATTGCGGCCGGTGATACCTGGGATGTTTTGACCAGCACAGGATATACCGGCACGCTGACCGGTGACGGCACTGTTTTGGTGCGAGAGGGCGATAAAACCGATGTCTTTTTACATTTGCTGGGCGATGTTGGCGGATTTACGGGTGTTTTTGCCAGTAATCAGCATGCTTCCAGTGAACCGCAGCATCCTGGCAACTGGACACCGACAGTTGTGTTTAATAAATGGAATCCGAATCAGACGTTTAATCTGGCAACCACTGCGGCGGCATCCGGCAATTTTATTTTCGCCGGCAACAACAACGTTAAAATCGCAACCAGCGGCAGCGGTTATATCGGCGGAGTGTTCTTAAACGGCAATCATCTGGACAATGCGTCAACAGCCGATGTCCTGACGCATATTTATACCGGTGGCTATGAATCTGTCATCACCGGACAAAAGATGGTGTTTGATAATTATAATTTGAAAATGGGTAATTTATACTTCGGCAATCGTGGCGGTGTAAGCAGCGGTGTTATAAACGGCGACGTGGATGCAACCGTTTCAAATTCCACAATGTATGGAATATACGCCACCGGCGCGGGTTCTGTTGTGCATGGCGATGTTACGCTGGATTTGGAAAACGTTGTTGCATCTGATCGTGTTGTCGGCCTGATGGCGTCAGGTGGAAACCGCAACGTTATTGACGGAAATCTGACAATAAAGGCGGATAATGTGACGGCGCCTGGCATTTTCGGCCAACAGATTGCCATGGGGGCCGTAAAAGGTGACACGGGTGTTTTGGGCGATATAAACATTGATGTTGAAAATTCCAACCTAGGCCAGGTTCGCGGTTCCACCACGACGAATGTTAATGGCTGGGAAACATGGGTTCCCGAACATTATGTCGGCGCCAGGAATGTGAATATTGATATAGAGGATTCCGTTATACGGGAAGAGGTTATCGCCGTTGGAAATTATCTGTCCGCCGGTAACGTAACGGTTGACGTTTCCGGAAACACATGGATAGGTTATACATTGGGCAACGATGGCAAGTATGTCACAACGCCGGGGGCCGACGGTTGGATTATCGCCGGGGCCCAGCGTCCGGGCGGCCGCGTTGGAAACACAACCGTGAATCTGGACACGGACGGTGCCAGAAACACGATTAATATCGCCGGTGATGTAAATATTGGCAGTCGCCAGAAATCGGCGCCGGATAATTCGGATGCCGACAGTGTAACCGGCAACGCCGTATTGAACATATCCGGCGGCGGCGCTGTTAATGTTAAGGGCGACCTGCGCGCATATAACGTAAAGGGCGACACAGCGTTAAGCATGAACAACGTAAATCTGGACACGGCCGGCAATGTCGCGGAATTTAACAAAATATCCGTCGGACCACGTGCGGTATGGCATAACAATGGCGCACTGACCCTGCGCGACGGTGCGGTTATGACGTCGGATGGCGTTATTACGGGCAACGGTACAATGACCATTGAAAAGGGCGCGGTTGCAAATATTGGTGTGTCGTCCGTAACCCAGGATACAATAGTCTTGGACGGCGTGTTGAACGCGGAACTGCGCAACGACAAGGAATATGCAACGTTTGATGTAAAGTCCTTTGAAGGTGTCGGCGACCTGAATTTGTCGGTTGGCCGTGCCGGAACGTATGATATATTCAAAAACTCTGGTTTTGAAAATGTTCATGTCGGTCTGTTGGAAAATTCGCTGTTTGATGTTGTGCTGGATGAAAATAATTTCATCGTTGCGTCTGTTAAATCCGCGGATGCCATTGCAGGGGCGGGTCTGTCCGCATCAGCGGCCGATATGATTGTAAATATGGCGAATTCATCATCCGATGCGTTAAACGGCATGGTTGTAAATGCTCAAAAGGCGCTGGCGGCGGGTGATGCCGGCGCGGTGGAACATGCCGCAAATGCGTTGCAGCCGGACAATTCGCCGATTGCACAGTCTGTCGCCGGCAACATACAGGGTTCCGTCGGGCGTCTGGTATCCGCGCGTCTGGCGGATATGGGGCGCAAACTGGGTGACATTGTGTACGGTGTGTCGCATGTATGGGCCGCGGGTATGATGAACAAATCCGACAGTGATGGCGCGTTTAACTATGACATGTACGGTTTCGCGGCCGGTCTGGATTTCATTGCCGGACATGACATTACGCTGGGCGCCGGTTACGCGTTTAGTACGGCCGATGCGGACATGTATGCGCGCAATGCCGACATAGACGGAAACACACTGTTCGTATACGGCCAGTATAAGCCGTCGCAGTGGTATGTAAACGGCGTGTTAAATTACACCATGGCCGATTTGTCAGAGCATGGCGATGCATTCGGCATGAAAGTAAAATCAGACCGTGATATAGACGCATACGGTGCCGCGGTGACAACAGGGTATGATTTGCCGTTCGGCATCACGCCGGAGGCCACATTGCGCTATCTGCACATCACATCAGATTCATACGATACCAATATGGACATAAATGTTTCGTCGGCGGATTCGGATTTTCTAACGGCGGGTCTGGGTGCAAAATATGCATATGATTTCGCGGCGACAGATACCATATTGCTGCGTCCGGAACTGCGTGCGATGGTAAATTACGACATTGTTTCCCAGGCGGATGATGTTAAAGTATCCGTCCCGGGTGTGTCCAAATATGGTCTGGACGGCGAACGTCTGGAACGTCTGGGACTGGAACTGGGCGCGGGGCTGAACCTGACGTTTGACCAGGTTGAACTGGGCATCAGTTATAATATTGACATCAGACGCGACTATACGTCCCAGACCGGCATGCTGAACGCGCGGTATCGTTTCTAAGTGCCGGCGGTTTAAAGAAAATCCCCCTTGAAGGGGATTTTCTTTTTTGGCATTATAATTGCTATTGAACAAAGATGGATGTCATATCATGAAATTCAAAGGATTGTCGCCCGCCCAGGTCGCGGACAGTCGCAAAAAATACGGTCATAACATACTGCCCATGCCCGCGCCAAAATCCGCATGGTATTTTTTTAAACAGGTTTTTCAAGACAAGATAAACCTTATTCTGCTGATAATGCTGGGGCTGTTTGCGGGGCTGGCCGTGATAGGTGTCGGCGATATTTACGAGGCGCTGGGTATCGCCGCGGTTTTGCTTATCGTATCTGTTATCAGCGTCAGAACGCAGCTGCGCGCCCAGGCTGGCTCTCGCGAGCTGCAACGCCAGGTGTCGCGCTATTTTTGCCGCGTTATTCGCGCCGGACGACTGCAGCGCCTGCAAAGCACGGATGTTGTCGTCGGTGATATAGTGTTGTTAAGCGCGGGTGAAATAATCTGTGCCGACGGATATGTTGTGGACGGTGCGCTGGCGGTAAACAACGCCATATTGAACGGGGAATCCGATGATTGTGACAAACGCCCCGTCCCCGGGTATCGTTACCGGCGCAAAGAAAATATAACCGCGGATGATTATACGGACACGAACAGTGTTTTTGCCGGCACCACCGTTCAAAGCGGAACCGGCGTCATGCGTGTGACGCGTATCGGCGGCGACACACAAAACGCCCGGATATTAAGCAGTTTGAATACTGTCGGCGCCGTAAAAACATCCCTGCAGATTCAACTGGATAACATGGCGGCGGGAATAGGGCGCATCGGGTCACTGTCGGCGGTCGTGATATTTGCGGTGCTGGTGCTGACGCAATACAGGGCTGGCGATTTGGCATTTACAATGTCGTCGTTGCGCATGATGCTGGGGGATTTGACGATTGCTCTGACCATATTTGTTGCCGCCGTTCCCGAAGGTCTGCCTTTTATCATCAGTATAATAATCAGTCGTAATACGGCACGCATGGCGAAAAATCATATTCTGCCGAAAAATCCGCAAAAAATTCCCGCGGCCGGTAATCTGCATATTATATGCACGGATAAAACAGGCACACTGACCCGCGGGCAGCTGTCTGTGGCGATGAATGTTTTGGGCGACGGCCGTGATTGTTCCCCGGATATGGGCGAATTGGCCGCTGTTCGTGAACTGTATGCGCAAAGTGTTGTATTAAACAACGGGGCCGCATATGATGCATCTGCTCAGCCCGTGGGCGGCAACAGTACCGACCGTGCAGTGTTGTCATCGGTGGCGTCCCATACGGCGCGCGATGTGTTGCAGAATTTTTCCGTTACCCGGCAGATTCCGTTTAACAGTGCCGTAAAATATGCAATGACAACGGCACGTAAAAACAGTACTGGTGAAACAACAACGTTTGTTCGCGGTGCGCCGGAATGCGTATTGGCCAGGTGTCGTAATTATGTTGATGCATCTGGTCGTGTTCGTCGTCTAAATCGTAATGTGGCGACGGATGTACAGAAACAGCTTGCCGCAAAATCGTTGCGCGTTGTGGCCTCTGCATATGTTTCCGGGGATGTCGCGGGCGATAATATTCCGGAAAATATGACATTGCTGGCCATTACCGCGATGCGCGACGAATTGCGTCCGGGGGTGCCGGATGTGATAGATATGCTGCACGGTGCGGGAATACAGGTAATGATGATTACCGGCGACAATATTGACACCGCGCGCGCCATTGCGGATGATTGCGGAATATTGACCAAACGGAACGATATTGTCTTAAGCGCGACAGATTTGGATTCGCATACGGATGAATGGCTGTCGCGTCATCTGTCGCGGATAAAGGTTATAGCGCGCGCCACGCCCGCGACAAAACTGCGTGTTATTTCCGTTGCCCAGGCGCAGAACAAAAGTATCGGCATGTGTGGCGACGGTACAAATGATGCGCCGGCACTGCGCCGGGCGGATGTCGGTTTTGCAATGGGGGCGGGCACCGATGTCGCCAAAGAGGCCGGCGACATAATCATAACGGACAATAATTTTGTATTTGTTGCGAACAGTGTCCTTATCGGGCGCACCTTTTTGCATAACGTGGTCAGTTTTCTGCGGTTTCAATTACCGATTAATTTTAGTCTGGTCGCATTGTGCATCGCGTTCCCTTTGCTTATCGGGGGCGAGGTTTTGACCGCCGTTCAGATATTGATTATAAACATCGTGATGGACAGTTTGAATTCCCTGGCCTTTGGGGGCGAAGCCCCGCGCCCAGAATACATGCGCACGCCCACCCCGGCCAAAGGGGCGCCGCTGCTGCCGCGCAAGTCAATAATTCAAATCGCGGTCTCAACTTTTATTTTCTTAGGGTTGTTTGCGGTGATGTTTTGGGGCCCTGTGCGCGGCCTGTTTGCCGGCGCCGAATATACGGGCGCGTGTTTTGCGTTGCTGGTTATAATGGCGATATTCAACGGATTCAATATACGCGCGGATGGATACAATCTGTTGGCCGGACTGCGTGAAAACCCGATGTTTATATTCGTGGCGCTGGGGGTGATCGGCGGATGCGTGATGTGTGTTACATTTGGCGGCGCGGCGTTACAGGTGGCGCCGTTGAATATGGTTCAATGGGCGGTTGTGTTCTGTTTGGCGGTAATGGTCGTGCCACTGGATATGATGCGTAAATTTGTAATGCGGCGCATGGCGTAAACGGCGTGTCGTTCCCGTACACATTCGGGGAAACGCGTCATGGCCGGCGCGACAAAGCCGGGGCATTTACGCTGCGCGCATTGGCCGGTGACAGTGGATTTCGCAACCCGCCGGGGAATTTCACACCGCCCCCTGTCTTTATGTCATAATTTCATCAGCGGCATCGGGTCAAATGATTGGTCCACGTATTTCAATGAAACTTTGCCTTTTGGTGTGTTTATTGCGGCCGGCTTGCTTTTATTGCGTAATTCATAGTGCAGATGTGTTAAATCCTTCCCCATTTTCGGGCATTGCTGTGTTTTGTTGCCGCCGGTATACCCCATTGTGCCTATTTGACATCCTGCCTTAATTTTTTGACCTTTTGTAACATAAATGGAATCCAAATGCATGTAATAAGAGATGAATCCGTCGGCATGCGTAATGCTTATCATATTTCCGGCAGACTTGCATGCACTTGCTTTTTTTACCGAACGCACGACGCCGTCCGCAACGGCAAATACAGGGGATTTATAATATTTGGCGTTGCATCCTATATCAACACCGTGATGCCGCCATGTTGAACTGCGTGCACCGCCAAAAGACGAGCATACAGAACCGTTGCGGGCCTTGTCATAAATATCCAGTTCGGGTGACACCGGCACGCCCAGCGGCTGTGTCTGGCCGGGTTTTAAATGCGGATGTTTCAATGCGCAGTATGTGCCTGGTGTGCCGTTGGTTATCGGCTGCGTTGATTCATGCGCGCCAGATGATGTGTTTTGGTTTTGCTGTTGCTGCTGTTGCGATGAAGAATTCTGATTATTTTGATTTTCCTGATTGTTTTGATTATTTTGGTTTTGCTGTGTCTGATTTTGTTGTTGGTTTTGCTCGTTCTGCTGATTCTGGGATTCGGGTTCGTACGGCTGGCACTCTGGCATGTCGCGCCCTTCGGTTAAACAGTACAGTTCGTGCTCTTGTTCCATCTGTTCAATTTCATCGGCCAATGCATCGTTAACAGATTGCAGTTGAATGCGCATATATGCGGATGCGTCCTTGAACGGTGCGTATCCGGCGGCCTCGTTTTTTATTCTGTCATTAAAGCCAACGTCGTTTATGGTTTTGGGAAAAGAGGCCGGTTTTAAAAATGATGCCGCCATGGCACCGTTTGTTGCAAATACCGCGTACAGTAAAAATCCGCATCTTAATTTCATTCTTGTACGAAATTATAACATATTAAGGCGATTAAAAAAATAAGTTAAATTCAATATTGACAAATTAAAATATATGTCTATATTTATAGTATGCAAGATGTAAGAATTTTTCCTATTTTTAATCAGGCGGCACCAAATGTTTGGCATGATTTTGCGCACATTTGCGCATCTACAATGCTTACAAACTATCATTATGAAATGTCGGATGAAGAAATTGCCGACCAACAGGAAAAAGATGCTGAGGCATGGCTAAAACGCAGGCTTAAATTTGCATTTGGCGCATATGATGACGCCAAAATGATAGGTTTTATTCAAGGATATGTTTCCGCCGCGACCGCACATGTGGATTGTTTGTATGTGTTGCATCCGTATCAAAAGATGCGTGTTGGTCACCGTCTGCTATATGCGGCGGAAAAAGCCGTGGCCAGTTACGCCACAAAGGTTGAATTAATATCGCTGCGCGACGCATGTGATTTTTATAAGTCCCATGATTATTATTCACCAAATCAGACCAACTGGTATTGGAAGAACTTAGGTGGTAAAAGTCGTTGTGACAGCGTGCCTGTTTTTAAGTGTTATGCATGGCTGACCCGGCAGTGCAGGGCGCTGGCCCCGGATTTTAATCAGGATATTGTAAACGTGTTGCACGAACCCATGTGGGCCTATTTTGACGAAAGTTCCAAATTGCGCGGCTTTGTTGCCTCAGACGGTGCCGGTGACTGCATTTTGCGTACAGATAAATCATTCGGTATAAGCGATATTGTTGAAAATACACTTGGCAATATATTTAACAGATATATTGTGCAACAAAAAAATATAAACCAGCGCTAGGTTTTCTGCTGGCATTTAGGAAACAAATCATATATAGTTGCAACGCCCCCTGACAGGAAAGTGTCATTTTCTCATCTCCGAGTTAGGAAACTGAACTTAGGGGGCGTTGTGGTTAAAAAATCCCCGCGAATGCGGGGATTTTTTTCATGCATTACATCATGCCCGGCATGCCGCCCGGCATTGCGCCGGCCGCCGGTTTTTCTTCCGGAATCTCTGACATGACGGCGCCTGTTGTCAAAATGGCGCCCGCGGTACTGGCCGCGGCGGCAATGGCTGTCTTTACAACCTTGGCCGGGTCTATTATTCCCGCCTTCATCATGTCCACGTATTCGTCTGTCTGGGCGTTATAGCCAAAGTTGTAATCTTTGGCCTCCAGTACTTTGCCGACAACAATTTCACCGGAAACGCCGGCATTTTCGGCAATCTGGGCGCACGGCTGTGTCAGTGTGCGGCGGACAATGTCAATTCCGACATTCTGGTCGGCGTTGTCGCCACTGATTTTTGCCAGTGCCGCCGTCGCACGTACCAGTGCGACGCCGCCGCCCGCGACAATACCGCTAACCGCGGCGGCACGTGTCGCCGCCAATGCGTCGTCAACACGGTCTTTCTTTTCTTTAACCTCAACCTCGGTCATGCCGCCGACTTTTATAACGGCGACACCGCCGACCAGTTTCGCCAGACGCTCTGATAATTTTTCGCGGTCATAGTCGCTGGTTGTGTCTGCAATCGCGCGACGAATTTCATCCGCACGCGCAACAATGGCCTTTTTGTCGCCGCCGCCATGTGCCAACAGCGTGGAATCTTTTGTTACGACAACTTTTTTCGCCGTACCCAGCACGTCCATGGAAATATTGTCAAATGTCATGCCCATGTCGTCGGATATTACGGTTGCCCCTGTGACAATCGCAATGTCTTTCAACATTTCCTTGCGACGGTCGCCGAATCCGGGTGCCTTTACCGCGCATACTTTTAACCCGCCGCGCAGCCGGTTCAACACCAGTGTCGCCAGTGCCTCTGATTCAACGTCTTCGGCGATAATCAGCAGCGGCCGGCCGGATTGTGCAATCGGTTCCAGTATCGGCAGCAATGCCTGCAGTCCCGTTATTTTCTTTTCTGATACCAAAATCTGGGCGCCATCCAGTTCCGCCAGCATTTTTTCGCTGTTGGTGACGAAATAGGGCGACATGAATCCCTGGTCAAACTGCATGCCTTCCACGACGTCAATTTCTGTCTCCAGACCTTTGGCTTCTTCAACGGTGATAACGCCTTCTTTGCCGACTTTTGCCATCGCATCAGCGATTTTTTCACCGATTTCGCGGTCGGAATTTGCGGATATTGTGGCCACCTGGGCTATTTCCGCACTGTTTTTTACAGGGCGGGCGTGTTTTTCAATATCTGCGATAACCGCGGCGGTCGCAATGTCTATGCCGCGTTTTACATCCATCGGGTTCATTCCGGCCGCGATAACGCGACGTCCTTCGCGGACCAGTTTCTGGGCCAGAACAGTCGCGGTTGTCGTGCCGTCGCCTGCATCGTCGCCTGCCTTTTTCGCCACTTCCTGAATCAGGCGCGCGCCGATATTTTCCTGCGGATCGGCCAGGGACACCGCCTTTGCGACTGTGACGCCGTCCTTGGTCGCGACAGGTGCGCCGTACGATTTTTCAATTACCACCGTGCGGCCCTTTGGCCCCATTGTAATTTTTACGGCATTCGCCAGCTTGTCCACACCGGCGGCCAGTTTGTCTGTATTGAATACTATTTCCTTTGCCATTTTTTATTCCTTTCTTATTTCAAAATTCCCAAGATGTCGCCTTCTTTGATAATGACATAGTCTTTGCCGTCAATTTTGACTTCGTTGGCGCTGGACGCCCACTTGGCAAACAGTACCACGTCGCCCGTCTTGACAGTCATGGGCGCGCGCACCCCGTGCGAGAATTCCCCGTCGCCTGCGGCGATTACGCGCCCGCGTGACGGTTTTTCTTTGGCGTTGTCCGGAATAATGATTCCGCCGGCGGTTTTTGTTTCTTCTTCCAACCGTTCCAGCAGAACATAGCTGTTTAATGGTTTTAGCATGTTATCTCCTTTGCTGTACGCTTGATATAATGCGTTGTGGCGCGATTTCAAGTCTTGATTTCACACAAACACTGTACTATTCTAAATTTAATCAGACAAGGGGAATAAAAATATGTATGACAATAACAATGTATTTGCAAAAATTGCCCGCGGTGAAATTCCGTGCGACGCAATAGTGGAAAATGAATTCGCGTTAAGTTTTTATGATATAAACCCTATGTTTGAAAAGCATGTTCTGGTTATCCCCCGGGGGCCGTACATGAATATTTTGGATTTTACGGCAAATGCGCCGGCCGCCGCCCAGGCCGGTTTCTGGGAATGTTTCAGAAAAACCGCGGAAAAGCTGGGGATTGAAAACAATTTCAACATTCTGGCCAATGCCGGGGCCGATGCACCGTTTTTTAAGCAGTCCGTATTTCACTTTCACCTGCATCTGGTGTCGGGTGCGCGTCGTCCGGAATGCTTAAAGTTAATGGAGCAGGCATGCAAATAACAGTCCGTGTTATTCCGCGTGCAAAACTTAACAAGGTTGAATCCGTGTCTGCGGGCGCATATCGTGTTCATACGACGGCTGCGCCCGCCGACGGTGATGCCAACGCGGCGGTTGCAAAACTGCTGGCCAAACATTTTGGCGTGCCAAAGACATGCATAAAAATAATTCGCGGGCATACGGCCCGCGACAAGGTTATAGAGTTTTAATAGTTCAAGACCTTGTTTATTAGCTCTTCTGGCGTACATGCGCTGTGCATGTTGTAATCTTCGGGTCGTACAAAAAATCCCGCGTTTTTCATATGAATCAGCAGGCGGCCGAATGGACCCCAGAAATGCAGGGTGTTCATAAAGAACAGCGGCTTGTTCGTTTCGCCTATTTGCTGCATCGTCATAATATCGGTCAGTTCGTTTAAAGTTCCTGTTCCCCCCGGCAAAATTATAAATCCGTCGGACAGATCAAACATTTTTTGTTTCCGTTCGTTCACGCCGTTTACAACCTCAAACGCGTCAATTCCGTCGTGCATCGGTTCCTGTTTGGCCAGCACGTCGTGTGTTGTAATTCCCGTCACATGTCCGCCGGCCGCCAGCGCCGCCGTCGCAACCGTGCCCATCAGGCCGACATCGCCGCCGCCAAAAACAATCTTAATCCCGTGTTCTGCCAGCATTTGTCCTATTTTTTTTGCGTCACGGGCGTATTCCGGGTTGTTGCCATACTGATGACCGCAATAAACAGCCACGGATTTTAAAGTTCCAGCCATTGTCCTTTTTCCTTTATTTTTGCGAATTATAACATAAAATGTCCATATTATGAATCAAAAGTTTTTGGATTTTATCCGGGATTATAAAGGCCGTCGCATTGCCGTCGCGGTCAGTGGCGGTGTTGATTCGGTGACGTTGCTGTGCTGGCTGGCGGCGGCGGGGATGGATATGGTCGCGCTGCATGTAAATCATGGACTGCGTCCGGCCGCCGGGACAGAGGCGGCCTATGTCCGCGATTTGTGTGCGAAATTGAATGTGCCGTGCCATGTGTTTTTATGGCGCGGGGACAAGCCTGTGGCAGGGCTGGAGGCGGCGGCCCGCACCGCGCGCTATAAAATGATGACGGATTTTTGCCGTGAAAACGGATTGGATTGTTTGATGGTTGCACACCAGGCGGATGACCAGATAGAAACTTTTTTAATGAATTTAGCGCGTGGCAGCGGTGTTGTGGGGCTGGCTGGAATGCGCGCGGTGACAATGCGCGACGGTGTGCGTATTGTACGGCCTTTGCTGGGAATTTACAGGGCGGAATTGGAAAAATACTGTCACGACAACGGAATAAAATATTTTTCCGATGAAATGAACGAAGATATGCGTTATGCCCGTGTTCGTATGCGTAAAAACAGGTACGTATTGTCGCAGTATCTGGGTATATCTGATGACAGGATTTTACTGGCTATGCGCAATTTGGGGCGTGTTCGTGATTCTGCGGCGGCCGATGTCATGGATGCGGTAAATTCCGTAATGCAAGACGGCCGGGCTTTGTTTTCTGATTCTTTTCTGTTTGACCTGGCGCCCGATATTAGATTACAGTTTATCGCGGCGCTGATTATGGAAATTGGCGGCGGGGAATATCAGCCGCGGTTGAAATCGCTGGAATCCGCACTACATAATCTGTCGTCTGATTGTAAATTCACGCTGGGGCGGTGTGTTATCAGACGCCTGGGCGCACGAATTTTAATCGTCCGCGAGGGGGCAAGTACAAGTTTTAGGAAGAGACATGAAAATAAACACACAAAAGAAAAAAAATAACTTTTTTGGTAAAAAGAAAGATTCTTCATCCATATTTTTAATAATATTCGCCGCTTTGTTTGTTGCGGTGATTGCGCGCGCATTTATGGCCGGCGGCGGCGCCCCGATGCAAATGGTGGGCAGGCCTGCCACATCCGCACCCGTGGAATTGTCTTTTTCTGATGTTTTGCGCCGTGCACCGGATATCAAGACCATGAAAATCCGCGGCAGTGATGCAACAGGTACCTTGGCGGATGGCACAAATTACAAGGCCACGATTGCATATGATCCGGAATTGCTGGAAAAACTGGCCGATGGCGGCGCGGCGATTTCCATTGATAATTCAAAAACATGGCTGGAACATCTGGGAACATGGGTGCCGATTTTAATGGGCTTACTGTTTATATGGTGGATTTTCCGCGGTATTCGCGGCGGCGCCGCTGGTATCGGCCGCGGACTGGTTGGTCAGAACCCGACAAAAATCACCACCGGCGCGTCCAGCAAGACAACCTTTAAAGATGTTGCCGGAATTGATTCTGAAAAACAGGAATTGATGGAGATTGTGGATTTCCTGAAAAACAAGGAAAAATTTTCCGCGGTCGGCGCCCGTGTCCCGCGCGGAATACTGTTGTCCGGTGAACCCGGAACAGGCAAGACATTGCTGGCCCGCGCCATCGCAGGCGAGGCGAATGTACCGTTCTTTGCCGCATCCGGCAGTGACTTTTCCGGAATTATCGTGGGGTTGGGCGTTGCAAAAATCAAAGAAATATTTGAAATGGCAAAACGAAATGCGCCGTGCATATTGTTTATTGATGAAATAGACGCCATAGGCCAGCGACGCAGCCAGCATTCCTTTAACGACCAGGATCGTGAACAAACGCTGAACCAGTTGCTGATTGAAATGGACGGTTTTTCAAACGATACCGGAATTATTGTTATCGGTGCGACAAACCGTGCGGATATGCTGGACCCGGCATTGCTGCGTCCGGGGCGATTTGACCGCCAGGTGTATATTGAACTGCCCGATATGGCGGGGCGTCGTGAAATACTGGATTTGTATGCGAAAAAGATAAAGGTGTCCGACAGTGTCAACCTGCAGGATGTTGCACGTGGCACGACCGGATTTTCCGGTGCTGATTTGGAAAACCTGTTAAACGAGGCGGCATTGCATGCCGTTCGCGGTGGCAGAAAAGAAATTTCGCTGGAAGACGTGGACGAGGCCCGCGACAAAATTCTGATGGGGCCGCGCAAAATTCGCAAAATGCGTCCCGAGGATGTTAAGTTAACCGCGTATCACGAGGCAGGCCATGCATTCGTCAGCCAGATGTATGCCGATGTTACAGACCCGATACACAAGGCGACCATTATTCCGCGCGGTCGTGCACTGGGCATGGTGCAGCATCTGCCGATTGACGACAAGGTGTCAATGACCCTGGCAGAGGTTCGCGCAAACCTGGCGGTGTCGCTGGCGGGACGCGCCGCCGAAGAGGTTTTCTTTGGCGCTGATAAAATCACCACCGGCGCGGAAAGCGATATTGCCGCGGCCACGCGTCTGGCGCGCTATTCAATAACGACGGCGGGTCTGTCGCCAAAGGTTGGGCTGGTTGCGGTAAATCAGGCGGCGGCGTTCAACACGCGTACGGCGTTGGAAAACGCATCTGAAAAGACGGCGGAAATGGTTGATGCGGAAATTCGCGCATGGCTGGATGCTGCGCATGCGGATGCGGCGCGCCGCCTGCGTGAAAACCGCGAAACGGTTCGTCGTTTGGCCGAAGAATTGTTAAAGCGTGAAACCCTGACCGGTGACGAAATACGTGAAATAATCGCCGGCGGTGCAAATAAAAAGCAGGCAAATAAAAAGCCTCGCGAATCAAAGAAGCCAAATGCAAAAACAAAATCAAAATAAATTTGAAATACTGCGCATGCCCCCGGAAAACACCAACTCTGTATTGGTGTCGCACGGGGGCGATTGCGTTGTTTTTGACCCGTGGGGGCGCGCCGACGACTGGAACAGGGTTTTGGACGCACGTAATTTGCGCCTGTGCGGGATTTATGCAACGCACGGCCACCCGGATCATATATCGGCCGCACCGGATTTGGCGGCAAAATATAATGTCCCGTTTTTTATCTCTCCATTGGACAATTCGTTGATAGGCTGGGGAAACGAGCTGCTGGATTTTTTCGGTATTCCGCACATATGTCCGCATTGTGCTAACCCGGCCCCGATTGCGCCGGGGCGCCATATGCTGATGGATAAAATACCGATGGACGTTATTTCTGTCCCGGGGCATACGCCCGGCGGACTGTGCTTTTATTTTCCGGATGAAAAAATATTGTTAACGGGCGACACGATATTTCGCGACGGTTTTGGCCGGCATGATTTTCCCGGCGGCGACCAGCGTGCTTTGTTTGAGTCAATTAAGCGTTTGCATGACATGAACCTGTCTGATGACACATATGTCGTACACGGTCACGGGCCTGATTCCACCGTGGAAATCTTAAAGAAAGAAAATATTTATTTTAAATAAAAAACGGCGGATTTACCGCCGTTTTTTACATTTGAATAAACAGGTTCGGTTTCCCGTCCAGCTGCTGTATCGCCTCGTCAACAACCTTGCGGTATTCCAGGAACTTTTTCTTGTCCGCGGTCCCCAGATTGCTGATTGCAGGCAGTTTTACTGTCATGGGGTTTACATGCTTGCCGTTTCTGATAATCTCGTAATGCAGGTGCGGCCCCGTTGACAGCCCCGTGGAACCAGCGTATCCGATAATCTGGCCCTGGCGGACATTTGTGCCAACCTTTACATTTTTTGCAAAGCGCGACATATGCGCGTACAGCGTTTCAAACTCTTTGTTATGGCGTATTTTTACAAAGTTTCCGTGGCCGCGGTTATAGCTGCGTGCGACAACGCGCCCCGCGCCCGCCGCCGGAATTGGCGTGCCGGTTGCGGCGCGGAAATCCACACCCTTGTGCGCGCGGGTATAGCCCAGTACCGGATGTTTTCTGCCGCCGGAAAAGTTACTGGTAATTTTTGCGTTGTTTATCGGCGTGCGTTTCAAAGATTTAATGGCGCCGTTTCCGTTTTCATCATAATATCCGCTGGTTCCGTCCGATTTGCGGAAACGGTACATTTTTACGTCACCGCGCAGTGCCTCAAAAGCAATCGCAATTACACGCCCGTTGTCCACTTTTTCGCCGCCTGAAAAATTTTCTTCATATAATACGGAAAATTTCTGGCCGGCCCGAACATCGCGTTCAAAGTCCATTTCAAACGCCAGCAAATCATACACGTCCGCCAGAATTCCCGCCGGTATTCCCGCGCGCGACCCCGCCAGATAAAAGCTGTCGCCGTCCAGGATTTCACCGGTGCGGTAAACCACATGCACATCGCGTTCAATATCCACAGTGTTGCATTTCCATGCCCCGTCTTCGCCACAGGTCAGTTCCACCTGGCGCCATGGGGACGGTATGACCACGATTTTTGATACCGGCGAATCGTCGCTGTCGCGCAAAAACTCTATTTTATCGTTATCTGCACGCAATGTTGCGATGCCGGCATCTGATTTCAACACGTTTGCAATCGCCGTGATTTCATTGTGGCCCAGTCCCTGGTCCGCCAACAGTTTTGACAGTGTGTCGCCGGATGTCACAACCACAACCGAACGACATTCGGGTGTCGCGTCCCCGCCGATAAACGCCGGTCGGCGATTTGTGGCGACCACGTACGCGGCCAGTAAAGTCATCAACACGGCCATGGAAACCACCAGCCGCGTCAGGTTTTTTGTTGTCATAATATCTTTTGCTTTTTTCATAAGCCCGATTATAATTGTTTTATGAAAATAAATCAAGCCTTCACAATCCTGCAACGTGCAGGCGGTGTTCGTGCGGCGCGAATTTTAACTCAAAACAATCAGAAAATGTCGCGGTGGCGGGTGCTTTTTTATGCGTTTTGCCTGCGTCGCGGGGTGCCTGTTGCAAAAATTATTCATCAAAAATGGTTTTACGGGCTGTCTTTTTACACAAACAGGCGCACACTGGATCCTCGCCCGGATACAGAAACACTTGTTGCGGCGGTAATTGCTGATTACGGGGCGTCTGCGCCAAATATTTTGGATTTGGGAACCGGAACCGGATGTGTTTTAATTTCGTTGGTAAAAAATATTCCGGGCGCGACCGGTACGGGGGTGGACATTTCGCATGGTGCCGTGCGTGTGGCGCGCAGAAACGCAAAAAACTTAATCGCCGGCAGGGTTCGTATTTTGTGGCGCAGTTACCGCCGCATTAATATGCCCGGTGCGCCGTATGATGTGATAGTGTCCAACCCGCCGTACATCGCCCGCGGTGACGCGCGTGTTGATGCGGGCGCCCGGCATGATCCGTCGCGTGCGCTGTACGCCGGTATGGACGGGTATGCGGAATATTCAATAATTGCAAAAAATGCAGGGGCCTGGCTGCGGGCCGGGGGGCGCATTTATTTGGAGATAGGCGAAGGCATGGCCGCACGCATATCGGATATATTTCAGGCGTCCGGTTGGAATTTTGTTCGTTCGGAAAGCGATTTGGCCGGTATTTGCCGTGTTTTGGTGTTTGAAAAATGAAGCAATTAACGGAACAGGATATAGAACAAATGGCCGCCGGCGATTTTTCGCCCGATATTAAATCTGTAAACAAATCCGTTCGCGCAAAATTACGGCTGGGGAATTTGATTCCGGCGCCGCCGGCGCCTGTGCCGGCGTGCCCGCGCGTTGACCTGCATCAACACACGGAACAACAGGCCTGGGACAGGCTGGTTGAATTGATTCATTCCGGGGCGCGCCGCGGTATTGTAATCACCGGCGCCAGCGGTATATTAAAGGTAAAGTTTCAGCAGTGGGCCCGTGACAGCGTAATATCGCCGTACATAATATCAATCACGCCGATAAATAACGGCAGTTTTGAGGTAATTATAAAAATCCCGCGCAACCGGTAGGAAGATGACCGTGCCTATTTGGGCTGGGTGTGTTTCTGTTTTTAAATTTATATGGCCGTCCCAGTCTGTTTATCCCGTTTCCAAACGGATCTATAACATCGCCTCTGTTGTTTGTCTTGGTCTTTTTTATTTCATAGTGCAAGTGCGGCGCATAGGGTTTCCCGGCGCGTCCCTTTCCGCTGTGGCCAGATTTTGCAATCAGGCATCCGCCAAGTATTTTGTCGCCCTTTTTTACCAGCTGTTTGCTAAGGTGCAAATAACGTGTGTAAATTTGTTCTGTCGGATGATACACCCATATATAGTATCCGGCGCTACTTGACGGGCCGCCTGTTACATCGGTTACAATACCATTCGCCGGCAGATATATGGATGTGCCGTCTGTGGCGCGCAAATCAAGTCCCTGGTGCCACGAAGAGCCGTTTGAAACGTTTCTGGGTCCGATGTCGGATACAACAATCAGATCTGTGTCCAGTGGCGCGTTGTCAACAACTTTGCGGCCTTTTGGAATATACTTGCTCCACTGATTTGTTGGGCATGTGTATTCATTGTTATCCGTCGGCGGGGTTGATGGTGGTGTTGACGGCGGGGGTGAGGGAGGATTTGACGGCGGCGTTGTTGTTCCGTTATTGCCGTCATTGCCCGGATTTTGTTCGGGCGGATTTTCCTCGTCATCATCCGGCTCTTGTTCATCTTGAAATTCTTCAGGATGCTGAAGTTTATATAGTTCCAGGCGGGTCGCCGCCTCTTGCGTGGCACGCTCGCTTTCTTCTATCATGCTTTCAAGAGTTATGCCCTTGTATGCGCATCCAGAAATGCATACGCCGTTTTCATCAAAAATAGTGGCATAATCGTCATATCCGTCCCACAGTAATTCCATTCTATCCATAAATGATGTGTCGTTGATCGTTTTTGGAAACGATGCGGGTTGCAACAGGCTTTCTGCATATGCAATTCCGGCCAATATACAGAGAAATACTGTTGAAAACAGGGCGACTTTGCGTTTCATACGCATTAGTATACCACATAAGCAAATCTCTAAAAAGCAATTTTTAAGGACGCTTTTATGTCGTGCGATGTATAGTCGTTGCGTGCGTTTAGCGTGTATGATGCCGTTGCCGCAAATTTTGCGCCGTATAGGCCGATACCGCCACCCGCGGTCATGGCGGCGCGCTTTGGACTGTGAACAGGCATGTCATACGACCGCCCGGTCAGCAGCCGCGTCGCAACCTTGTCCGTGCCGTGGTGGATTATGTCGTATCCGCCGCCTATGTTCAGGCTGGGGCGTATCAGCATTCCGGCCGCGGCAAAGTTTACGCCGGCCTCAACCTCGGCGCGCGGGGTCAGGGTGTTGTACCACCACTTTTTAAAATCCTGGGCGGCGGCGTCCACGTGCTTTTCGCTAATCATTCGTGTATAACGCATGCCGATGCCGGGTCTTAGAAACATGCGACCGCGGTTTAGTTTTACACCGCTGATTATCTGGGCGGAATAAAAATCCGTGTCAAAAGAAGTCTTGTCGGCGACACCGGCCAAAGATTTGTCCAAATCCCATCTGACCTGGCCGGCGGCCAGTGCCGTATTCATATACCATCCGCCGTCGCTTAAATATTTTGAAAAAAGTGTTATCGTATTGCTGGTTGCGTCCACGTCCAGCGGCATGTCGTGGCTTTTGGATTTTGCATACGAATACCCGACCCCGAATGTTAGGCCGTCTGTTACATACGCGTATGCGCCGACACCGGCGCCGCCGGTTCTCATTTCAAAGTCGGCGTTTTTACCGTGATCAAACTTGTCTGTTGCGGCAATGCCGTTCGCCGCGATGACAAAGTTCCGCACCGCGCCCGGGCGCCGTGTCAGCAACGGTGTTTCTGTCGGGGCGTATGCGGCGTCCAGATGCAGGTTTGTCTGGTATATTGTCATGGCCGTATGGTTGTATGCCAGTACGGACATCACGTCATACAGCCGCCCGTTGTTGTTGTCCTGTTGCATGGCGGACATGCGGGTTGCGATTGCACCGCCGCGCCACGGGGTGCCGATAACGCTGTTCCATGCATCCGCGGCGGAAATCAGATACTGCGGCGCGCTTTGGTTTTCTGCAACCGCCGTCCCCAGCGGTGTTTGCGCACCATGTGCGGCGCCGCAGAAAGCAATCATTGCCAATATGTAAATTTTTTTCATGACTCGCCCCGTTTTTTGTTTATAATACGGGCGGCATTGACAATTTTTAACAGGAACCATTTACTATGAAGAAAGTCAAGACGGTATATGACCATATTCGCAGCAATAATATAAAGACAATGGTGCTGGTCGCGTTGTTTCCGATAATATTTATCGCGCTGGTGTTTTTGTTTACGTGGATTGTTGTTCCCGCCGACCAGGCGGCGCGTACCGCGGCCGCGGTTGCGATTCCGACGGCGGCGGCGTGCCTGATATGGATGGGCATATCGTGGGCGTTTGGCGATTCCATGATGTTAGGTGCGGCCGGCGCGCATGAAATCAGTGACACGGACCCCGCCAACCGCCAGATATTTCGCAGTGTGGAAAACGTTGCGCTGGCCGCGGGGCTGCCGACGCCGCGGGTGTATATTATTGACGATGATTCAATGAATGCGTTTGCCACCGGGCGCAGTCCGCGCGACGCATCCGTTGCGTTGACGCGCGGGATTATCAAAAGACTGGACAGATTGGAACTGGAAGGGGTCATCGCACACGAAATGGCGCACATTGGCAATCGGGACATACGTCTGGACATGCTGTTGGTAACGGGTGTCGGCGTCACAGTGTTTGCGGCGGATATTATACTGCGCCTGGCGCTGTCCGGCGGTTCGCGTGATGAAGAGAACAAATCATCCGCGGCGGTTCTGTTTATGGTGTGGCTGGCGTTTATGGTGTTTAATTTCGTAATAACGCCGTTCCTGCGCATGGCGGTTTCCCGCAACAGGGAATATGCGGCCGATGCAACCGGCGCCCAGATTACACGCAATCCGCGCGCACTGGCGTCGGCATTGCGCAAGATAACAACGGATTCTCGTGTTGAGTGCCTGGACAAGGTAAAATCCATGTCCGCCATGTGTATTGCAAACCCCGGCGCACCGCGTGAGTTTATAGGTGATTTGCTGGCGACACATCCGCCTGTGGCGCAGCGCATCGCACGTTTGGAATCAATGTAGGTTAAAGAAAAGGAATATAAAAATGGCAAAACTGCATTTTCACTATGGCACCATGGGCAGCTCTAAGTCGGCCCAGTTAATTGTAAACAGCTATAACCTAAACAATCAGGGTAAAAAGACGGAAATAATAAAGCCTGCCATAGACAACCGGTTCAGCAGCAGCCAGGTAAATTCGCGTATCGGTATATCGGCGCCGGCGCTTGTGTTAAAAGACCTGCGCGGTTATCGTCCGGCGGATGGAACACAGATGGTTCTGGTTGACGAAATACAGTTTTTCAGCCCCGAGGATATAGATATTCTGGTAAAAATTGCGGATTATTCACCAGTAATCGTAATGTGCTATGGATTAATGGTGGACAGCAACGAGCAGATATTCCCGGCATCCCGCCGTTTGGTAGAGGTTGGGGCAAAACTGCACCGCGTTGAATCCATGTGCCAGATGCCGGGATGCATGCATCTGTCAACGCATCAGCTGCGTTTTGATGATGCGGGCAATGTTGTGCGTGCGGGCGCCCAGATTGCGGTTGGCGACAGTAATTATAAATCTGTTTGCCGCCAGCATTTTAACCAGATGTACCACGGCATTGGTCAAAAGACAAAATAACATATATTTTTCTTGCAATTTGAAGAAATAGGTATAAAATGTTACAACGTTGCGCCCATGGCTCAATTGGATAGAGCATCTGACTACGGATCAGAAGGTTGAGGGTTCGAATCCTTCTGGGCGCGCCATAAATTCAAACCGGCCAACGGCCGGTTTTAATTTATGCATCGTGCCCCAGGATTTGAACCCGACAGAGGGTGCGACAACAAGTAGGTGTTCACAAACAAAGTGCAGTGAACGCCATACGGTTGCCCCACAGGCGCGACCGCGCCGAGGGAATCCTTCTGGGCGCGCCATAAATTCAAACCGGCCAACGGCCGGTTTTTTGTATTTACATTCCGGTAAACGTAATTTATAATAACCGTTGAATCAGTAAGGGATTGCTGGTTCGGGGCTGTCACTAGCCTAAATTACTCGGAATAAATCCACGTTGATCATTGGGTTAACGTTCCTGTGGATTTATGTCGTTAAAAAATCCCCCGATTATATAAAGGTCGGGGAGCTGTTGGCTATACAACACGGGCATGCCCGAAAGGCTAACAGAATCACTGATATTTTGATTTGAGATCTCCCCGGCCGCTTCTTTTTTGGCGGTCTTTTTATTCCCGTAATAAAAAAAGGAGAAAACTATGAAAAAAATAATCCTAACATCCGCAATGGCCATGTCTGTAATCGCCACCGCAAATGCCACCACATATATCGGCAACCAGAACACGCCGACGGCAGACTGGGGTAATTGGATCGGCGCAATCGGCACCACATCGCCCGAGGCGGCCGCCGCCGTAAACAATTTGGCCATTGCGGTAAACGACAATGCAAAAACCATGGATGAAATGAACAACGTAATGTCCGGCTGGAATTACCACCTGTTCGGTGAAAACGGTGACATGACGGACGGTCTGTTCTGGTCTTATTACCTGCGTGACGGCGGTGTACAGAAACGTTTGGCGGCATTGGAAAATTCAACCGCCGCATCTGATGTTGCCGCCGGTTTGACCGCGGATATGGCGGCCGGATTTGGCAAACTGCATGAAAAGATAAGCGATACGGAAAAGGACTTGTCCGCCGGTATCGCATCCGTGGCCGCGTTGTCGTCCGTTGCGGTAACGGATGTCGCACGGGGCGAGGTTTCCGTCGGCACCGGATACGGATACCATAACGGCCAGTCTGCGGCGGCGTTCGGGTTTGCGCTTGGACTAACCGACAACTGGTCCATGAACGCGGGTGCGGGGCTGTCCGGTGCGGACACAACACTGCGCGCCGGCACAAACTATAAGTTTAAATTGTTTTAGCATTTGGTGCATACACGCAAAATACCGCCGCACAGGCGATATTTTATTCGCGGGCATCCGATATTTGCGCCATTATTTGTTGTTGTTTTATTTGTTTTAAATACTGTTGCATGTGCAAGTTTATGTCCGCGATGATTTCGCGCATTTGTTGTGTGTCGTCAAACTTCGGATACTCGTCCAACAGTACATAAATAACGGCGAATTCAAGCAGGTTCATGTTTGATCCGTCCAGTGCGTTTAGTATTGAACCAAAAGACAACCAGTGATTGCCGAATTTGGTGCAACGCTTGCTTTTGTTAAACAGGGTTGAATTCAGTCCGCCTTTTATGGCCAGTCTGGAACAAGAACAATTCTGTATCTTGGCTGTAAACTCTAAACTGGTCCACATGGTGTCTGGAATCACAGGCATATTTCTCTCCATTATTTATATTAAACATTATGACTTTAATCCCAGTGATATGCAATATTAAAAAATAGGATAATCGTATTATTTTGTTGATATGTATGATATATAATCAAGTTGTACTAGAATTTGTTTAAATGTTCACGTCTTTATTTGATTGTGGCTAACTTGTCTGCGGGCTTGATAAGAAATGTGAAATAATATAATATCTGCACAAAGAGGATTTTTTATGGCGACCAGTCTTGATTTTATAACATTCGTTGCAGAACAGGTATCCGGTGCCGGCGATGACATACGTTATCGCAAAATGTTCGGTGAATATATGCTGTATTGCGAAGGACGACCGGTTTTTCTGATCTGTGACGATACGGTATATGTAAAGCAAATACCGGAAACCATGCGGGTCTTTGCAGACCACGGCATTACGCCTGATGCCGGAATTCCATATGACGGTGCGCGGCCGCATTGGATTTTGGATATAGAAAACCGGGTTTTGGCAACGGATATGGCACGTATGCTGGCGCGGGTCTTGCCGGTGCCAAAGCCTAAAAAACGCAGGGTTTAAAGTGTTTTTTTTCATATATAAATTGCTGGAAATATGCGGTCTGTTAAATGTCCGTATATTTGCCGCAGATTGATGTCGTCACGGCACTAAAAAGCCAACATTAAATTATTATGTTTTTTTGATGTGATTCTTATGGGTGGATGCCAAATTTCGGGAATGTGGGCAAAACTGGCCTGGGGTGATACTGTATATGATGGGGCCGGGTGTGCGGAATGTTTAAAAAATTGATTAATTGCCTAAAAAAGCAAAAACAAACACCGTCCCATGGGACGGTGTTTGTTTTTAATGTGATGGGTTAAATGCTGTCTGCATTTATCCAGCGGCCGTTTTGCAACAGACCCGGCGCCATGCCTTCGTTGCTGCGCAGGGAATCAATCACACTGCGTGCCTGGGCCGCGTTCAAGTCAACAATACGAACCTTGTACAAATCGCCTTCCTTTACAACGACCGCGTTGCCGTATGTACGCATGCGGGCCGCCATGGCGTTTGCGCTGTCTTCTGAATACAGGGCCGCCAGCTGTACGCTGTAATCACCGCCGGTCGCCGCCGGGGCCGGTGTGGAAACGGTTTGTTGAACCGTTACGGTTTCTGTTACAACCGGGGCGGGCTGTGACGCGCCGATGGTTGCGTTTTTAACAGTCATTGACTGGTCCGGGATAACCTGTACCTGAATCTTGGCCTGGCCGTTCATGCCGATTTGACGTGCGGCCGCCGGCGACAGATCCATAATGCGTGTATTTACAAACGGGCCGCGGTTGTTTACACGAACAATAACAGATTGGCCGTTGTCCAGATTTGTTACGCGTGCAATCGTCGGCAGGGGCAGCGTTTTGCTGGTTGCGACCATCTGGTTTACGTCAAATGTTTCACCGTTGCTGGTTTTTGTTCCGTTTAATTCGGCCGGAATGATGCCCGCAACACCGGTCTGGTTGTATGTCAAATCCTCCATCGGGATGTACTGTACATCTTCCACCTTGTACGGGCTGCCGATATAATACTTTGGCGCCGCCGCCAACAGGTATGCGTTATTCAATGACTGATTGTCCGTTGTGACCAGTGTTTCTTCGCCAAATCCGTCACTGCCATATCCGGCCGCCGGGTTTTGTGCAGTGTTGTTGCGCACGCATCCACCCATCAATGCCGCGATAACCGCCAGGGAAACTATTTTATTCATGATAGAACTCCTTACATTCTTAATGTAAATTTTATCATATAAAAATGCAGGTTTCAACTTTATTTTGCTTTTATTGCACGATTGATGACAAAGGCCGCCGGCAGATATATTGCCGCGAATCCGCAAATGGCCGCCGCCAGCATCCATATGCTGTCCACGGGGATGCACCATAATGCCGCGCCCAGCACGCCAGCCAGCACGCCGAATGCAACTGTTGCATGAATTGTGCCGCGGTATATTTTGACCAGTCCGCGTTTTCTGCATGCGCGCCCCAGCAGATAGTTCTTCAAATAACCGCTGGCCACGACGCCGACAGGTATTGCCAGGTACCCGATTAACGGGAACGCGCCCAGATATATAACCGCCGCCGCCCCCAGTGAAACCATGCTGGTTTTCACGGGTGTTTTTACATCCTGGCTGGCGTACAGGGTTTTGCTGTATATCTGGCTGACCAGCATTGCCGGCAGCACGAATGCCTGAATCATGATTGCGACCGCCACCGCATGGGTTGACGCGGCCGTCCATGCACCGTATTCAAACAGATATTTGATTATGGGTTCGGCCAGCACGACCAGACCCGCCACGCACGGTATCAGCAGCATCAGCGACCGCCGCATTGACGAGTTTTGCTGAATATAGACACTGCGCATGTTTTTTTCCGACAGTGCGTTTGATATAGATGACATTAAAACCGTTCCCACGGCCAGGCCTATCATTGCAAACGGCAACTGTACAATTCTGTCGGCATAGTACAGCCATGACACGGCGCCGCTTTGAAAACTGGCGACCAGCGTGCCGACAATAATTGTTATCTGGTAAAAGCCGCTGCCGACAATGCTGATGGACATTCGCTTAAAAATACTTTTGATTCCGGGTGTCCATTTCGGGATAATCAGGCGCAGACCGAAATGACGCCGCCTTATTCTGTGCCACAGTACGGCCACCTGAATCACGCCGGACAAAACAACGGTGCAGGCCATTATGTACAATATTGTTACCGGCGCGTAAAACGCGGACAGCAACAGGGCGCCAATTAACATTATGTTTAACAGCACCGGCATAAACGCCGCCAGCAGGAATCGTGAAAACGCGTTTAGCACCGCCGACAGAAACGCGGCCGCACACACGAATATCACATATATGAACATGATGCGTGAAATTGTCACGGTCATTTGCATCTTGCCCGGGTCTGCGTCAAATCCCGGTGCCAGAACCCATATGACCAGCGGCATGAATATTTCAAACAGCAGTGCTATCGCCAACAGGCTTAACGCCAGCCATGAAAAGACGTTTTTTGCAAACTTTTCGTCTTTTTTTGAATCGGTGAACATGGGGATGAAAATTGCGGACAGGGCGCCTTCGCCCAACAGGTCGCGGAACAGATTCGGCAGCTTAAACGCCGCCAAAAATATATCGGACAGTCGTCCCGCCCCCAGTACGCGCGCAATCAGCATGTCGCGAACAAAGCCGAAAATTCGGCTGATGCCGGTCATGGCACCAACCCCCAAAATATGTTTGCCTAGTTTCATGGTTTGGATTATACTGCCGAATATAAAAGAAAATCAAGACAGGAATAAACAGATGAAAAAACTGGTCACTTTGTTGGTTGTTGCGACGACTTTGGCGGCGTGCGGCGGCAAAAAAAATGAAATAATCGCGGAAGAACCGCTGGAACAGATATATGAAAACGCATATGCGGAATTCAATAAAAAGCACTATGAAAAAGCCGCGGCGGAATTTTTAAAGGCGGAAACGCAGTATCCGTCCAGTCCGTGGGCCGCAGATGCGCTGGTAATGGCGGCGTATTCACAGTATCTGGACAAGGATTTCGCCGGGGCGATTTTGGCGGCGGATAGATTTATGCGTTTTCACCCCGGTCACCCGGATGTGCCGTATGTTCTGTACCTGCGCGGAATGTGTTATTACCGCCAGGTCAGCGACGTTCGCCGTGAACCGGGCATGTCAACATACGCCCTGCAACAGTTTCAACAGCTGGTTCAGCGTTTCCCGCGCAGCCCGTATGCAAAAAATGCGGAAAACAAAATTATTATCTTAAAGAACTATATCGCCGGCAAGGTTATGTACGCCGCCCGCAACGATATGCGGCGTCAAAACTGGCCCAGTGCAATATCTCATCTGCAGTCTGTTGTGGCGGATGCCCAGGAAACAGTCATGACTCCGGAGGCTTTGTATCGTTTGACCGAGTGTTATACCGCCATTGGCGTCCCGGAACAAAGCGCGGGTTATGCCGAAATGTTGCGGAAAAATTTCCCTGACAACGAATGGACAAAGAAGTTGGACAAATAATAAAGAACCCCGCATTAATATGCGGGGATTTTTTATTTTGCCTTGTTTAAATCGGATTTCAGGTTTTGCGTCTGTTTGCGCATATTCTGTATACGGTGCATTTCGGACATGGCCCGGTCAATAACGGGTGTTTGTACAATCTGCTTGTGTACCAGCTCAATACCGAATTGTTTCAATACATCCAACATGAACTCGCTATAAGAACACAGATCGTATTCTTCGGCAAATACAATGCGCTTAATTCCATAGTGCGCCATGTGTTTCAGACAGTTGTCGCACGGTTGTAATGTCGTGTACAGTGTGGCGTTGCCTAAATCCGCGCCGCCGCCGTTCTTTAATAATGAGCCTATTGCGTCCATTTCCGCATGAATTTCATTCCGTTCAGAAAAATGATGGTGTGCGTTGCGGTCAAATTCCGGGCTGGTTCGTGCGGGGAAAATTTCGTCGCATTTTTTTGCCGCGCCCGGGGTGTTGTTGACACCGCTGGCGATAATGTGATTGTTTTTTACTATTATGGCGCCCACCTGGCGTGACACGCATCTGGATGTTCCGGCCATAGCCATGGCCACGGTTAAAAACACTTCGTCCCAATCTGTTTGTTTGGAGTCCATAATATAATCCTTTGATTTTATCAGCGGATTATATCTGGTTATAATTGACTTTCAAGATTTTTGTTCACTTTTGCTTTTAGTGTGCTATTGTCGGGGTATGACACAGACATATTCAGGATTTATTGCAATCATAGGCCCGACAAATGCCGGGAAAAGTACACTGCTTAATCAAATAATGGGGCGCAAGGTTTCCATTGTTTCGCACAAGGTGCAGACAACGCGTACGCGTTTGCGCGCCGTGAAAATGGTTGGCGCACGCCAGCTGATATTTGTTGATACGCCCGGAATATTTAAGCCGTCGCGTAGGCTGGATCGTGCAATGGTCGGTGCGGCGATGGATGCGGTGGGCGATGCGGATGCTGTTTTGCTGATTCTTGACGCACAAAAAGGCGTGACGGACACAATTCGCGGCTTGACGGAAAAAATAAAGGGGCGTCCGAACCTGTTTGTTGCGTTGAACAAGGTTGATGCGGTGCGTAAGCAGGATTTGCTGCCGATTGTTGCAGAATTGACAACGTTGGCGGATTTTCGTGAAATATTCATGATTTCCGCACTTAAAAATGATGGTGTTGTTCAGATGCTGGATGCGCTGGCGGATGTAATGCCGGCCGGGCCGTATTTGTTTGACCCCCAAACGCGTCCAGATGTTCCGGATGAACTGTATCTGGCGGAATTAACGCGGGAAAAGGTATACAAATACATACACCAGGAATTGCCGTATCACATAAATGTAGTGACAGAACGTGTGGATGTTGACCCGGATGGTGTCCTGGATATATATCAGAAAATCGTCGTACAAAACGACGCTCATAAAAAAATAGTAATCGGCCGCGGCGGGGCGCAGTTAAAACAGATAGGCACCGCCGCCCGGCGTGATATTCAAGACCAGTGGGATGTAAACGCCCGCCTGCATCTGTTTGTGCGGGTTGAACCGGACTGGGAAAACAAGGCGGAAAATTACACTGATCAGGGACTGGAGTTTAAAAAATGATGGATAAAGATAAAGACAATTTTAATACGGGCATGGTTATGGCAGTGGTGCCGTTTGCGATGTTTATAGTGGGGGCAATGGCCTTTGCGTGTGCTGATTTTAGCGATACAAAATCGGCGGAAATTGCTGATGACGGCAAAAAGGTTGAACAGGTGGATTCATTGGAATACTACCGGCGTGAAATCGCCCGGCGTGACAGTATTATACACGTAATGGGCGCACGCGTCAGATAGAATAATAAACAAGTGCTGGAGTTTAAAAAATGAAGATACTGCAGAAATATATGATAGGTTTGGCGGCGATTTTGCCGCTGGCATCTTGTTCCAATGAAGAAACCGGCATTGTCATGCACAAGGAAAACGAGACTTTGTTTTTGGATACCAACGGCGATCGGCGTGTGGATGTAATAATACAGTCGGTGCCGGAAAATGTAATGTACAAGAAGTCTCAGGCTTTTTATCAGTATGCGTCCGTGGGCGACACGGTTACATATACCTGGGTGTCCGGCGTGCGCAGTATTAATGGCAAGGATATCAAGGAAGTGCAAAAAAGCCTGGATGTTATAAATGCATGTAAAAAAGCCAATATACCGTATTCGCGTTAAGTCGGCTTTAAGAAAAAGAGGATAATAAAATGAAATGGACTTATAAATTTGTACTGGGGGCGGCGGGTGCCGCCATGGCGGGCGGTCTGACCGGGTGCAGCAATATGACCGTTCGCGGCGTTGTTGAGGCAAAGGGCGACAATAAAATATTTGTGTCCGATGTTGCCAATATTAATCAGGTCTATGTTTTAAACTGCGCCGATTTTTCTCAAGGCAAAGAGTTTTATAAGGCCGTAAATATGGGTGATACGATAACCGCCGCATATATCACGCGCCGCCATAATGTTTACCTGACCGTATCGCCGGATACTGTTGCGCGGTTTATAATACATTATCCAAGCCTGCCGGCAGACACCGCGGAAACGACAGAGGATGCGATAATCATGGAAATGATTAAGGCGCGTCGCGCAAAACAGGCGGCAAAGGGGCGTTAAATGAAATTGACGGAATGGCAAAAGGTCGGTATAAAATTTACCCTAAGTGCGGCCGGGGTGTGCGGTTTTTGTTTGGCGGGGTTGTATATTCTATTTCATGAAAAAGACTATATTGTAACGGCCAAGGGCAACAATAAAATCACATACCGTGACATTTCAAATCCTCATAATCTGCACGAAATGACATTTGACGGTGATACAATATTCCCGGAAGGTGGCTGGTACCCGTATATCAATGTCGGTGATACAATACGTGGCAATGCCCGTTTTATGAACCATAAAAGCGTAATGTCCGTTGGACGCATACTAAATGATGGACTTGATGTACGTATTATTCAAAGTGTGAACGGCCGGGATTTACGGCTGACGCAGATAAAGGCCCTGCATGACAGCATAATGCTGGAAACAAAACAAAAAACCAAATAAAATGCTGCATACATCGGATTTTGATTTTGAGCTGCCCGCGGCGCTGATTGCGTCGCATCCGCTGGCGCGGCGTGATGCGTCGCGCATGCTGGTGGTGGATGGGGAAAATGTAGCCGACCGGCATATTCGTGACTTTCTGGATTATATTCGTCCGGGTGATGTGGTTGTGTTTAACAATTCACGTGTTATTCCGGCGCGCTTTATGGCGGGGGAACATGAAATAACACTGCATACCGGCGTTACGGACAAAATCTGGTGGGGGCTGTGCAAAAAGTTTAATAAAATTCCGGTTGGTTCTGAATTAACGCTGGATGACGGTACTGTGGCGCGCGTGCTGGCACATGACGACGACAGTGGTCTGAAGCTGGAATTTTTATGTGACAATGTTTTTGATGTATTGAACCGTGTGGGCAAAATGCCGCTGCCGCCGTATATGCGGCGCGATGAAGAAATAGAGGATCGCGAACGGTATCAGACGGTGTATGCGGAACCCGTCGGTTCCATGGCGGCGCCGACGGCGGGACTGCACTTTACGCCGGAATTAATGAGCGGGATAGAGGCGCGCGGTGCAAAGATTGTAAAGGTGACCCTGCACGTCGGCGCCGGTACCTGGATGCCGGTAAAGACCGAGGATTTGTCTCAGCATAAAATGCACAGCGAATGGTGCTGTATCACACGCGAACAGGCCGACATAATAAATGCGGCGCGGCGTGTAATTGCGGTTGGCACGACGTCAATGCGGACGCTGGAAAGTGCGGCAATGGATGCCGGTAAATCCGGCGGGAATGGCCGTGTTGTCCCGATTTGTCGCAGTACTGATATATTTATAACGCCGGGGTATAAATTCCGTGCAGTGGATGTTTTGCTAACAAATTTCCATCTGCCGAAATCCACATTGTTTATGCTGGTTTCCGCATTTGCGGGGCTGGGCAACATGCGTGCGGCATACCGGCATGCGGTTGCGGCCGGATACAGATTTTTTTCATACGGCGATTGTTGCCTGTTGTTTAAAAATGGGGGCGGGCGATGAAATATGAACCGACACTACACAAGTTGTCAAACGGTGCCGCTGTTATTTTGGATCCGATGGATGCCGCCACAACATATGTTATTGTTAATTTTAAGACCGGCAGCCGTGATGAAAGTCCGTCTGAACATGGTTTGACGCATTTTTGCGAACATATGTTATGCGCTGGAACCAGGCGCTTTAAAACCTCAATGGACATAAATGATTATGTTGAAGACAATGGCGGCATCCGCGGGGCTTGTACCAGTGACAAATACATCAGATTGTATGGCAATATAGTCGCGGAAAACACCGAAGTGTTGTTGGATGTTTTTTCCGACCAGTTGCAGAATTCCGTGCTTGACAAGGATGTTCTGGAACGTGAACGAATGGTGGTTGCCGATGAATTGCGGCGCGCGTTGGATGATCAATCAAGTAATGATTCGGAGTTTGTTTTTAAAAATATTATGCATGGTGATTATTCGTCATATCGTACATTGGGCACGTTTGAAAATATTGCATCATTTACCGGGGAACAGATGAAATTATTTATGGCGCGTCGGATGACCGCTGCAAATTGTTTAATTTGTGTTTCCGGCAAAATAGACAATCCGGAAAAGTTGCTGTCGTTGATTGAACGTAAATTTTCATGGCTGCCGTCAACCAAGGTGTCATATAATATGTCGGTGCCTGTATATACCCCGACGACGAAACATTTGACAAAATCTGGAAAAAAGAATACTCATCTGGCTGTATTGGTGCCACAGTTATATAAATTGAATTCCGAAAACAGATTCAACCGTATGTGCGTGACCCGTTTTAACAATTATTTGAACAAAGAATTGTTTCGTGTTCTGCGCATGGAAAACGGTTTGGCTTACGGTGTTAATTTGGAATATTTTATTGTGGATGATTTGGGCATAAACGGTTTTTCGGCACAGACGGCGCCAGAAAATATTGGACGCATGGTGGCTCTGATGGCTAAAACGGCGCGTGAGGCGTGCTTTACCAATCCGATTACGGACGATTTTCTAACACGGGACAATAACAGTTGTCGTTTAGGGGATGCAATGTGGCTGGAATCACCGATGCGTCGTTGTATCCGCTTGGTTGCAAACTATATGGATTACAATGGCGAACTGTATGATTTTTATGGCACTCTAAAGACGGCTGCCCAAATAAAGGCCAAAGACGTAATTGCACGCACACAGGGATATTTTAATCAGCCGGTTTCAATTATCAGCAGAGGTGCAAAATTTGATGCGGATGTTATGAAAATCTGGTATAAAAATTTTGGGGCCATGCCTTGCGGCATATTAAAGATAAAGGAGAATTCGTGTCGTTAAAATTTGATTTGTTGAAAACGGATGGCGCCGCGCGGCGCGGGCGCGTGCATACGGCGCACGGTGATTTTGAAACGCCGGCGTTTATGGCGGTTGGCACGGCCGCCACGGTAAAGGCATTGACCATGGATCAGGTTGCGGCAACCGGCACGCAGGTAATACTGGGCAACACATACCATTTGATGATGCGCCCCGGGGGCGATTTGGTGGAAAAAATGGGCGGTTTGCATAAATTCGGCGGATGGCGCGGGCCCATTTTGACGGACAGTGGCGGCTTTCAGGTAATGTCGCTGTCCAATCTTGTTAAAATGCGCGAAGAGGGCGTGGAATTCACATCACATATTGACGGCGGAATAAAACATTTCCTGCGGCCAGAGGATTCCGTTCATATTCAGCACCAGCTGGATTCAAACATAACGATGGTTTTGGACGAATGCCTGCATCTGCCGACAACGCGGGACAGGGCGGAAAAGAATGTTGACATGGTAACCCGGTGGGCGCGCCGGTCAAAGGACGCGTTTGTTGACCGCGACGGATATGGAATATTCGGCATCGTTCAGGGTGCTGATTTTCCGGATTTGCGTGAAAAATCCGCAAAAGCGCTGACGGAAATCGGTTTTGACGGATATGCGGTCGGCGGTCTGGCCGTGGGCGAACCACAAGATGTCATGTTTAATATGATTGCAACAACCACGCCGCATCTGCCGGCAGACAGGCCGCGCTATTTGATGGGGGTTGGAACGCCGCTTGATATTCTTGGGGCGGTTGAACGCGGAATAGACATGTTTGACTGTGTCATGCCGACGCGTGCCGGGCGCACGGCCCAGGCCTTTACGCGCGACGGTACAATGAACATGAAAAACGCCCGGTTCCGTGATGATCCCGCGCCGATTGATGCTGAGTGCGGCTGTCCTGCATGCCGTCTGTCGCGGGCGTATGTTCATCATTTGATTAAGTGTAATGAAATTCTGGGGGCGACATTGTTGACTCAGCATAACCTGTGGTTTTACCAGGATTTGATGCGCGGCATTCGGAATGCCATAGAGCAGGGGCGTTTTGCAGAATTTAAGCAAGAATTTGTTGACCGCTATACAAAAAATAAGCAATAATAATTACAATGAAAAGGAAAGGAGAAAAAATGGCACGCAAACCAAAAGAGGTAGATGTCATAGACCATGGCGGCGCTAAAACCGTTGCCAGAAAGACGTCTTATGTAACGCGGGTAAAGCAGATATTTGCCGTAATAACGGTTATATGGTTTGCCTTGGTCATATGGGCGCCGTTGCATGTGAAAAACACTTATTCGCAGCCGATAAAGAAATCAATTGTTGTTTCAATGTTCTTTGACCTGCAGCGTAATATTGTTGAACAGTATGAAAAGCTGCTGGATGGAATAAAAGACGCGATTAACCTGGAAAAGCCGGTCGCATTCGCCATTGACAAGGTGAAAATGGCTGAGGCTGCCGTTGACAAGGTGACAGACACCACGGCCAAGGCAAAGGACACCACGGCCAAGGCAAAGGAAACAACGGCGGGTGTTAAGAAGTTAACCGGTCTGGTGGGCAAATTTGGTGTTAAAACAGACGGCATAGACAATGCCCTGGACAAGGTTGACGACGGTGTTGACAAGACCAATCAGGCAATAGCCAAGGTGGATGATGTCGCGGCCCAGGTTAACGCCCAGCTGGACAAGATGGAAGGTGACTTAACCGCCTTGTTGCAGGTAGAGGTGGACAAGCTGATTGACGAGGCTATAAAATCCCAGATAGACAAAAACACCGGCGGTCTGGGTACGACATTGCTAACCAACTATGGCATAAAGCATGTATATCCGTGGCGTCCGTCCAGCTGGCCGGTTGCGACCAAGATATATAATGATCTGTCACGTTCTGACGTGGCGGTGATACAGGTTATTACGCGCACGGTTGATAAATATTTCGGCTATGTTGCGTGGGGGCTGGTTGCGGCTGCATGGATTGCGGGGCTGTATATCTGGATGCAGGTAAACAAAAAGGTAAAGATGATGATTGCGCCGTTCCAGGTGTGTCCGCGTTGTGGTCATACGTTTGTGGACAAGCGTGGTGCGATGAACTTCATTAAGATGTTGCAACCGTGGAAATGGTTCTAAACAACCGGTATGACAGGGCCGCCGTTTGGCGGCCTTTTTTGTTGGGTGTGGTACAAAATAAAAAAATAAGATAAAAAACACTTGCAATGGATAAAAATATATGTAAAAATTATCCGGCAGTGCGAGCGTAGCTCAGTTGGCTAGAGCGCAACCTTGCCAAGGTTGAGGTCGAGGGTTCGAGCCCCTTTGCTCGCACCAGAGTTTAAGAAAGACACCCGAAAGGGTGTCTTTATAGTTAGTGGTGTGGCAAAAGGGCAAGTTGCGAAGCGCGGGTGTATTTAAGACGACAGAAGTACTTTGCAGAGGCTCATGGTAAAAAAAACACCGTTCGGGTGTTCGTTTGTGATAAAAAAGCAGGGGATAGCATAAAATTGTTGGAATTGGTGTATGCTTCTCATAAATACTTTATGTATGATAACAAAAATCAGTGTGCATTTCTTTGTTTTCTGTGAAAATATGTGCTTCTTTTACATGGGGGCATCTATTACGACACGACCGCTGCGGATTAAATCTTCTAAATTAACAATCTCTTTTGATAGCCATTCTGTACCATTCAGTCCTTTATTGTAATGTGCATTAAACCATCCAGCGTATCCATTTCCAACTTGTATCCAAGAGCTATCATCCGCCGCCAATTCATAAATATAAAATGTTTTGTTATCAAGATTTAATGGCGTATCAGATTGAATTGTTAAAATATTTCTGTTCTGATCATAGCTAAAGCTACCGTTGGTCAGATGTGGGTTTTGTTGTTTTACTAAACGATTAATTGCATAATTTTCAGCTGTTGCACGATCTTGGGCAATAGAAACGCCATCAAAATCTGATCTGCTGCCTTTGGACCAACGAATATTTTCTCCAACCGCAATATCTGCATCCGAACCGTGGAATCCGGCACGGCCTTCTTGTTTTGCAATGTTTAGCTTTTGTGGCTGTGCTACGACACGCTTTACGGTGGCTTCACCTGCCATCCTAACACGTATATTTTTGGAGGGCAGTATATATGACTGCATTTTTGTGTAGTCATCGGCATTTTCCACGATGGCAACATACCATTCATCGCCTTTTTGAATTTTTCCGGCATATATGTTTTGTGACTGCAGGCGAGCGACAATTTGATCCGCCTCTTCTTCACTGTTGGCCAGTTGACGGAATTGTCTTACCCCGGCGGAGTTATTATTTGATTCAACCAGGTTTTGTAATCCTGTACGTTCTTTCATGCTGTCCAGCGCGGATGGACGTACTGGTGCTGCCGGTTCCGCCCGAATAACGACAGCCTCAGACGGTTCAGCCCTTATAACCTCGGCTTCGGCCGGTTCGGCATGTACGACCTCAGCCTGACGTTGTTGTGGGGTTTCACCGGCGGAGTTTTCTTTTGACGGCTGTGTCTGTTGCTTGGGTGGATTTTTTGCCGCATTTATCTCGTCTTCCATGCGTTTAATCATTGCGTCCGCCTCATCGGCTTCTTTTGTAAAGCCCGCCTCGCGTGCGGCGCGCGCATCGGCCCGCAGTTCGTCTAATGCCGTTTGTGCCTCTTCCATGGCAGTTGTACGTTGACGGGTGTTTGTGCTGTTCTTCATGGCGTCTAACTTTTCTTTTGACCGGGCCATGGTGACAGCCAATCGTTCCCGCGGCAGTTTTGTTTCAAGCGCGCGTATTTTATTGCTTAGCTCCAACTTTTGCGCATCAGACAGCTTGTCAAAATCGGCTGCCATTTTGGTAATCTCGTCGGCCTCTGCACTTAAAGATGGCGGAATCTTGTCCGGATGATATTTAAGGACGAACTGTCGTTTGTTAAAGTTTTGTACATCCGGGTGCAACCCTGTTTGGGCGTTTGACGCCGCAGACGGATTTGATGATGCGGCCCTACTGCTGTTGTTTGCGCCTGTCCCGGTTTCTGTATTTCTGGCGCCGCTGGCAGATTGCCGGTTTGCTCTTCCTGCGCGCTGGCTGGACGACGCACCGGGATTTGGTGCATCGCCGCCAACCTTTTTGCCGGCGGGGGCCGTGCGGTTAAAGCGTGCCTTGGCGTTTTTGATTTTATTTTTCAGTGTTGACGAAGTTTTTGTTAATCGGCTGGTGGTTGGCCCCCACAGCGTTTTTATAACGCTGGCCAGTTGCAATCCGATGCCGACGGCGTTCCATACTTGTTCCGGTTCCCATGAATCGCTGTTGTACCACGGTAATGTATTGTCGGCCAGCATTGTCTTGTACATTTGTGCATTATCTGGTATCAGGCCGACAAGACGCGTGAATTCCTGGTCAATGGCCTTGATTTCCGTGTCTTCAAACCGGCTTGACAGGTTTGCCATTCTTTGCAGTTCTTCTTTTATAAGTTTTTCCGCACATGTGGCGTTTTTGCATTGGTTTGCACGTGTTAGAAATTCCTGGGCCGCATTTGACATTGCTATTTCAGCCACACTGGATATGGCGGCGCCTGCGCCTTCTATCAAGACCACTGTGGTTGAACCTCCGCTTAAAAACGTTATGACAACACCCGCCGCCATTGTTCCGACCGCGGTTCCCAGCTTTACCCCTTTGGCAATGTTTGTTGCCTTGCCGGATGATGGCAGAACACATGAACGGGTCTTGCTGTCCCAGTATAATTGTTTGCATTCCGGACAATTTGCCAAATTTGCCTTTTTCAAATTTATGCAGTCCTGTCTGCTTAACCCCAGGCATTGTTTCCCGGTATAATTGCCGCCAACAGCCATACAGTCAACGGCCTGTCTGCCACCTTCGTCATATGAATCCCAGTATTCCATCAGATCGTCAAATACGAAATCTTGTTTTTTGCCGTTGACTATGCATGTTATATAGTCGTCGCGGCCGTCGCCACTGCATCCGGGGCCGTTATAGGTTGCGGATGACGTGTTGCATGAAACCTTTGTTTTTGTGCCCAGCGTTTTATGAACATATTTTTCTATGGCGTCGGTAATGTTTGCCGTACCGGACAACTGTATGCCGCGGCAAAAATAGAATGGATCCAAACCTTCATATCTGTTCAGGTTGGTTTCGTGTGATTTTTTGTTTGAATAAATTTCACATACCTCAGGATTGCTGGAGCTTAGCCTGTTTTGGGTGCTGGTGTGCTTTTTATGAAATTCAGCGCGTTGATTGGCATAGTTGTTTAACATATAATTAAAGGTGCCTTCGCAATCTTTTTTATTCAGGTTACAGAACACTCTGTGATCAACATTTCCGACAGCCCCCGATGTTGTCGGTGTTCCGCCAAACAATATGCACATGGCCCGGCCCATGTCCACCTGTACCCGTGCGGTCTGGCTTTCTGTTAAATCGTCAAATTCCAGCTCAAAATGGAACAGGTTGTCCCGTGTTGCGCACTGCAGAAAATCCTGGTTGCCCGCGGTGCGAATATTGGTTGTGTTGCACCATATGTCATACGAGTTGTATCCCGCCGGTATGTCATTCCATCCATCATTGCGGCCTTTGTGCACGGCGTTTATATCATTCTTGAACTGATTTTGTGCCATCAATTTTGCCAGTGCCAGTGCTTCCCCGGTTGTAACCTGAATGTTTTTGAAAATGCGCGAGCATTTTGACGTGGCGCTTTGTTTGTTGCATGCCGCGATATAGGTTGCCTGGTCGCGTGGAACATAATATTCTGTTTGGTATTCTTCAAATTTTTGGCGCCGATATTGATTGTATGCGTTATAGAAACGTACCCCTTGGTTATATCTATCAACGGATGCGCTGCAAATAAGTATATCGCTTACACCGGATGCAGTACGCTCCAGTTCTTCAAAATTACGGCTGTTGGGCTTAATGTCCGAACCGGTTATTACGATTAGTCTGGTATCGTTGCAGGTCGCCGGGTCGCCTCTGTATTCCGTCTGATGTTCTTTGCAGAATTGTTCCCCGGCATCTTCTTTCCATTGTGTACAGGCCATGTCCGTGTTGTATCTGCAGTTTTTAGTTACCTCTGTAAATTTGGAATAATAAGGATCCTTATTATAGTCCAGAACATTATATGTTGTGGATTTGCAATATGGCACTGTATTTACGGTAGGCTTGGTCCCATTAGAGCCTCCGGAATAAGAACCTCCTGAATAAGAGCCTCCGGAGTACGAACCACCGGAATAAGAACCAGGGTTAGAACTGGGATTAGAACCAGGGTTAGAACTGGGATTAGAGCCAGGATTAGAACCGGGATTAGAACCAGGGTTAGAACTGGGATTAGAACCAGGGTTAGAACTGGGATTAGAGCCAGGATTAGAACCGGGATTAGAACCGGGATTAGAACCGGGATTGGAACCGGGATTAGAACCAGGATTAGGGTTTACATTCACCCCATTATTTCCGTTGCTTCCTTCTTTACAAAAATTCGGGTCATTGATTATAATTTCCATATTGTTCATTAATGACAAATCTGGCAGAGAACTAGGATCCGAATATTGATCTGCCGGATTGTTTATAAGATTTTGGGCCCAAATGATAAAGTCTCTGTATTGATCTGCGCAATCTGATGCCAGCAGTTTGTTCAAAATTTCCTGTAGCCTGGCCAGTTTCTTGTTATATTCGTCAATGGCGGCTTGGTTTGTGGTGGTAATTTGTTCTATGGTTGATTCAATTTGTGCAATATTTTCGTTGATTTCGGCAATTTCGGAATCAATTTCTGCACGGTCTTTTTTATGTTCGGCGGTTATTTTGCCGCTGCTTTCCTTTGGAGAGTCTTTGTTTATAATCATATTGGCGGCGGCGGATGCCACGGCGCCGCCAACGGCCATGGCCGTTCCGCGCTTTTTTGTGTCGTTTGCATCGGCCTTTTGTTTGGCCCATTCCTCGGCGTCCTTGCCCGTTTCATCCGTCAACGCCCGCGACAGGGATGTGTATGCGCCGCTTTGCCGGCCCAGTCCCACATTGTCATACAGGCCCGTGTCCGCCGCGTCTATTATAACCTCTGATTCAATGCCGGGCTGTTTGCCCAGGGCCTCTTTGCGTATCTTTAAATCCGCCGCCAGGGCCCTGTATTCATTCACGTCGGCAAACAAATCATTTCCGCCCGGCAGGTCTATGTTGGTTTCGCCGCCTTTTATATTCCGGCCCCGGCCGTAATCACACACGAATGTTGCCAGATATGCCTTCATGTCTTCTTCGGCGGCGCTGTCCGCTTTTTGTTCCGCCAGACCGGATGCCATCTGCATTCCGCCGGCACCGATTACCCCGATGGACAGTCCGCCCAGCAACTTGTTTTCAGTGCTTTGTTCCTTGTCCTTCATCTTTTGGGCATTATCGCGCAAATCTTCAACATATTGCTTATCAAGGGCTTTGGCCTTGTCCATTAATTCTTGCAGTCGTTTTCGTTCCGCACTTATACGCTCTGACATCATGCTTTGATTGGATAAGTTCAGCGCGGTAAGCAATGGCGTGCCACTGATGTTTTCTGGCAAAGATTCTTCAGAATCCGCAGAAAACTGGGGATTTTGCCCCCCCCCCCGGTGCCTAAACAGGGGGCGCCGAATATTGCGCCAAGCATAAAAAATAAAAGAAAACGCCCCTTCCTTATCATAAGACTAATGTAAGCAAATATACGCATTGTGAGTCAAGAAAATATAGATTTTTTATAAAAAAAACACCGTATGAATTAATACGGTGTTTTTTTGTTTTTATATTTCTATCTTTTTCCGCCGAAACCCATGGATACGTTGACGTTTTGCAGATTGTTCGGATTACTGCCGGCTATCTGCTGGTACTGGACCAGGGCGGTCGCCTCTGACGGGACGTTGTGGTCGCCATAGTATTCTGTGTCAAAGACCACGGCCTCGCTTAGATTGTTAAATGAGTTTGTTACGCCCTCTGGCAGGTTGGCCGACGGGGCCTGTGCGAATTTTACATCGTTGGCGATTGTTTTTCCGGCCTCGTCAAACGTGGCTGTGATGCCGGCCTTTGTTTTGGTAACGTTCATGTCGTACCAGTTGTCAAAACTGGCGTTCAGGGTTTCGTTGCCGGTTGCCTTGTTAAATGCCAGCGATGCATTTTTGTCTTCCAGCTGGGCCGATGTGCCGGTTGTGCCGTTTGTAACAACCCCCTTTGCCGTGCCGGTAAATACCGCATCTGATGCGATATTGTCGTCGTCTATTTCCTTAATGTCATAACCGCCGGCGAATATACGGTCATAGGCAGCCTGGCCGGCCTGGGCCGGCGTTATATGCACCGTGCCAAAATCCGCGTATTTTAATCCCAAATCTTTGGAATAGCTGATATATTGAGCCTCTGCGCCGTTGCCGGTGAATTTGTCGGTGTCGCCTGTGCGCACCATTTTAGGCGCGTTTTCAAAGCGAATTCCGTCAATGCGTCCGTTTTTATCAACGGTAAAGCGTAAGTCCTGGGTGTCGCCAGGTGTGCTTAACACTTCAAAGTCAACATCATCCAAACGGTATGCGGTGTATTCAACGCCGTCGCGGACAACGGTGCCTGTTGCACCGCGCGCCAGTATTATCTGGTTGCCATTGGCGTCAACGCCTATTTCCGATGCCATTGCGGTCAGGGTGCCGTTGCTGGCCACGTCTGAGGCGCGAATTGCATTTTCCGCCGGGATTGCTGGCATGCTGTAATCATGGTGATGGTGGCCGCCCCCGCCACATGCCGCCAGTGCAAGTATGCTGGTTAAAAATACGTATTTTTTCATTTCTTTTCTCCCTCTTTACCCGATTGATAATCAATTTTATTATTTATTAAGACAATATCAATGTCTATTTGATAATTTTCTTTTGTTTGTCTGCTTGCATAAATATCGCTTTACTTTTATTATTTTTTGGTAATAATACATGACGACAAAAACAAATGGTTACGGCGACAGAAATGAAAATAATAGATATTAAAAAATTTTTATAATAGGCGTGTGCGACCATAAACAATAACGGCGGGCGCACTTTTTAGGCGTCCGTTTTTTTAACCGCGACATCAAAAGGGAAAAGAAAATGTCAGAAAACAAAACTATGTCTACAAACGAACTGGAAGCGCGCCTGCAAAAGGCAGAAAACATCCGCGCTCGTGACGGCGTGGTTTGGAAGGATAAATTTGACCGCAGTGCGACCATTGCCGCCGCACGTGAAATGCCCGATGATGCATCTGTAAAACTGGCGGGGCGCGTAACGGCGCTGCGCTGGCTGGGGAAACTGATGTTTGGTCGTATTTACGATATTGACGGGGAAATACAGTTTTCCATGTCGCGCGAGGAAATAGGCGAAGAACAGTACAAGTTTATGAAGGCCAACGTTGATTTGGGTGATTTTATAGGCATAACGGGTACGCTGTATCATACAACGGCGGGGGAATTGACGGTTAAAGTATCCGGTTACGACATATTGTCAAAGGCTTTGCGCCCGTTGCCGGAAAAGTTTCACGGTTTAACAGACATGGAAACCCGCTATCGCCAGCGTTATTTGGACATTATTTCAAACGAGGATACCCGTCGCACGATGAAGATGCGTTTTCGCATGCTGCGTCTGATACGCGATTATTTAAATGAAAACGGTTTTGTAGAGGTTGAAACCCCCATTATGCAGGTTGTTGCATCCGGGGCCGCCGCCCGGCCGTTTATAACGCACCATAATGCGCTGGATGCGGACTTTTACCTGCGTATTGCGCCGGAATTGTTCTTAAAGCAGACCATTGCCGCCGGATTTGACCGCGTGTACGAACTGGGTAAAAATTTCCGTAACGAAGGCATGGATGCCATGCATCTTCAGGAATTTACCATGCTGGAATGGTATGCGGCATATTGGGACTTTCACAAGAATATTGATTTTTCATGGAACATGATTCAGAAAATCATTATGGATTTGCGCGGCACCCTGCAGATAGAATACCAGGGAACGAAACTTGATTTCTCAAAGTATGAAAAAATAGACTATACGGCGCGTATGAACGAACTGTTGGGGGTGGATATTTTGGAATTTGACGATGCGAATACCCTAAAGGCAAATTTGGTCGCCGCCGGAATGTTCCCCGCGGATGAACTGGATCCGTTAAAGTCTGTTCCCGCAATCGTTGACTATGTCTTTAAGCGCAAGGTGCGCGACCAGATTATAAACCCGGCCGTCGTATACAACTATCCGGCGTACATGATAGCGCTGGCGCGGCGAAACGACGCAGATGGCCGCCGCATAGACATATTCCAGCTGATTGTATGCGGGGCGGAACTGATAAAGGCGTATTCGGAATTAGTGGACCCCATTGTTCAGCGCGAGGCCTTTGAGCAACAGGCCAGAAACAAGGCCGCCGGCGATGACGAGGCGTTTGATCTGGACGAAGACTTTCTGCGTGCAATGGAACACGGCATGCCGCCGATTTCTGGGCTGGGGTTGGGAATAGACAGGTTCTTTTCAATCATTGCCGATGCGCCGACACTGCGTGACGTGATATTGTTCCCGATAATGAAATAAAAAGGTGCCGCCGTGCAGGAAATAGATTCCGAGAGCTATATAAAGGACAAGGTCGCCGACCATGACAGCCGTAATCTGGCCGTCATAGAACGCGCCCGCGCCGCGGGGCGAATTAATGACGATGCCGCGCGGTATTTGGTGCGGCTGTATGCGGATGGCATGGGTTGGTTCCGTGAAATGTTCTATTTCCTGGGCAAATGTTTCGGTGCGCCAAAGGCACCGGTCATGCGATACGATTATAAAAACGACAGTCCGATAGAAGGCGCGGTTAAAATTAGCGATATAAACCCTTTGGACATGTACATGGTGCATCATCGTCTGGATGCGGATCCGATGCGCAATCAGTTCTTTAACAGTGGCCGCGGCCATAAGATAAACCTGGCCGTGTCGTCAATTGTAACGGTTATTGTCGGCGCCCAGAAAAACATTGACCGCGCCCTGGACAAGATAACGGGGAAATATTACAACCAGTATGTGGATGACGTCTGTAACACCATATACAATGTTTTGGCATCGCGGAACCGTGAAAGTGCGGCGCAGGCGCTTGTAAACAAAGTGCGTGTCAAAATGACGGAAAAATATATTACATCCGCATCGGAACTGGTTCTTTCAATTATTGGTCGCGGGCATGAAGGCGTGGCGGTTGAAATGGTGCGGGCGCTGGACAAGATTACACCGCCGTATATGCGTCTGCGCGATGTCTGGCGCGTAAAGTGCCTGTTTGATTTAATTCCCCAGGCCAGAACGTTTATAGAACGCGTGCACCAGATGATGCCGGAACGTGTTTTGTTCGTTCGCGACAGTTTTTATGACATTGACAATCCGCGTAATTATCGTGATGCAAAACTGGTGATAAACATCGGTACTGCGGATAAAATTGTGCCGATGGAAATAATATGCCAGGTCAGGGCGTTTTTTGACTTTGAAATGCGGACGCACGGTTCTTATGAGGTTGCGCGCAGCGCCCCCGGTGAAAAAAATCCGGCGGTTGAACAGATTGTGGCCGATTTGCACGAAGGCGGCGTCAAAGAATACAATTTGCGCGTATGCCGGTGTCTGGATGATTTGTTTGAGCGTGTCGGATGGAATATTTTGTATCACCAGGATAACGGCGGGTCGCTGTTTGACGGGTTCCCGCGTGACTGCACCCTGCATTACCCGGCAAAAATTTATGACACCATAATGGACAAACTGGATAATGCACTGGAAAACGAGGTTTTTCATGTTGAATCTGCGCCGGCCAAACTGACCCAGGCCCAGGAATCAAAAATATTCCATTACATGGCGCGTTTCGTTCTGGTTTCCGCAATGCCGTATATGGAGCGCGGCTGGGCCGTACCCCAGACCAGTATGTCGGGCAAACTGTTTAATTTCGTCATGAACGAGGTTCAGCGTTACTATAAAAAACGCGGCACCGGGAACTAGGAAATCAAACAGGCGTCCGTCTCCGTTATTTTCTTGCTTTAAATGTCCAAATAGAACACAATCTATATCAGATGCGGGCGTACCGTGCGCATCGTAACAAGCATAACATAAGGACAAGATTATGCGTCAAGGTAAAGTAAAATGGTATAATGGCAAGAAATGCTTCGGCTTTATTACGCCAGATGCGCCAAACGAAAACGGCAATACGGATGATGTTTTTGTTCATTCCAGTGCATTAAAGGATGCCGGTATCAGATTTTTAAATGAAAATGATATTGTGGAATTTGAGGAAGAAGTTCGCGGTGACAAACTGTCCGTGACCACAATAAAGGTTATTCAGCGTGACGAAGAATCCGCCCGTCGTTTCCATGAACGTCGTGCCGAACATCGCCGTGCGACAGAAGATCGCAAGGCGCGTGAAGAACGTGCGCCGCGCCGCGGATTTGCCTTTTGGAAAAAATAATCCGTGTGTGTAAAAAAATCCCGCATTTGCGGGATTTTTTAATTAAACCATACATATACGCGGCCCGTCGGCGGCGTGCCGGACGGTTCAGATGTTGACAGTGTGTCAAACCTGGCGTCGCCGCCAGCGGCAACCGTTCCATCCGCCATGCCAACCGGCAGGCGTGCAATATTAACCGTTCCGGAAACAAGGTTGTCCGCATTTGTTGTATCCACATCCTTAACATTGCCCAGACCCACCTGCGCCGCGGTTACGGAATGAGGATTTTCTGTATTTTCAATATGGGCCGTCAATTTTTCAGAGATTACCGGAACATTCAACGCGCCGACAATTTGTCTGACATATGCGGAACTTGCAATGCCGACGGCAGATGAATTTACTGGTGTTGTCACAGTATCAGATTCTTCTGCCCGGGCGGCATTCCCGACAAGGCCGACCGCTGCAATCAATATCAAAAAAAGAAAGCGTTTCTGCATAAAATCCCCCCAACAAAAGACATTATTCTTTATGTTAAGTAAATTATTCCATATTTTTGGAAATATTTCCAGAGTTTTTTAAACAAAAATCCGCCGATTTATCGGCGGATTAACGTATTCGTGTTATTTTTGTATAAAATGAACACTGTATTGAGGCTTTTTATCAGGCCCCAATGCGGCACGTACAACCTTGTTTGACGCAATTTGCACCGCCCGTGTCAGGTTGGCGCGGTCTTTGCGTTCTGTTTTTGACAAATCGTCAATCGCCTTTGTTATTTCAATTTGAATCTGGCGCTTCATGAAACCCGTGTCGTCGGTTTCAAAGATACCGGCACTGGATACCTCCGGTGTGCCTTTCAGATAACCGCGCTTGTCCACCGGCAGTGTTACAAACACCGCGCCGTTTGCCGCGATTTTTTTACGGTTTTTGTAAACAGGATCGTTTTTGCTGCGCTCGGTTTCACCTTCCATAACGACAAAGCCTGTTTCAATGGTTTCCGTAACATATGGCTCTTTGCCGTCGGCCAGGGCGATCATTTCACCGTTGTGCACAACCATCATGTATTTTGCGCCGCCGCGCTCCATGGCCATTTTGCCGTTCAGCATTTCATTGATGTAATCGCCGTGCATGGGGATTGAAACCTGGGGGTGAACCATGTCGTAAAAGCGTTCCAATTCCGGCCGGCCGGCGTGTCCGCTGGCGTGCAGGTGGTCTGTATCAAATATGGTGTGCGTTTTAATACCCATCCGCGCCAGTTTGTTGTACAGATAAGATACGTCCTGTTCGCGGCCCGGAATGATAATGGCGCTAAACAAAATGGTATCCGTCGGCTGCAGTTTCATTTCCTTTACCTGGCCGCGGCACAAACGGGTCAGCATTGCGAATTGTTCGCCCTGGGAACCGGTCAGGAAAATTGCCTGCTTTTCCGCCGGCAGGTCTTTGATTTCACTGTGCAGATATACCTCGTCCTTGCCCAGATAGCCGAATTTGATGCCCATTTCGCGAAATTCCGGCAGGCCGACGTACGGCACCGGATTCGGGTTGCTGCGCTCCTTGATTGCGGCGACACGGCCTGCGGCGCGTGCGGCCTCTGCGAACATTTTAAGGCGTGCGATGCTGCGGGAATATCCTGTTACAATAACACGGCCCGGTGCTTCTTTCATCAGTCGGGTAAATGTTTCACGAACCTCCACCTCCGTGGTCTGCTTTACCTGGCGAGAAGAAGACGTGGAATCACACGCGCACGCCAACAGTTTCGGGTCAGAGCCGATTTCGCGCAGGCGGGCAAAATCCGTCGGATTTTCAACCGGGTTGTCATCATTGAATGTCCAGTCGCCGGTATGCAGAACCTTTCCCGCCGGCGTTTTGATAATCAGCATCTGTGCTTCCGGTACGGAATGCGATACATGGAATGTTTCCACCTCAAACGGGGCCAGGTCCAGTGTCGCGCCGTTATGGTCAAATACGACAATATCTTTTTTCGGATTGAAATCCATTTCCATCCCTTCAAAGGTGCGGCGTATTATTTCCCCGGGAAAGCGTGTGCAGTAAATGGGTTTTCTAAATTTCGGCCATATGAATTTCAATGCGCCGATATGGTCTTCGTGGCCGTGCGTGATTACAAAGCCGACAACATCTTTTTTGCGCTTTTCCAGCCATGCGGTGTCACAGTACTGAACGTCGCCGGCGCCGATTTCTTCTTCCAGGAATCCCATGCCGCAGTCAACGACCAGATACTTGCCTTTGTACTTGTAAACATACATGTTTTGGCCGATATGTTCCAGACCGCCCAGCGCCATAAAATACATTTTTTCATCGTTTTTATCACCTTCGTGCCGGGGCATCGGGGATATTTTTTCAGGAATCTTTTGCGCGCCCCCCCTTTTTTGCTTTTTGTCTTCTTGTTTCGGCTGCGGGGCAGGCTGCGGTGTCGGTTTTTTTGCCGGCGCGTTTTTGTCTTTTACTTTTACCATATTATATCCTTTTTTTCGTTTTTATTACACGCACGGTCATACGATTCATTGCGAATAAAGCGTGTTTATTTGTAGTGAATCTTTGACCGTGCGACCTGTTCCCCATGCGGCGATTTTTTGCTTCTTAAAAAGTCACAGGGGATAATTTGTTCGGGTGTGCTGTTACGGCCCGTATTCTCTTCTCTGGCTTAAATACTACTATTTTTTATAGAAAAAGCAAGAAAATAAACACCCGTCGCGCGGACGGGTGTTGCATTGTTGTCTATTCCGCCAATGGGCCGACCGACATTGTTATGCGGCGGATGCCGCTGCTGATGGATTTTTCCTTGTTAATGCGCGCCTTTACCAATTCACCCGTATGATATACATGTGTTCCGCCGCACAATTCGCATGAAACCGGGGCTGCGCCGTCTTCGCCGGCCGTTATTACGCGGACGGTGTCGCCGTACTTTTCACCGAACAGCGCCATGGCACCGCGAGCCTTTGCATCGTTTAACGACATTTCTTCGTGCAGAACCGGCATATCCGCCGCAATCCATTTGTTTACCAGATCTTCCACTGCCTGTTTTTCATCCGCCGTCATTGCGCGGCCAAAAGAAAAGTCAAAACGAACGGAATCCGGCGAAACCTTTGATCCGCGCTGTTCCACGTCTTCATTTAAAACATGGCGCAACGCCGCCTGTAACAGATGGGTTGCGGTATGTGCGCGCGCGGTTGCGGCGCGCACACCGGTGCTTATTTTTGTGTGAACAACGTCGCCCACGTTCAATGGTGCCGTTAAAGTTCCCTTGTGTATCACCACATCGCCGGCGCGGGCCGCCTCTGTTACATTCATTAATGTGCCGTTGCCGCCGACCAGTTCGCCACCGTCGCCGACCTGGCCGCCCTGGGTGCCGTAAAAGTTGGTTTTGTCCAGTGCAACCTCAACCTCGTCCCCGGCATCGGCGCCGTTTACAAATTCGCCGTTGCGCAGTATGGACAGCACGCGCGATTCCATGTCGTCATCCGGTGCGTATTTTGCCGCATCATCGGTCGCCGGCAGGTCGGTTTGTGATTCCCACAATACCCGCGTTCCCTTTGTGTTGGCACGGCTGCGTTCTTTTTGTTCGCGCATTGCCGCGTCAAATCCGGCTGTGTCCACGTCAATGTTTTTGTCGCGCAGAATCATTTGTGTCAAATCCAGCGGGAAACCGTATGTGTCAAACAGTTTGAACGCGACATCGCCCGGCAACACGCCGTTGTTGATTTTCGGCAGTTCCGCATCCAGCAGTTTCATGCCGTTTTGCAACAGGTCGGCAAACGCGTTTTCTTCGTTTTGTATGATTTCAACCACTCGTCTCTGCTGTGCGGCCAGTTCTGGATACGCCGCCCCCATTTCCGTGACCAGTGCCGGATACAGGCGCGACAACAGGGCGCCCCTGTGGCCCAGAATCTGGCCGTGACGCATTGCGCGGCGCAGTATGCGGCGAATTACGTATCCGCGGTCGGTGTTGGATGGAATTACGCCGTCTGCGACCGCAAATCCGACTGCGCGCAGATGGTCTGCGATTACCTTGAAAGAAGCCGTGTTTTCGTCGGTCTTTTTTATTCCGACCGTATCCTCTGTTGCAGTTATCAGGGCGCGGAACAGATCCGTGTCGTAATTGTCGCGCACGCCCTGCATCATTGCCCCCCAGCGTTCCAAACCGCCGCCGGTATCAACATTCTGTTTTGGCAACGGGCTAAGATTTCCGTTGGCGTCGCGGTCAAACTGCATGAATACGTCGTTCCATATTTCAACCCAGCGGTCGTCCTCGTTTTCTATGTCGTCGCCGAAATCGTAAAACATTTCCGTACACGGACCGCACGGGCCGGTGTCGCCCGCCGACCACCAGTTGTCCTTGTCGCCCAGGCGTATGGCTTCTTTGCCGGCGATTTTCCGCCACAAATCGGTTGATTCTTCGTCCGATATATGGGTTGTTACGCGAATTTTTGCCGGGTCCAGGCCCATGACTTTGGTCAACAGCTCCCATGACATTTCAATGGCGCCTTCCTTGAAATAGTCGCCAAAAGACCAGTTCCCCATCATTTCAAAGAATGTATGGTGGCGGCCGTCAAATCCAACCTCGTCCAAATCGTTGTGTTTTCCGCCCGCGCGTATGCATTTTTGAACGTCTGCGACGCGTGGGGCAAACGGTGCCTCCGTGCCTTGTAAAATACCCTTCCACGGAACCATTCCGGCGACGGTGAACAGCAATGTCGGGTCGTTCGGTATCAGCGATGCCGACGGAACAATCTTGTGGCCCCGGGATTCAAAATAATCTAAAAAAGTCTTTCTGATGTCGTTATATTTCATTTTAAGGGATTCCTTTGATATTTTGCTGCAATATTAGAAGCATTGTTGTTGGTTTGCAATCATATAATTGAAAAAATTAACGTTAGGCCATTGCCTTGTCCATGACGCGGGCATATCGGGCCAGGGCACGTTCCATGTGGGACTGATGGTTTTTTTCGCATATCCCGGGGCGTCCGTATTTTACGCAGTGCGTGTCTATATCGTTCTGGATATAGTTTACGGCGTCCATAAAAATAGGTTTACTTTGCGGTTGAAATTTCCGGGCAAACGCGTTAAGTGTGTTCCACATCATTGTGTCAACAGGTGGCCGGAATTCCAGTGATTCATCAATTTCACGCAGTAATGCGTCTGTTTCGCCATCCATCAGTTTGGCGACTGCCGTCATATATGAAATGCGCACGGCGGTGCCGCGCATCCCCGGATGCGGGCGTTGCAGGATTATATTTTCACCGTCCGGCACAGTGTTCTGCGGGTTTGCTGCCGCCTTTATTAAATCCGATACGGGGCCGCGAATGCTTACGCTGTTTTGAATAATCGCAAAAATTTCAGAACCGACGGGCGGAATGTCAACATTTAACAATATGTCGTCATCGTCAACGTATATAATCCATTGTGCGCCGTGGCCGTGCGTGGCCGCGGCATCGGCCAGGCGCATCCTGGCCGTGCGCAGACCGACATTCGTCGCACTGTTTATTATATGTACCGGGCCGCCGTATCCCAGTTTTCGTATGTCGCGCTTTGTTAGTTTTACCGCCGGATTGTCATTATGGATAATCAATACAAATTTTGATTTTATTCCGGCCATTGCCGAAACGGATATTTTCAGCATTTCCGTATTGAAGGTGGCAAGCCCCACAACAACAAGATTTTTTTTGCGCAACATGGTTTTTATTGTAATTAAAAGTTTCTAAAATTGCAATCGGTTAGTTTTTTGTGGTATAATAACAGTAACAGACAAAAGGTATAAAATTGAAACCGCCGTTGGTCTTTGCCATTGTTATGCTGACCGCCATTGTAATGGTTGCGTCGTTTGGGATGCAGCTGTCGCCGCACGAACCGTTGCAGGTTCCGTCGGACATGGCCGGCCGTGCGTTGTATGTGTGTCATGCGGCCAGTTCAACGTGGGATTCAATCGCTATGGCCTTGCGTCCGTTCAGGCGGTATCTGACGGTTGGATTTTTCTTTGTTTCAATGATACTGGTGTTCAGCTGGGGATGGCAGATGTATCAGAATTTGTTGAATGACAAGTTTAAGCGTGAATCGTTTTCAAACACATGGAAATTTACAAAGTTTACGTTCTGGGCTGCGGTGATAGTTATAATGCTGGCCGCGACACCGAATCATTTCAGAACGGTGCATATCCGTGGCGTTCATGGTGACTGGGTCTTGTGCGATGTTGACACGCCTGGCGCGTCTGCTGTGCGCTCTGATGCCGTTACAATGTAAAAAAATGAAAAAATAATTATGCTCTTGACTTAAAGGGCGGAATTCTCTACGATTCGGATAAGCAGTACGGGCAATGCCCGCGGAATTAAAGGGTGTGCGCATGTTGGTTTGCAAAAAGTGCCGAAAACCCGGGAAAGATTTCGTCGGCATTGCCTATGACTGCCGGACAGACCTTAATAAATTTATGAAAGGAGAAACATATGAACAAACAGCAACTGATTGAAGCAATCGCAAACGATGTTGACGTTACAAAGGCGACAGCGGCTGCGTGCCTGGATTCATTCATCAACACGGTTACCAAGGTTTTGAAAAAGAAGGGCGAAGTTCGTCTGGTCGGTTTCGGTACATTTGCCACCGCAAAGCGCAAGGCGACGACAGGCCGCAACCCGCAGACAGGTGCCGCGATTAAGATTCCGGCGTCCAATCAGCCTAAGTTCAAACCGGGTAAGGCTTTGAAGGATGCGTTGAACTAAATCGTTCAATATTGTCTATCGGCGGGCGGTCGTTTGACCGCCCGTTGCATTTTGTTCTTTACTTAAAAAATAATATTGAATAAAATATGCATGTCATAACAGAAAGGAAGAAAAATGGCACAAAAAACAGTTAAAAAGGCGGCTGTAAAACCTGCGGCGGCCAAAAAGAGCCCGGTAAAAAAATCCGCCGTTAAAAAGCCGGTGGCAAAGAAAGCGGCAAATACGTCTCCGAAAATGGTTGCGGCCCCGGTTATGGAACAGCATGCGTGTGGATGCGGTGCGGACTGTCATTGCTGTGGCGGTTGCAGATGCGGCGGTTCAAAATTTGGACGCTTTATGCGCAAACTGATTGTATTTTTAATTATTTTCGCCATGGGTTTTGCGGCTGCGAAATTGTGCTGCAACAAACATCATCCGCGTGGCCCGCGCATGCATTATGTAAACGGCTGTCTGGATGTTGCATCTGTAAAATGTCCCAAATTGATGGAGGCTTTGCCTGCAATGGACATTAATCAGGACGGGTGCATCACGCGTGATGAATTCCGCGCAGTGCAACGCCAAATGCGTGCGGAAATCCGCGAAATTCAGGTAGAAGAAGTTGAAACAGACGCGCCTGTTGTTGAAGCGGACGATGAATAAAAATATTTTATAATTTTTTATAGAGAGCTCCTAAATCCCGTCACGGCGGGATTTTTTTATTTGTTTGACGCGGTAAAAAAACAATTATAGAATACCGGTATAACAAATAAAACTTAAGGAGTTGGTATTATGTGGACTGCAATAATAATTGCCGTTGTTTTGGTGCTGTATGTGATTTTTGTATATAACGGGCTGGTTTCCCGCCGTACCCAGGCGCGCGAGGCATGGGCGACCATTGACACACAGTTGAAACGCCGGTACGATTTGATTCCGAACCTGGTGGCCAGTGTAAAAGGCGCCGCCGCGCATGAAAAAGACACTTTGAATGCGGTTATTTCTGCGCGTAATGCGGCCATGTCTGCAACAGGGCCGGACAAGGCGGATGCAGAAAACAAGTTGACCCAGACATTGAAAAGTATTTTTGCCTTAACAGAAAACTATCCGACATTGCGCGCGAACGAGAATTTCTTGGAATTGCAGCGTGAAATAACGGATACAGAAACGAAAATTCAGGCCGCGCGCCAGTTTTACAACACCGTTGTAATGGGGTTGAACACATCCATTCAACAGTTTCCGTCAAACATTGTCGCCCGCATGTTTGGCATAATGCCGGAAAAATTCTTTGAAATTGCGGAATCGGAAAAGGCCGCGCCAAAGGTGGAATTTTAACAAAATGCTTGATTTTTAAATAAAAACAATATAAACTGGGCACCGCTGGGTAATCAGAACTGATTAAACGGCGGTGCTTTTTGGTCCCGCCCGCGATAAGGATTCTGGGTAATCCCGGCACCTAAAAACCAAAACAAAGGATAAAAAAATGGCAAGAGCAGGTGCAAAACGCAGCACTCGTAAGTTGAAGATAAGCCGTCGCCTGGGTGTAAACCTGTGGGGTCAGGCTAAATCCCCGTTTAACAAGCGTAAGTATAAGCCGGGCCAGCATGGGCCGACATCTCGTGGTGGAAATTCATCCGATTATGCAAAACAGATGCGTGCAAAACAGACGCTGAAGGGTTATTATGGCAATATCGGCGAAAAGAAATTCCGCGCATATTATCTGGAAGCCGATAATATGAAGGGTGACGCGCCGGATAATCTGATTGGTTTGCTGGAACGTCGTCTGGATGCGGTTGTATACCGTTCCAAACTGGCGCCGACGGTTTTCTCTGCCCGCCAGCTGGTCAGCCACGGTCACATCTATGTAAACGGCAAACGTGTAAAGATTGCGTCTTATCAGGTAAAGCCGGGCGATGTCATCACGGTTAGCGAAAAGGCAAAGCAGATGCCGTTGGTTGTGTTGGCGCTGGAATCGGCGGAACGCACATTCCCGGATTACATCAACGTGGACAGCGCGAATTTCACCGCTACATTCACACGCGTGCCGGCATTTGCGGATGTTCCGTATCCGGTTCAGATGTTCCCGGAACTGGTTGTTGAATTCTATTCTCGTTAATAGATGCTTTAAACCCAATAATCCCCGCATGTCTAATATTGCGGGGATTTTTTTGTTTGCGGCGCCGGAAAAAGAAAATAAAAAAGTGGGGCTACCGTTTCTTTGATTGGAGATGAGAAGACGGTAAAGCCCCATTAAAAATACCACCGAAAGTAGGTGGTTGGAGCTTCAAACAATCACTATAAATTGCATGCTTATTCAATATATTCGGCATACTCCAACCTTTGTTGGAAATTTTTTTATAGTGTTGGGTTTGAAGGCCCACAACAATACTTTCTTTGTTGCGTTATGAATAATATCGCATTTTGGGATTAAATGCCAGCATTTTTTTTATTAATTTTAACTTTTGTTATACATATCGGACTTTATTCCTGTTGAGTAACGAAAAAAACATGCGATAATCAATATACAATCACTAAAAAATTGTATGCGCACCCCGGACAAAGTTTCGGGGTGTTTAATTTTGCGCTTTGATTTTCATATAAAACGTTTTACTATTAAAAAGAAAGAAAAGGTTATGTTTACAATGTCTGACAAAATTGTTTTAACGGGTATAAAGCCAACAGGCATGCCGCATCTGGGAAATTACGTCGGTGCGTTAAAACCGTTGGTGGAAATGTCAAAATCAAACAAGACGTTTATGTTCATTGCGGATTTGCATGCGTTGAACTTTATGCGTGATGCGGCGGCTCTGCGCCGGCATACGTATGAAATTGCGGCGATTATGGTGGCGCTGGGGCTGGATTTGAAAAATGCCGTCCTGTTTCGTCAGTCTGATATTGTAGAGGTTTCACAACTGGCAACGATGCTGATGAACGTTACGCCAAAGGGACTGATGAACCGCGCCCATTCGTACAAGGCGGCAACGGACAAAAACGCGGCGGCGGGTTTGGATATTGATGCCGGTGTCAACATGGGGCTGTATACGTATCCGGTATTGATGGCGGCGGATATATTGCTTTATAATTCAGATATTGTTCCCGTTGGCGCCGATCAAAAACAGCATGTGGAGTTTGCGCGTGATATTGCGGGGTATTTCAATCATATTTACGGCCCAACGTTTAAAATGCCGGTTCCGGAAATCGGCAGGGATACCGGGATAATTCCGGGGCTGGACGGCCGCAAGATGAGCAAGTCTTATGGCAATGTAATACCGCTGTTTGCGCCGGCGCCGGAATTAAAAAAGAAAGTGATGCGCATCATCACGGACAGCAGGTTACCCGGCGAGCCCAAGGATCCGGATACATTAACCATATTTCAACTGTATAAGCATTTTGCCGCCAGAGACGAGGTTGCGGCCATGCACGGGCAGCTTTTGGCCGGCATGGGATATGGTGATGCAAAGAAAATTTTATTTGAAAAGATGGACAGTGTGTTGTCCGCACCGCGCATGGAGTACGAACGGCTGATGAACAATACGGCAGAGCTTGACAAGATTTTGGACGACGGCGCCGCCCGTGCGCGCGTCGTTGCGGCGGAAACGTATAAGCGTGTACGTCGCGCCATGTTGGGTTGATAATAAAAACAATGGAGGAAGGAAAAATGAACAAGAAAGTAATATGGGGTGCGGCATTTATTGTTACGGCCGCGGTTTTGATTGTGTGCGGTCGTGTTGATACGTCAAAAACGCCGCGGACAATAGCGGTAAACGGGGAATGTTTGACAACGGCCCCAAAAGACAGAACGGCGATTACACTGCGTGTGACAACGCTGGATAAATCGGCGGCGGTGTCCATGAAGCGTGCGTCTGCGAAAATGGCGGAAATAACGGCATATCTAAAGACCCAGGATGTCAAGATGCAGACGACACAGTTTGATTCTTATGAAAAAACGGAATGGGATCGCGCGGCGCAAAAATCTGTTGTGTTGGGTATTGAAACAAATATCGCGGTTGAGGTTTCTGCAGACAGCATAGACACGATTGAAAAAATATTAAGCCAGTTTGCCGGCCAGCAGAATGTTTATTCCGAGAATCTGCGCATGTTCACCAGTTCCGAGGCGATGAAGCCTGTACTGGAAGAATGTCTGGGGCGTGCGGTTGAAAATGCGCGCGGGCGTGCAAACGCGCTGGCGGCGGGCGACGGGCGTCGCGCTGGTAAAATGCTGGCTGTGGAATACGGGGCGTCAACCGCCAGTGTTACGCGTCCGACGGCGAATTTCCTGCGCAGTGCAAAGATGGCCGTGGCCGAAGATGCGGTCGCGTATTCCGGCGGCGGCATAGTTTCCCAGGATACCCAGATCACCGTTAATGTTTCCGCGGTATTTGAAATAAAATAAGCAATGAATGCAGCCGTCGCCGAATTTATAACATATTTGACGCAGACAAAACATTATTCTGCGCACACGGCGGCGGCTTATCAGTCGGATATTGACGACTTTATAAAGTTTTACACGGATTATGCCGGTGCTGTTCCGAATATGGGTGACATGGTGCGTGCGGACACGTTGTGTTTTCGTGCGTGGCTGGCGTCTCGTGCCAGACGCGGGTTGACGCATACGTCAACGGCGCGGGCGATGTCGTCAATGCGCTCGTTTTATCGTTTTTTATCACGCGCACACGGCGTAAAAAACAACTCAATCGGCCTTATATCGTCGCCAAAGGTTCCGCGTAGGCTGTCAAAGGCAATAGAAAGCACGGATGTTGGCGCAATGCATGACGCCATAGGCGCCGTTGATGCGGCGCAACCGTGGATTGCCGCGCGCGACTGGGCGTTGGTGGTAATGCTGTTCGGGTGTGGTCTGCGTATATCAGAAGCGTTAAGTTTGCGTCACGGTGATATTGCCGGTCGTCCAGACACTTTGCGCATAACGGGCAAGGGCGACAAACAGCGGATTGTGCCTGTTTTGCCGGCCGTGTATGAGGCACTGGATAAATATATTCAGGCATGCCCGTTTGGCGGCGCACCGGAAGATTATGTTTTTCGCAGTGTTCGCGGTCTGGCCATGACGCCGCGAATGGCGGAAAAGGTCGTTGAAAAATTGCGCAAATATTTGCAGTTGCCTGATTATGTCACGCCGCATGCACTGCGTCATACCTTTGCAACGGCGTTGTTGTCCGGGGGGGCGGATTTGCGTACTCTGCAAGAATTATTGGGACATTCGTCCCTGTCCACGACACAGCTGTATACCCGCGTAAACATGGCGGAAATTTGCGACATATACGCGCATGCACATCCGCGTGCATGTGGTGGCGATAAAGATTAAAATTCCGCCAGCTTTACCTGACCCGGATTGTTTTCCGACGGCTGCTTCTTAAAGAAATAATACATTGCGCCCGCAAAGACGGCGCCGGCCGCCACGGATACCAGAACAATTGTTCCCGTGTTGTTTTTATGTTTCTTGGCGTGTGTTTTCGCCGCATCCGTGCATAATTCCGGGTGCGCCGTACACATTTCAGTATTGTTCGGCAGATTTTCATAGTGTGGGATATCACCGCCCGGACGTGTGCCGGCCGCATGTGACTGCGTGGGGGCAAACAAAACAACGGCAAACAGAATTGGGGCGAATAGTTTTTTCATGGCATATCCTTTCCGTATGCATACATCATACCCGCATATGAATTTTAACACAAGCGCTAAATAAAACGTCCCGCACAATGCAATACGCGGGACATCAGTTGTGTTTTAACAGGCGGGCCTTGCTCTTGTCCCATTCGCGCCGCTTGATTGTTTCTCGTTTGTCTATCTTGTTTTTGCCGAAACCAACGCCCAGCAAAACCTTTAACCGGCCGCGGTTGTTAAAATACAGTTTTAGCGGAACGATTGTCGCGCCCTTGTCCTGTAATTTCCCGGCCAGTCTGTTAATCTGGGCGCGGTGCAGCAACAGCTGGCGCGGGCGTCTTTCGTCAAAATTTATAATGCGCGCCGCCGTCGGCAGTTTTTGAATTTCCACACCCGCCAGCATCAGGTTGCCGCCACGTTTTTGCACAAAACCGTCAACAATGGTAACCAGGCCATAACGCACGGATTTTATTTCGGCGCCCGTCAGGGCAATGCCAGCCTCTATCGTGTCATTGATAGAATAGGCGTACCGCGCCTTGCGGTTTTCAGAAACCTGACCTGATTTGATTATTTGTCGTGCCATGTGGATTATTTTACGTTTGCATGCGCAAAAAATCAAGCATTATAAGCGGCGCATCCGCGGATACAGCCTGTATGTGTTTTCTGTTAAAATGTGTGCCAGTTCCGGCATCCCAACACCCTTTATCCCGGCCAGTACGCGTGCGGTATCGGCAACCATGAACGGTTCGCATGACGTCCCCCTGTGCGGCACGGGTGCGCAATACGGACCGTCTGTTTCTATGACGATGCGGTCAATCGGAATTTTGGAAAAAGTTTCCCGTACGGCATCAGAATTTTTAAATGTCAAAATACCGCTGGCGGAAAAAAAGAATCCGCGGTCCAGCATCTTTTTTGCCAAATCCCATCCGCTGGTATAACAGTGCATTACACCGCGCACGTCGCCGTGCAAAATTTCCGCCGTATCCTGTTCCGCGTCGCGCGTATGTATCGCAACGGGCAGGCCGTGTTTGCGCGCTGTTTCCAGCTGGGCGCGGAACAGTTCTATCTGGGCATGGCGGTTGTCCGCGCCGTAATGGTAATCCAGGCCTATTTCGCCGATGCCGACCACTTTGGGGTGGTTAAGAACCGCATCTGTCAGATATTCTGTCGCATCCGCATCCGCGTGTTCCGGATGAATTCCGATGGTGGCAAACACGTTGTCATACTTTTCCGCCGTGCGCAGTGCCGCCGGAATGTCCGCCGGATCGTCGGTTGGGCAAATTATTTGGCCCACATCCGCATCCGCCGCGCGGCGCAGCACCCCGTCCAAATTGTCGCACATTGCGGCATCGGTTAAATGGCAGTGCGTGTCTATAAGCATTTTTTTATATCCATGATAATTTTAAAAACCGCAATTTCAGGTTCCAGATTAACCTTTGCAATATCCGCGATTGCATGCGTTGTTTCCGGATACAGTTCGGCCAGGCCAAATGACGCAACCGCATCCAGCAGTATTCCGTGCAATTCAGGATTCGGTGCGATTTTTTTTGCCATCGCCATCATGTCGCCGTATTCCGTGCGCGGATTTTTTAGCAGTTCCAGCAGTTCTTCGTATATTTCGTCGCCACCGGATGCCTTCAGTGCGGCTATTTTTCCAAAACTGCCGTTGGCCAGTTTTAATGTGGCGGTGCCGATATCGGCGTTCGGCATGAATCTGGCGCACAGTTCACGCAGCTCCGATAGGTTCAACGGGCGCATCTTTTCCACGCGTGCGCGCGACCGCACCGTTGGCAGTACGTTTGCCAGTTGGTGTGTGACCAGTAAAAACAGTGTTTTTGCCGGCGGTTCTTCCAGTAATTTTAATATTGCATTTGATGCGGCGGTGTTTAATTCATCAACAGAATCAATCAGAACAACGCGCCATTCGCCCGACATGGACGACATCTGCATGCGTTCTATCATTGCGCGTACGGTGTAAACCGATATAACCTTGCCGTCGGATTTGCTTTTCCCGTCCTTGTCAATATTGCGCGCCAGGTCAATGATAAAGAAATCGCCGACGTTTCCGTAAACCGTTTTTGCAATTTTGTATGCCAGTGTCGCCTTGCCGATGCCGCGCGGCCCGGTCAGCATCCATACCGGATGTATCGGATGAGTGTCGCGTGCGGCCCATGCGTCCGCAAAGCTGCGCATAACGTCGCCATGTCCGATTAATGTATCGTTGTCAATCGGGTCGGGAAACGTGTATGCGGGGGCTTTCTTTGGCGCCATTTTTTATTTTCCCCCCAGCATTACGCGGATATTTTTGATTGCGCGTCCAAAAAACTGGGTCTTGGATACGCGTGATGCCGCAACCAGTGGCGCGCGCGCGATTACATTGCCGTTTTGTTCCGCAATAATTTCGCCGACAACCGCACCCTTTTCAATGGGGGCTGGAAACGGGTCCTCATAACGTGCCAGCACGCGCAGACCGCTCATATCCGTGTTTTTTGGCATTGTTATTGCAAAGTTTTTTTCAACCGTTGCGTCAACAGTTGGTTTGCGCCCATACCATACGGGAATATCCGCAATTTTATCGCCTGCGCGGTAAAATACCTTTGTTGTGGTTGTTTCGTATCCGTGGGTTAGCAGTTTTTTCATCTCGCTGGCCAGGGCGTCGTGACCCTTGCCGTTAAACCCGTTGATAACACCGATTAAACGACGGCCGCCGACCTTGCTGCTGGCGACCATGCCATACCCGCCGTCGGCGGTATGTCCGGTTTTTAACCCGTCAGCGCCCGGCATTATGAACAGCAGCTTGTTATAATTCATCGTATGGGTGCGTCCCCATTCCCGGCACCAGTCTGTTTTGTGTTCGCCAAACTCAAACCGCTTTGTTGCAAACATCGGATATATTTCCGGATAGTCCCCGATAATGTGCTGGGCCAGTGTGGCCAGTTCACGGCTTGTCATCAAATTGTTTGGATCGGGCAGGCCGCTTGCATTTCCAAACGTTGACTGTGTCATTCCGATTGCGCGCGCCTTGTCCTGCATCATTTTTGTAAATTCTGCCTCGCTGCCGCCCAGTTTTTCCGCAACGACAACAGATGCGTCACCCCCGGACAGAACAATTAGCCCCAGAATCAAATCACGCACGGTTATTGTCTGACCCGCGCTAAGGCATATTTTACTGGCCGGGTACCATTTCGGATCGTTATAGTCGGCGTTTTTGCCAACCGTTATGCGGTCATCCATGTGCAGGTTCCCGGCCTTGATTTCATCAAACAGCACGGCCAGCGTCATCAGCTTTATCATTGATGACGGCGGCATTAATGTGTCCGCGTTTTTTGCCACAATTTCAACGCCGGAATCATAGTCAACAAGGAATGCGGATTTTGCCTTTGTTGAAAATTCGGCATGCGCAGCGGTTGTGATAAATAATGTAAACAGGATAAATATTTTCTTTTTCATGATATGACGATACTAGCAGTAATGTATGGCCAAAGGCAACAGTTTTTTATACTTTTTCGGCGTTGAACGCGTCGCCGCAAATGCCTGTCGTGCGTACAAGACACACGCTGCGGGCGGATATAGGGGCGCCAGCGATTTTTACCGTGATGTCATGCGGGTCGCGCGCGGTGTTGTTCTGTTCCACCAATACCTGTACAACGTCGCCGATGTGTGAATGCATGAATTCCATGCGGTTATGTTCCGCGGCGGCGACAATGTCGTGTACGCGCTGTTTTGACACGCCGCGGTCTATCTGGTGCGGCATGTCCGCCGCCGGGGTCCCCGGGCGCGGCGAAAAAGGAAAGGCATGCACCTTTATTGGACGTGTTTCGCGCACCAGTGCCATCGTTTCTTCCCACAGAACGTCGGTTTCGCCCGGAAATCCGCAGATAATATCCCAGCTGAACGTGACGCCGATTTCATCGCCGCGTGCGGCGATTTTGCGCACCATGTCGGAATTGTGCCGTCGGCCCATTTCGCGCAGTATTTTATCAGAACCGGATTGCATTGACAGATGCATGTGCCGCATCATGCGTGCGTCCGCCTCCATTAAATCCATAATCTTAAATATTTCCGGTGATGCGGGGTCCATTGACGACAGACGCAGTCTTTTTATGCCGGCCGCGTCACGTAACAGGGTGCGGCACAAATCGGAAATCAGCATTCCGCCGCCGGCATAGCTGGCAATGTCAACGCCGGTCAAAACAATCTCGTTAAAACCGTTTCTTACGGCGGTTTTAACATCTGCCAAAATTTGGTCGTATTCAAAAGATTTTGCAGGCCCGCGCAACAGTCGTGTTACACAGTATGCGCACTTATGGTTGCATCCGTTTTGAATTTGAACGAACTGTTTTGACATTTCCGGTGCGTGCTGTTCAAATTTGGCAATTTTCGGTGACAATATGTCGCATGGGGCGGCCGACAAGGCGTCAATATATGCATTTAGGTTCATTTTGTCACGGTTGTGAATAATGATGGTGTTCGGTATTTCTAAAAACAGTGTCGGATTGCGTGTCGCCGCACATCCTGTTACAAATATTGGTGCGCGCGGATTTTCACGGGCTATTTTTCTAATCGCCTGGCCGGATTGGCGTTCTGCCTCTGCGGTAACGGCGCATGTGTTTACCACGATTGCTGTATTTATTGCGCCATGCAGCATGTGTTGAATCTTTTCCGCCTCCAGCGAGTTCAAACGGCATCCGAATGCCATAACACGAATGTCACTTTTATTATTTTCTGCTTGCATTTTTTACATCCTTAGGGCATTATAGCGAGGTTAAAAACGATTTCAACAAAGGATTTGATAATGGCCCGTACAACGAATTCTGATACTTTACCATTTGTGGAAAGCCGTTATGAGCTGGGGATGCTGGCGTCACAACGTGTTCGTGATTTAAACGGCGGGGCGGAACCTGTTGTTGACAAGACGAATGACAAACTGACTGTTGTGGCATTGCGTGAAATCGCCAGCGGCAAATTAAATATGGACACTGTTCGTCATGAATTTGTGCAGTCGTATAAAGAAACGCCGATTGTTGCCGCCGACGAAGGTTCGTTAGAGGTTGGAACGGAAGATCCTCTGTTGCGCGAGATAGATGCGGAACTGGAAAACGCTTTGTCAGATAACCCGTCCGGCGCAGCAGAGCTGGAACAGGAGGCCTCCGTCGCCGCAGACGAGGCGGAATAGAAAAAAAGAGACCCGGAGACGTCGCATAGTTGGTCTAGTGCGCTACATTGGAAATGTAGTATACCGGCAACGGTATCAAGGGTTCGAATCCCTTCGTCTCCGCCAGGAATATAGAACATCCCACGGAAACCCCGCGGGATGTTTCTTTTACCCCGGATTCCGGGGATTTTTATCAGCAACGGTACCAGTGTATATCCACCATCTCGCCCAATCCCACCAAAATTCCTCGCACAGCATACCTTGCCCAAATTCAGTGAGGCAATAACTTGAATTTCATTCTCAAAATCCTATATGTAATGCATAAAATTAATGTAAGGAATATCAAATGGCGAATATTAAACTGTCGGACAAAAAATTATTGGAAGAAGCCTTTGGGATGAATAACGGCTATGTGCTAGACTTTTCTGACAAGTCATTTGCGGAATTTTTCTCCGCCATTGGGGTTGATATAACTGATGAACAATACTTAAAGAATGGAACGTCCAAGGCAAATAGATTACGTGCGTTCTGGGAAATAGCAAATGAAGAACTTGTGGCGCAATCAATAATAGAAATGGCTGACTTGGTTATCAATAAAGATCTTTCTCTTTTAACGCGAACACCGGTATTGCCTGCTGCAAAACAAATTATGGATGCACGCCGTTATGATTAAATAATTTGCCAGTTAACAAATTGGGCGAACCGTGTGTTTCGGACTTATTATTCGCATTATTCTGCAGGGCCGTTTGCACGCGTTCAAACAGGTCAGTTGGTAATATCGCCTGATGCTCACCCTTTGCAACGGTGTTATCGGTTTTGTTTACAATCTGGCCGATGGTCATATTAAAGATATAAAAGTTATAGGTATTGATTATGCAATAAAGGATAAATAGCATGAAAAAGTATCCGATTGATTTTTTGAAAACACCCGCTGGAGAATTACAAATTCTTCGAGATTTTGTGCCGGAGTCAATGCCAGAGTTTGAAGGTACTTCAGATACGTTTGAATATACTAAATGGCATTTGTATGATCGGGTTTGTGATGGAATCAAATCATTCTTGATATTGTTGGATAAAAAGCAAATCTATGATGCTTTTATCATTGCTGGGCATGTTATGGAAACCTGTGCAATGTTAAGTTATATCAAAGACGGCAAAACGGATGAAGAACGGATAAATAATTTTTATAAATATACCGCTCGTGCTTATGCTGGAATAATGCTAGAAATCTTGAGAACAAGTAAAAGTTTAGAAAAAGATGCCGATTGGAATGCGTATACAGCATTCTTACAATTGTTTTATCCTGTTGGGAGCAATATTATAAAGGATGCTAAAAATTCGAAACAAAAACATGAAGATATTATCAAAAAGATAAATACCCGTCTGGGTACTAATGCAGAAAAGATTAAGCTCATAGAAAAAAACTATGAACACCCGAATATCGAAGAATATTTGCGAACATTTTCGGAAAATATGGATGGCGTAGACGAGCAAAGATTCAAACATTTTTACTTAAAATACTGTGATTTTAAGCACACAAATATAGTGGCTTGCCTGGAACGGCAAATATTTGATTATCAGATAGAAAGGGTTATTACTGTGCTGGTAATTATCGTTACTTATCTAAGTATGGCCAAATTGGAGCCATATGTACATCCAAATGGTATTTAGTGGCAGCTTTTCCTTTTATTTAGAAAGTGTTTGGAATAGATAATCTTGCTTTTATAAGTGCACAATCTCAATATCTGGGAACTGTTCTGCAATATATTCAGCAGCCAGTCTGCGGTGGCATTGTGTGGCGGATTTTTCAGTGCATAACAGGCATATGCGGTCAATGGCGTCTCGCGTCAGCTCCACGGTCGGGTGGCGCGCGGCCAATAATTCGCGATACATTCGTTCATAATCGGGCCAGGTGATGCGACCGTCTTTGTACCCAGCAAGGATTTCGGTGCTTGGGGCGAATTCTGGGTGATATTCGTACCGCGTCCCCAGCACACCCACCAAACTGTCGCCACTATAGAATGGCACGTGTGTGCTGGTGCGCCACAGGCGTATGTCCCAAATAGCACGCACACGCACCGCGTTTAGCACATCCAGAAACGCGTCAGGACTTTTACCACTGAAACCAATCGTAAAAATCTTTGCCATATCAGTACAAAAATAGCCCGTTTAGCATCAAATAGCAATGATTTTCCTGCATCAGGAACTTTCGTGCCAATCCGATGCGACAATGGGCATACCGGCTGGCGGCAATGGCATTATTCAGAGTTTCGACATCTTTATCTTTTTCAAATATATCGCGCAAGTATTTGCAACTAACTTTTAATTCATAAGTCTGTTTGGAATAATCCGTGATACGTGCGCGCAGTTTTCCGTCTTCTGTAAAGAATTCAATATTGTGTGCCGGAATCAATATGGCACCCAATGAAGGACATTTGGTTTTCTGTAGCACATAGGTATTTTCTTTGACGTGATGATGAAATATGCCCTGTATATCTCTTGAAACGCTATCGCGCAAAGCATTTGCCAGATCTTTACCTGGTTCAAATTCTTGCAATATCTCGATGGAGTCAAAGTCTATATTTACATCTTCGGTTCGGTGTGGGTAATCACGTGGCTCCTTGAATTCTTCGTTATTGACCAATATTTCGCAATATGCGTCCGGAATTTGATTGGGGTTCCAATAACTGCCGTCGATCATCAGGCGTTTCATACGCTTTTCATAGGTGTCAAAACCGGCTATGCAGAATTTTTCTTTCATGCACGTTATGTCGGAAATGACGATATGTGACTTTTTCATAGTTCTTCCTTTGGGTAATAAAAAAGCCCAGCCGACATCGGGCAGAGCAATAAAAAACGGCGACAAAATCGCCTGCTTAACTTGTTGAGTATTATATCAAAAATTGGCTAAAAAATCAATAAAAAAGATAGATTTTGAATTAAATTCCCTGTTATTTGTTTAGGAAATTTTTATGGCAACTCGGCAATATGCGCCGTTGTCGCGGTGTAAAATCTGGTGATTAGAGTCTCAAAATCCAAAATTTCCCTGTAAATTCCCTGTTGTTGTATGCAATTGATCGTAGAATTATCTACCTCCGCCAGGAATATGACGCATCCCACGGAAACCCCGCGGGATGTTTCTTTTGCCCCGGAAAACCGGGGGCTTTTTATTTATAGCTCATCCATGGTATATCGTAAATTTCCAAAAATCGGCAAATAAAAACCACCTTCTATACATTGGCCTTTTCGCCCTGGCAGTGGAACACCTAAAACAAGATATAGTCTAACGTCATCCGGCAAAACACAAGTATGGCCACACCAAGCGGCACGGATAGAAATACTAATAACCAGTGCCACTTGAAATATTTATTCAGTTTGATTCCAACAACAGTCCCCCAGATGCCGAACAAAATGGCCAATAAAGTATCTGTTATAATTCCATAGTCGAGTCTGTGTATCGTAGATGAAAAACAAAATACCCACAATCCGTCATATTTGCCGTCAGTCTGATATGCGTCAAAGGCAAACATTATTGCCAATGCAAATAACAATATCATTGTGGTTGATAAAAAATAGGCTTTCCTTTGTGTCATGTTTAATATTTTATACGAATAATTAAATCTTCGTTATCGTTTTTAAACCGTTCAGAAAAATCATGCGTTTAACTGTTCAAGGCCGGGGAATATAAAATGTGATTAGACAGTTGTGTTTCAACAACATTGGCGCACAGGCTAATCAATAGCGGTAATACCAAGAACCAAATTGCAACTTTATAAGTCTTTTTATGTATTGCCAAAAATGCGAATATAATACACACTATAGAATTCATAATATCACGACTTAACAGAGAAACATATACAAATGGATCTGTCCATGCTACACCCATTGCATCACTACCCCAAGGGCAATCAAAACCAGCCCCCCAACTTGCACAATTTTTTATAACTGCGTCATAATAACCATTAATGCATGCATATATAATAAACGCATGTACAGATAACAATATACAGAAAACTACCTTTTGCCACCGTCTCATTGATTATATTTTACTTTAACAACCAAATCTTTGCCAGTATTTTCTAATGTTTTAATAAAAGTATTTATTTCGTCGGTCAAATCAATACAACCGGCAGATCCTGGCCGCCAACCGCCGTGAATACTAAATTTATTTCGGTTGTATGTGTTTGTTTCTTGTGAAGGTTCCAGCCAAACTCTGTGCTTGCCCCACGAATAATAAGACCCCGGCCATCCTCCTGCTTTTATTCCAACAATACGCGTCGCTCCTAATGCGGCATCGGTTAAATTTATTTGTTGTATTTTTGACTGCCTTGCAACGTATGTGCCTTCGGGCAATGGACCCTTATTTTTCAAACCCTGATTTTCTTTTCCTTGATAGTCAGGCTTTCCAGACATTCCATGATTTTACCTTTTTATCGTTTTCATACAGGCTCAACGTTTTACCATCAAATATTGCGATTTGATTTTTGTTTGTATTCACCGGATATTCAAATATCGCACCATGTGATTCAAATTTACTGTTTATTGCAGATTCTGTTGCATCGCCCGGAAATATTTTACCCGTCGCGGTCAAACCATTATCTTTTTGAAAGGTTTTAATCGCATCAATCAGGGCATCAATTATTGAAGAACTGTTAAATAAGTAACCAAGTAATTTGCGTGCCATTCAAAGACTGGGAAAAAACTAATCCTGACACCAGTGTGTTGTTATGTTTTTGTATATAATTCGTATTATATCCGCATTTGTTTTATATGGCGGACGACACGATGAATATCGTTTTCGCGCACGGATGATTTTATTTTATCTACACCGACATAAGATTTGATGTTTTTATATATTATATCGTAACGCAGACCGTAATATTTCCGCCGGCCGACAAATTCCATTACCTTTAATAATGAATAAGCGTCGTCCCATGTAAATGGGCGGTATCTAAAATGCTTGTTCCCCAGTTTGCGCAGGCGGTTCGGACGCCGGGCCAGATATTCCAGCTCAACATAGTTGCTTTTTAACACCGCCAGCTGAAAGTCAATCAGTACCAGGCGCCCGTCCGTTATCATCAGGTTGTCCGGACGTATGTCGCGATGAACAACGTCTGATTTTCGCATCGCGCAAAATATGCGCCATATGTCGCCAATAACCGACGCCTTGTCTGAATCGCTTAGCCGGCCTGTCATGACGGCTGTTTTTAGGGTCGTTCCGTTGGTGTACATATTTGCAAAGAAATTGAATTTGTCATAGTCGTTGTAATACAGCGGCTCTATAAAATGTTCATGGTCAATATCGTAAAGCATTCGCCCCATGCGATATTCGTTTTCATATATTCCGGCGTGGTTTCCGGATTTTATAAACAGTTTTCGCCCCTTTGCATCCGTGCCGGTAAAAAACTTGTTGCATATTACACTGGCCACGGCGCGCAAATCAGTTATGCCGTATCCGGATTTCAAAAATTCGCGCAACGGACGCAAATCTGCGATTTGCGTGGCCGCACGTGCGGCCGTGTCGCCGGCCTGCAAAGCACATTCAATCGGATTTTGTTTCCATTTCCTGTGCGTTTTGATGTGTTCGCGTATCGTCATTTTCTTTTGTCACCCGTTTGCGTATTAGGAATATTATCATACACGGGGCGCAAAAGTAAACCAAAAACATTAAAAAAATTAATGATTTTGGTTTATAATGGTTGAACAAAAGTTCCTGTTGTGATAGGCTTATATTCGGTAGGGTATGGGAATTGGTGGAACGGGAAACAGCACTTTCTGAAACAGATGTTCGGTGTGCCGGTGTCGGTGATTGCGCGGATGCGTGTTTTGAGGCGGTCGGCGACCTGGGAATGCGCGTATATTACGCCGTGCGCCGATCGCTGGCATTTATGGGAGAGGTTGCGTGTTCCATATGGCGGCGGATTACGGGGCGCGGACATGTCAGGCGCGTGGACTGGTGGCTGGCGTTTGAAGCGGTTGGTCCGCGCGCCGTTTTGATTGTATCTTTGATAAGTTTTCTTATCGGTCTTATTTTGGCGTTTGTCGGTGCCGCCCAGTTAAAGCTGTTTGGGGCCCAGATTTATGTGGCCAGCCTGGTTGCCATTGCATCAATTCGTATTATGGGCGCAATGATGACGGGGGTTATCATGGCTGGTCGTACAGGGGCGGCATATGCGGCGACAATAGGCGCCATGGCCGCGAACGAGGAATTGGACGCCATGCGGGTCATGGGAATAGGGCGGTCTGATTTTTTGGTAATGCCGCGCCTGGCCGCAATGGTCGTATGCATGCCGATATTGACGCTGTTGGCGGATGTGATGGCGATACTGGGCGGTGCGGCGGTCGGCGTTCTTATGTTTCGTATCCCGATGCAGGAATACATGGCTTATACAATGGATGCATTGGGCTGGCAGAACTTTTTTGTCGGGATTTTCCACGGTGTTGTATATGGGATTATAATTGCGTTGTGTGGGTGTTATTACGGAATTTACTCGGGGCGTGATGCGGGCTCTGTTGGTGCGGCCGCAACGCGCGCGGTTGTGTCGTCGGTCGTGTGGATGGTTGTGGCGACAGGTTTTATAACATTTATATTTGAGGTGTTGGGCATATGACATCGCCTATGATACGTGTTTGCAGTCTGACATTGGGGTACGGCGACAGAACCGTGTTAAAAAACATATCTTTTGATGTGGCGGCCGGCGCCGTCTTTGCCATAATCGGCCCCAGTGGTTGCGGTAAAAGCACTTTGTTGCGGGCAATGTCCGGTTTAATTCCGCCGCATTCGGGCAGGGTTGTAATAAACGGAAAAAACTTAACCTCTGCATCCGATGCCGCATGTTGTGACATAATGCGTGATGTCGGCGTGCTGTTTCAGGGGGCGGCGCTGTTTACATCGTTGACGGTATCGGAAAACATAGCAATGCCGCTGGTGTGGAATTCCGGCGGTGCCGTGCCGGGCATAGATGATATTGTGGCGGAAAAACTGGCCTTGGTTGGTTTGCCGGATGCCGGGGATTTGTATCCGGCCCAGCTGTCCGGGGGAATGAAAAAACGGGTCGGTCTGGCCAGGGCTCTGGCCAGAAATCCGCGGATTTTATATTTGGATGAGCCGTCAGCAGGTCTGGATCCCGTGTCCGCCGGCAGATTGGACAGCCTGATTTTAAATATAAACCGCACGCTGGGAACAACAATTGTAATGGTGTCCCATGATTTGGATTCCATATTTGCGGTTGCGAATGATTGTATTTACCTGTCGCCGGATGCGCATGGGATTACGGCGCGCGGCCGCCCGCATGACTTGTTGCGTCATGCGCCGGATGCGGCGGTATTGAATTTTTTAACCAGAGGAAAAAAATAAATGAGACACAATCCGAATAAAAAAACAGTTGGCGCGTTTATTATTGCGGGCATTCTTGCGTTTGCCGCTATAATTGTTGTTGCGTTTGGACTGGGGTACCAGGCCCGGCACAAAGACATGTATGTAATGTATTTTCATGAATCCATCAAGGGGCTATCCATCGGGTCGCCTGTTGTTTTAAACGGGGTGGAGGTTGGCAAGGTTGTCAGGATAGAAATCGTGCCGGATACAAATACGTATGAGTTCAATATACCCGTATACATTACATTTAACAATATTCAAAAGATAATATCCCTGCCGGTCGGGCATGACAACTGGTCAGAGCGCCAGCTGGTATCCGTCATGGTGGAAAAAGGGCTGCATGCGCGTCTGATAAAGCAAAATCTGCTAACCGGCCAGTTAATGATAGAGCTGGACGTAAAGCCGGCGCGTGCAACCATAACAGGATTCCCAAATGACGATGTATACGAGATACCGACTGTTCTTTCTTCGTCCACGGAATTGTCGGCCAGTTTTGAAAACATACCTTTCAAGGAACTGGTTGAAAATATGAACGCCACATTAAGTGAATTTCGGGCCGTTTTGCGTCCCGCGGCCCAGGTCAGCCGGGATTTGGCAAAACAGTCCGCAGTAACGTTGAATAATTTTAATCATGCGGCCCAGGATGTCAGTCGGGCTGCCAATTCATTGCGGAATCTGGCCGATTATTTGGAACAGCATCCGAATGCAATCATCAAGGGGAGGTAATAAGTCATGACCAAATACATTGCACTGGCATGTGGATTGTTGTTATGCGCCTGTGCGCGGAATTCCGGGGAACCGGCGTATTATACGCTGGGGGACAATCCGGGGGGCACGGCCATATCGGCCAAGAAAATGAGTGTTGATGTCGGGCGGATAAAGATTCCGGAATACATAGACCGGCCCCAGATGGTTACCACGTCCGGTGTCAACGTAAACATGGTTCAAGAGCATCGCTGGGCCGAAGGCTTGTCGCCGATGATACAGCGGCGCCTTATATCCGGTCTGCGCAAACGGTTGACGGGCGCATCTGTAAAAAGCTCTGATTTTGTAGGCGAGGTTGGTGATTATGCCGTTTTCGTAGAGGTTTACAGCCTGGACGGTGCGGTTCCCGGTACTGTTCGCATGGATGCAATGTATTCAATCATGGCTGATGGCAACGCGGCCCGTACGCGCCGTGTGGAATATTCCGCGGAATGCGGCGACAGCTATGCCGACTATGCCGCCGGGATAGGAACGCTGGTGGATGATTTGGCGCGTTCAATATCGCGGGATTTGGATAAGATGGAAAAATAGTGTTTATATTCTGACAATTTTGTGATATACTATGTTACATGAATACAAAAACTCTATTTTTGCTGGCTGTGGCGTGTTTGACGGCGGGGTGCAGCGCTAATCGCGATACGCCGCGTGAATATGTTGAATATGCAGACACTGTTGAATATGTTACGGATGAATATCCGGTTTATGATGCCGCACAGGGGGCTGAGGCGGATGTTCAAACGGGGCGGGTAAAGTATTCCGTTCCACGCGACGGTGATCTGACGTTGGAAACGCGTCATCATGTAATTCAGATTCAGGGGCAGCCCGACACGAATTATTCCTATTACGTATGGACCGGTGACAAAACATACAACGATGACCCGGACCTGATTGTTGACGACGGCAACGTCATGGTGTTACAGGAAAATTAATAAAAGGGGCAGACGCCCCTTTTATTAATTATTGAATTTGTTTGATATATGCGCGCCTTATGCATTTTCGCCAGCAACACGTCCAGACGCCCATGCCCACTGCAGGTTGAAGCCGCCCAGGTCGCCTGTAATATCCATTACCTCGCCTGCGAAAAACAGGCCCGGACACAGTTTGGATTCCATTGTCTTGGATGATATGTCGCCGGTGTCAACGCCGCCGAACGTAACCTCTGCCGCGGCCATTCCATGATGGCGCCATGTGCGGGCCGGGATTTTAAAGTTTGTAATTTGCCCGGCTATTTGTGCCAGTGTTGTGTCGCGTGTGTCGGCTATATTCCCGTTCGTTGTTCCAAAATGGCGGGCTATTTGCGTCGGCAAATGCATTCCCAACAGGGTATGAATTGATTTTTTCCCGTTTTTGTGTTTTTGATTGCGCAGCCAGTCAAGTACGTCAATATCCGGCATCAGGTTTATGATTATGTCGTTATCAGTCCCCGCCAGTGATGCGGAATAAACCGCCGGGCCGCCTATGCCAAAATGCGTGAACAGCATGTCGCCGGATATTTTGCGACTGCCGATTTTGATTTCGGCGCGTATGGAAACGCCCGCCCATTCCGCCGGAAATGCGTTTGTGTCAATAGCGCACAGGGCGGGGCGCGGTGGTATGATTTTGTGTCCAAACTGTTTGGCGACGGTATATCCCGTATCAGACACGCCCAATGTTGCAAAAGAGATTCCACCCGTGGCGATTATCAATCGTTCGGCGAAAATTATGCCGCCGTCATGTTCCACGGCAAATCCGGATTGTTCGCGACGTACGTTTTTTACCGGGGTGTTGTACAATATTTCTGCGTCGTTCGCATCTTGCATCAGGGCGCGAACAATGTCTGCTGCGCCCGTCTTGCAAAACATCTGACCCGGATTTTTTTCAACCCAGCCCAACCCGTGTCCGGCCGCCCAGTCCAGTATATCCGACGGGCGTACGCGCGCCAGGGCGCCGCGTACAAAATCTGGATTTTTACCAAAATATCTGTCGCGTCCGGCGGCCATGTTGGTAAAGTTGCAGCGCCCGCCACCTGATGCGGCGACCTTGCGCGCGGGGCGGTCGCCCATGTCTAATATGACAACGCTGCGCCCACGACGCAGTGCCGCCCCTGCCGCGCTAAGTCCGGCCGCGCCGGCACCTATAATTGCAACATTATACTTTTTCATCATGTTTATACTAGCCGTTGCGTTTCGCCCGGTCAATAAAAGAACGCCCCGGTCGCCGATTCCAACAGAAATGATATACAAAACCGCCCCATCGGGGCGGTTTTGCTTTATACGGGCCACGTATTAGCGCTGCCAGTCTACATACTGTCGTCATGGACGCTGTATTTTGTTCCGCCGCTGTTTATCCGCAACGTTCCCTTGGTGGCGGTACTCATGTTGCCATAGAATGTCGTATTACCGATTTTGACATTCAGCGATGGTGTTGTCTTTTTAGTGCTGCGCAGGTACAGTTTCGTGTCGCCAACATGCAGCACTCGTCCGCAGTCTGCCGCCTCGTCGGCACCGGCGCCATATCCGATGGTGGTCAGACCTGTTGCGCACTGCGTACGCGTCAGGCTGTTCGCACCGGACCAGTATCCGACACCAACCCCGATACAGGCGTTATTCCACAGATTTTCCAGCGTGGAAGCACTTGGCTGTGTCGCGCCGCCGTTTGCCGCGGCGTTATAGTATCCGCCGTTACACTTAAGCTGTGATGTATTTACCCAACAGCTTTTTCCGGTTGCCGCCAAACCATACCCGTTTGTGTCCTTGTCAATATAACACTGGTATCCGGTCATGCTGCCGTTTGGTACGGACTTCGCCTTAAATATTGCATAGCAACCTTCACGGACCGTGTGATCGTTTGTGCCACCCTTGTTGTAATAGCCATAGCTTGATACGTCCGTAGCATTCGTTGCCGCCGGGCAAGTGGTACACGATGCCTGGCCGGTATTGGCGGCATAGGTTGCGCCGGTGCAGGCCGCACAGCTTGATGTATTGCCGTATGTAACGGTATGCGCCGCCTTTGCATATCCCGCCGCACAGGTGCCGCTGGCCGCAGATTCTTTTGCAACCGCAACGTATTTGCCGCCCGCAACACTCATTGCGCAGTTGGCCTCCACGGTGGTTGCCGCACCGTTGCGATATCCTGCCGGGCACTGGGTGCGTGCCAGTGTCGCGTTCTGGGCAACAGATGTTGCCGCCGCTTCACGGCCATAATAGCCTTCGCCCACCGTTACACATCCGGCCCCGGCTGATGCAACATACTGGTCGCCTTTGCAGCTTGTCCTGCAGGATGCAATGCCTGCATGGGCGGCCGCAGTGGTTCCGCTGTTGGTATAGCCCTTGGCTGTTGCACAATCAGTGCAACTTGATGCGCCGGCATCACTGTATTTGTTTGCTGCGCATACCGCCGCGGTATATCCGCTTACTGCTGCCGTACAGGCACTGGATGTGGCGCCGCCCGTGCTATATGTACCCGCAGGACAACTCCCCGTCACCGCCAGCGTTTCCGTCTGGTTCTTTGTACCGCCGGTGCAGTATTTGCCGGCTGTGCAAACTTTGCATCCGCCACCGGCTGTTGGGATATAATAACCGGCATTACATGTTATACCGCAATCCGCTGCGGCGTCATGATTTGTTGCTGCCGTGCCGCTGATGGCGTATCCGGTGTTGCAGTTGTTTACAGGCGATGAGCTGCCCGCCGCAACAGTGTGTGCCCCAATCCACCAGTTACCAGCCGGTGTTGTACATGATGTTGCGTTGGGGGATGCTATGCGCGTGCCAGCGCCGCAGCTTATCTTACAGTCGCTGCGCGCGTCGTGGTCTGCGGCCGTTGTGCCGGACGCACTATAATTCGTCAGACAGCTGTACCATGTTCCGGCCGCCGGACTGGCGCTGTCCGTCGCAGTCGGGGTTTTGGAACCGTAATTAACCTTGTGCGTGCCGGTCTGATAGCCGCTGGCCACTATTTTGCAGGCCTCGTTCGCAGTCTGTACCGCATATCCGGCTGTACATGACACCTGGCACTGATTTACGTTGCTTTTACCGTTTGTTGTGTTGGCGGTATATGTTCCGGGACACGTTTCGCATGTCGTTGCCGTGCCGCCGGCGCTGTACTTTGCCCCCGTACACTGCGTACAGGTTGCACCGGCCGCGCCGTTATTCGCAATGATGTATCCGCCGTTCGCCGTAACATTATATGTTGTTGCCGGCCATGCGGTTCCGCTGTATGTGACGGTGTTTGTTGTTACAGTCTTGCAACCTGTAATAGCCTTGTCCGGCGCGGTGTACTTACAGGCGGTGTTCGCTGTGGAACCCGCCGCAGACGTATATGTTCCACCAGATACCGACACGCCGGTCAGTGCGCTGCACGCACTGCAGTCCGCCGCAACCTTGCCGCCGGTTGCGCTGCGGTACGTTCCCACCGCACAGTTGGTCACATTCGTGCCGCCGGTGCAGTATTTTCCGGCCGGGCACGCTGCACAACTTGACTGGCCGGCTGTGGATGTATAGGTTCCTGGTGCACATGTGGCGCAGGTTGTTGCTGTTCCGCCGGCGCTTACCGTGCCTGCCTGGCACTGGGTGCATGTGGCGTCCTTGGTGTTGTTGCCACTGATGATAGACCCGGTCTTTGCTGTCACACTGTATATATCCGTTCCCCATGCCGTGCCGCTGTAACTGATGGTGTTGCTGGTCTTGGTTTCACAATGGAGCGGTTTTTCCGGTGTTGGTGCCTTATAGCGACAGTTGGTACTTGCGCTACGCGGAGATACCGATGTAAACGTTCCACCGGTTACAGCCGGCGCGGGCAGGGCGCTGCATGCGTCACAACTGGTCTTTGCGCCTCCGGCGCTGTATGTTCCATCAGAACATGCCGTACACGTCTGGCCGTTTACATATGCCCCCGGTTTTGCCTGCAGGGATGTTGTTATTTTTGCGTCGCCCCACGTGGTCGCGTTGATTGCGTTCTGGGTCAACACACCGGCAGAACAGTTCGTATTAATACTTGTGCCTGTCTTTGTCTGGTTGCACTGTGTTACCGCAGACCAACCGGTGCCACTATTACGCGTCCATCCAGATGTCTGTGCCGGACAGTTATTTTGAATGCCATCGCTGCAGTATGTGGCGCCCGTGCATTGCGACTGGCCGGTACAGTTGTTATTGCTGGCATTGCAGCCTGTTGTGTAATAGCCGATGGATACATCAGTGCATTTTGTTGCCGCCGAACCACTGTATTTGGCGCGTCCCGTACACGCACTGCAGGTGCCGTTGCCGACAGCAGACTTGTATGTGCCGGCCGTACACGGATCGCATGCCTTTGTTGTGCTGTTTAACGTATATCCGGCATTACAGTTCCACGTGGCCGTCAGTGTTACATTGCCCACGGTGGTGTATGTGTATTCTGTCGCCGCATTGGTATAGCCGCCGCTGCTGGCGCTCCAGCCGGCAAATGTCGCATTTGCCTTGGTGAACGTGTTTGCGGCCTTGGTTGTAAATTTGGTGTTATATGAGACGGTTTGCGTCTGATCGTTGCCACTGCCGCCGTCACCGGCCTTATAGGTTATAGTATAAAAAATGTTTTTACATGTTGGATTATACGTGCCGTTGCCGCTGATGTTATAGCCAGGATTACAACTAGTTGTGTATTTACATGTGCCATCGGCTACGCTAAGCGAACAAGAGCCATTAGGTACATTTGCACAGTTATGGCACCACTGGGCGTACAGGGTTATTTGTGCATCGTTTTCTGCGGTTAGATTTTTTACAGTCTGGCCGTTCGTATATTTTGTGCCGGTACCATCAGCCGCGGTTGTCCACCTATTAAATGTATAACCGCTTAGCGAGTATCCGTTCAGCGTCAACGCTTTTGCCTCATTATATGTGTGAACGCTCTTCGTTGTTGTTCCGGTTGCCTCAGAATTGTTTTTATTATAGAACACAAGATACGTGTTAGCCTCACATGACGGGAATGGGAAAGCATCGTTACTGGAATATCCGGGCAGGCATTCAACATTATAATTAACATTGATATAGCCTTCGTCATCAGCTGGCGTGACAGTTGTCGTACAGGTTCCGTGAACAGCGCCGTCTGCTGCGGCGGGCTGAATTTCACAAGTTTTCGCCCATGCTTCAAACAATTCTATAGAGTCACTGTCTTCATATGTTGTGTTCGCCGGCAATACACCCGTGTTAAATGTCGGGGATTCAATCGTTGTGGTTGTTTGTACATCCTCATACAATGAATTATTGTCCAAACGTTCTCTGTCATAATAGCCTATGAATGTGTATCCTTCGCGTTCCGGTACAGGTATTGATGTTATGTCTTCGCCGGTCTCATAGTTAAACCAACCATCGCCATATGTTTCGTATATGTTATAGGAGACCTCATAGTTGTCGTATTCGTCAAGTTTTTTATAAAAAGCAAAGTATGTTTCGTTAGGGTAAAAACGTGCATACAGTGTCGCGCTTGATGCCGTCTTGTCCCATTTGCGTGCGGATTTACGAGTGTATGTATAATACTGCTTGCCGCCGGTTGCTGAATCAAACCATCCATAGAAAGAATGTCCTGTCTTATATGGGTTTGCACTGGTGCTAAGCGCTGGCATATCGCTGCCATATGTTGCTGTGACGTTGTTGGGTTTGTTGCTGCTTCCACCATTTAGATTGAAAGACACCGTACTTTGCACACCGGTGCATGTCGGCGTTGATGTGCCGTTGCCGCTAAGCGTGTAACCCGTATTACATGTTGCAGAGTATGTTACAACACCCGCACTTGACACCGTCAGCGTGCATGTGCCCTTGGTGGAATCC